>JAFDVU010000091.1 GCA_018268835.1 Acidobacteriota bacterium | reverse complement strand
GCGCCAGGCTACGGAGCGCGAGTTCGGCATGCTGGCGGAAATGATCGGAGAGAACAGCACCGCCGCCCTGGCATTCGACGACGACCGATCGGCGCAGCAGCTTCTGGAGAGCCTGCAGGCACAGCCGCCGGTAGCGGCGGCGGCGGTCTATTCATCCCGCGGCGTGCTGGTGGCGCAGTACGTGCGCGCCGGATCCGCCGAAGTGGTGCCCGCCTCCGCCCCGGCGCCATTCTGCGGATTCCGCGGCAGCCGCCTGATCTGGACGAACCTGGTGGAGCTGGATGGACAGGACCTGGGGGTGGTTTATCTTGTTGGCGATCTTACCGCCCTGCACAGCGGCATCCTGCGCTCGCTCGGGATCATGCTGCTGGTGACCGCGCTCTCCGCGCTGGCGGCGTTCCTGATGAGCCGCCGTTTGCAGCGGGTCGTCTCCGATCCCATCGTGCACTTGGTGCAGACCGCCAAAGCGGTGACGCTGCTGCGCAATTACGGCATCCGCGCGCGCAAGACCACCGACGATGAACTGGGCACGCTGATCGACGGATTCAACGAGATGCTCTCGCAGATCCAGCATCGCGACCACGAATTGCAGGGGCATCGCGACAGACTGGAGGAAGAGGTCTGCAACCGCACGGCCGAGTTGCGCCGGGTCAACGGGGAGTTGCGCGAGGCGCGCGACCGCGCCGAGCAGGCGAACCGCGCCAAGAGCGAGTTTCTGGCCAACATGAGCCACGAGATCCGTACCCCGATGAACGGCATCCTGGGGATGACCGAGTTGATGCTGGGCGCGCCGCTCACCGCCGAGCAGGGCGACTGCCTTTCCACCGTGCGGGTGTGCGCGGAGAGCCTGCTGACAATCCTCAATGACATTCTGGACTTCTCGAAGATCGAAGCCGGCAAGCTGGAAATCGAGCCGGTCGTGTTCCGCCCGCGTCAGTGCGTGGAACAGGCGGTCAAGCTGGTGGAGTTCCGGGCGGCGCAGAAGGGGCTGGAACTCACCTGCGAATTCGCGCCGGACCTGCCGGAGTGGGTCGTCGGGGATCCCACCCGCCTGGGACAGGTGCTGCTGAACCTGGCGGGCAATGCCGTCAAATTCACCGGGCGCGGCAGTGTTGGAATCGAGTGCCGCGCGCTCTGGGCCGACGCGGGCGAGGCGGTGATCGAGTTCGCCGTGCGCGATACCGGGATCGGCATCGCCGAGGCGCAGCAGAAGCGCATCTTCGAAGCCTTCGCCCAGGCCGACGGAAGCACGACACGCCGGTTCGGCGGTACGGGGCTGGGGCTCACGATCTCCGCGCGGCTGGTGGAACTGATGGGTGGGCGCTTGTCCGTGGAAAGCCGTCCGGACGTGGGAAGTTGCTTCCGCTTCACGGTGCGGGTGCACGTAGCGCCGAGCGGAGCGCTGGAGGTTCCTCCCATGGCTGGGGAGGCTGCCACCGCCGCGCGCCGGCTGCGCCTGCTGGTGGCCGAGGACAACCCGGTGAACCAGCAGGTGATTGCGCGGCTGCTGGCGCGGCTGGGGCACGAGGTGGCCATCGCCGGCAACGGGCGCGAGGTTCTGGAGGCCATGACCAGGGAGCGGTTCGACGCCGTTCTGATGGACGTACAGATGCCGGAGATGGACGGACTGGAGGCGGCCGAAGCCATACGCCGCACCGAAGGCAGTACCGGGCGGCATATGCCGATCGTGGCCGTGACGGCGCACGCAATGACCGGTGACCGGGATCGCTGCCTGGCCAGCGGTATGGACGACTATCTGGCCAAGCCGATCCGCTCCGGCGAACTGGCCGAAGTGCTAAGCCGTATCGATTCCACCAGAGCGGACTGAACGGTGTGGGTCCAGCCGGCCCGCAACTTAGATCGGCGGCGCTACCAGGGAGTGGCTAGTGGACGCCGGCGGCTTCCTCGACCGGCGCGAACGGGCTCACCAGGTTGCCGTCACCATCGAACTCGAACTCGACCGTGGCTTCGATCGAAAGGATCGGGTTGGCTTCGACCTGCGCGCGCAGGTTCTCGCTAAGGCCGATGCGCACCAGTTCCATCGTGTTACGGATCCAGCCGTAGGTCACGCTGTCCAGATCCAGCTTGCCGACGGTGGGCGCGATGCGTTCGATGCACTCGCGGTCGGCCGGAAAATGGATCGGGGTACGGATGGCGGCGGGGGTATTCGCGGTCAGAGAGTTGATCAGGGTGGGCGCCCAGTCGATGCGGTTCACCAGGCGGTCCGTAACCACGTCGGCCATCCCCAGGCCGACGCCGCTGTTATACGTCTTCTCGCTCAGGTTGCGCACAAAGATGCGGTTGAAGCGCGGAACGCCGGGCCAGGGATTGTACTCGCCGTTGACCCCGCGATTGGCGACCTTGGTGTCCATTCCGGCGCCGGAGATGTTCTTGCCGATCTCGTCCATCACCAGCACGTCCAGATCGAAGGGGATGCGTGCCATCCAGCTCTTGACCAGGGCGAGGTTCTCTTCTTCGCGCTGTTCCATCACTTCCACCGGCACGGCATCCAGCTTCCCGGTGTTGTGATAGGCGTCTTCCAGAATGGCCAGGCCGCCCAGGACCTTGCCCGAGCCTAGCACCTGCCGGCCCACGCTGCGGATCACGTGCTCCAGGCCGAGGGTGTAGGCGTAGGTGTGATAGCGTTGCGCGCCGGCGAACTTGCCCAGCCCGATGGCCATCATCTTGTAAAGTCCGCTTTCGATCTTGCCGGCGAAATCGGTGTGCCATTTGACGCGGCCCACTAGCATGACGCCGTCGCTTTCATAGGCCATCTTGTCCATGAAGGCTTCGATACCGTCGGCCGTCTTTCCGAGCGAGACCACTTCGAGCTGGCTGACGAGCGGGCATCCCATAGTGGCTTCGGTGATGCCGTAATGGGCGAGCACGTCCGCCTGCCCCTGCGCGCTGGCCGCGCCGTGGCTGCCCATCGCCGGAAAGAGGAACGGCTTCATGCCGGCTTCCTTCCAGTACTGGACCACGCCGTGAACGATGGTCGCGATGTTGGCGATGCCGCGGCTGCCGACTCCGATGGCGACTCGCGAGCCCGGCTTCAGGCGGTAGGAGAAGCCGCTGCCGGCAAGCTGCCGGCGCACCTCGGCGGGGATGTCCTCGATGCGGTGGGCGGGGAAGTTCTGGCGGACGATCATCAGGCGAGGCAGTTTCATGATGTTCCTATTTTAACCGTTGACCCGCGGGGACGCGGCGCCGCCGCGCGGATCCGGCGGCGCCCCGACGAGCGGGTGTCAGAACACGAGCCGCGCCACGAACTGGATCATGCGCGGGCGGTTTGCCTGCGACGTAATCGTGCCGAAGGCCGAATTGCTGACGGTGTTATTGGCCGCGCCGAAGACCGGGTGGTTGATCAGGTTGAACACCTCGGCGCGGATCTGGAAGTAGCTCTTCTCGCGGATGTCAAAACGCTTGAGGAGAGACCCGTCGAAGTTGTTGATGCCGTCCGTGCGCAGGTTCGAGAACGCGCTGGCGAAAGTGCGGATGTGATACTGGAACTGATCCGCGGTCTTGGTGTCGAACCGGGTCACATCGAAGGCGTAGCCGTCCACGTTGCGCGGCTGCGAGTTCAGGTCGCCGCCGAAGTAAACGTAGTCGCCCGGATTGTTGGTGCTGCCGTTGAGCCAGGTCAGCGGTCCGCCCACCTGGAAGAGGTAGGTCCCGTTCGCCTGCCAGCCGCCGAAGATCGCGTTCACCAGGCGCGATTCCACGTGGAAGCGGCGGCCTCGGCCGAACGGCAGTTCGTAAGTCGAAGCCACGGAGAAGCGCAGCGGACGGAAGAACGGCGAGATGCGCCGCTCCGGAGTGGGATCGGAGTAATTCAGCCACGTGGTCTGGTCGATCATCTTGGACCACATGAAAGTTCCGATCAACGACATGCCGTGCGAAAGGCGCCGCTGCGCGCGCACGTTGAGGCTGTGGTAGTAGGAACTGCCCACGCTGTTATCGTTCATCACAACGCCGGAGCTGCCCGGGGAGGTCGTGCCGGTGGCGAACTCCGGATACGGCGAGAGCAACTGCGCGGCGGAGATGGTGCTGCTCGACGCGATGCTGGTCTGCAGTCCCTTGAACGGGTTGGGCACGGTGGCGGTCAGCGCACTGATCGTGTTCTGGTCGCGCACCAGGGCCGTGCTGAGATACGGAGCCCGAACCCCGTTGAACTGCGTGTAGGTGATGGGCAGGTGGACGCTGTGGTTGCCGATGTAAGCCGCCTCCAGCACCAGATTGGGCGTGAGCTGGTATTGCAGGCTCAGGTTCCAGCGTACGGCGTAGGGGCTCTTCATCTGCGGATTCATAAAGTTGACCCCCTGTCCGGTGTTGGTGAGCAGACCCGCCGAGGACCCGGCGGGTTGCACGAAGCCGCCCGGGAACGGACTGGTCAGGGTCGCCGCCGGCGTCAGGTAGTTGTCGTTGGTCACCGTCATGGAGGTGGTCTGGCTGTAGCCGGGTTGGAGACTGAGCGGGTTGGTGGAATAGGCGCCGCTTACCTGCAGAGTCGCGATGCTGATGGGCTGCACGAACATGGCGAAGCCGGCGCGGACCGCCAGTTTGTTGTGGAAGCGTTCCGGCGTCCAGGCCAGGCCCGCGCGCGGGCTGAACAGGTGCGAGGTGTTCTCGTAGATCGCGTTGTTGCTGGGCGAGGCGAAGGTGAGGCCGCCCAACACCTTGAAATCGGCCGGCGCCAGCAGCCCGCTGGGCGACTTGGCATAGGCCGCCTGCGCGGCCGCGGCCAGCGGATTGGTGGCGTCGAAGGCAAAGCCGTTCACCACGCGTCCCCACTTCTCGTGATAGGGGAAGTCGTGGTCGAAGCGCAGTCCGATGTTGACGGTCAGGTTGCGGCTTACCCGCCAGTCGTCCTGCACGAACGCCGCACCGTAGTAGGCGTAGTAGGATGCCGAAGTGTTCAGGTCGTAAGTGCCGCTGGTCGGCAATCCGAGCAGGAATTCGGCGAAGTCCTGTCCCATGGCCACGGTGGAGGAAGCGCTGCTCGACTGCCGGACCCAACTATTGGCGCTGAAGCTGAAGTTGCCGCTGGAGTTGCCGAAACTGCGGTAGTTGAGCCGGTACTGGCGCGCATCGCCGCCGATCTTGATGCTGTGCGGACCGCGAATCAGCGCCCAGGTGCCGTAAAGTTGCAGCGACTGCGAAGGCAGCAGGTTGGCGTTGGAGCCGAATCCCATCGTGTTGATGTTGGTGGCGGAGGTGGCGAACGTCATGGTGGGCAACTGCGCGTAGAGCGAATTGGCGCCCAGGTAGGACGGGAATCCGAACGTGGTGGGATCGAAACCCGCGCTCGGCGAGGAGTGGTCTTCGTACATGCGGGTGTAGTTCACGCGGACATCGACCACGTTGCTCGCATTGACCATGTAGACGTGGTCGAGCGTCGTGCCCCAGTTGCTGCGGCTCAGGTTGCTGCCGGTCGAGAGGTTGTGGAAGTAGTCGTTCTTGTTCTGGTAGTAGTCGGTGTGGCGGACGTTGAAGTAAGTGCGGTTCCGGGCGTTGATGTTGTAGTCCAGGCGGCCGAGTTCGTTGGTGTAGCCGTCGCTGGAAGGCGCGTTGGAGCCGAAGTTGTTATAGCCGTCGTCGCGCGCCCCGTTGATCACGTTCGGATCCGGGAAGAAGCTGAGGTAGTTCTTCGCGATTGCGCTCAACCGGTTGGAAGGGATGCGGTTGCCGGCGTAGGCGGTGCGCGTGATGGTGGTGCCGCTTTGCACGGCTGAGTAGGGATCGTAGAGGATGGTGGGGCTCTTGACGCCGAGCAGCGCGGAGAAGTCGCCGGTTTTTTCCGCGGCGGTGGGGACGGTCATGAAGGTGGTCGCCGGCTGCGAGTCCTTGACGCCGTCGAAGGCGAAGAACCAGAACAGCTTGTTGCGCCCGTCGAACACCTTGGGAACGTACATCGGGCCGCCGGCCGTGGTGCTGTACTGATTGAAGTGGGTCAACTGAACCGGCAGGCCGCTGCGGTTGCGGAAGAAATCGTTGGCCACCAGGTTGCCGGGCTGATTCCTCCAGGACGCCGTGCCGTGGAGCGCGTTGGTGCCGCTTTTGAGCACCTGGTTGGCGGTGCCGCCACCGGTGTGTCCGTAGCTGGCGTCGCTGTCGAAAGCCTTGACGCGGACCTCCTGTACGGCATCCTGCGGCGGGCTGTAGGCCTGGCGGCCGTCCCAGGTGCCGTTCGGCACGCCGTCCATCAGCAGTTCGTTGGTCTGGTTGGCCGAACCCGCGATGCTCCAGGACGCGGCTCCGCCGCTGGCGAAGGGCAGCACCTGCGAGGGTTGGCTCATGGGAGTCACGCCCATGGCAAACTGCGCCACCATCATCGGGGTGCCGCCGTTGCTGGGCAGATCCTCGACCTCTTTGGTGGTGATGGTCTGGCCGATGGATGCGTTCTCGCTGTTGAGCAGCGGGACGCTCTCGACGACTTCGATGGTCTGCTGCGTAGCGCCCAACTCGAGCCGGGCGTCGATGGCCGGCGTCTCGCCGGCTCCCAGATGCAAGCCTTTGCGGATGAACTCCTTGAAGCCTTCGGCCTTGACGGTGACGTCATAGTCGCCGGGCAGCAGGAAGGGAGCGCTATAGTGTCCGGCCGAGTCCGTGGTGGTCTCGACCTTGGTTCCGGTGTTTACTTCGGTCACGGTGACTTTTGCGCCGGCGACGATGGATCCGCTGGCATCGGTGACGACACCGCTGATGGCTCCGCGGAACTCCTGGGCAAACGACGCGCTAAGTAATAGAAGGGCAATGGCGCCCAAACGCAGAAACTGCCTCATTCAGACAGACCTCTCTGAATTCATTGGTAACGCACAGCGCGCAGTGACGCAAGATCCCACAAATGCGGGTGCGCGGCACGAGACTCCGGTCCGGGGCATCCGGCGCCAGCCGGGCTATTCCTCGCCCCACTCGTTTTCGAGCAGGCGCGAGTATTCCCCGGAAGCGTAGAGTTCAAAGCTGAAATTGCCGCTATCGATCGGCGTGTAAGGCTGGACATCCATGTAACAGCGGAACATCAGATCGGTGTAGCGGTGGTAACCGCGCAGGAAATCCTCGTTCAGGGATTCGATCGCGGGAGGTTCGGCGAAGACGGCGTTCATCCCGATGGCGCGCGAAAAAATCGACGCGTAATCCGCCACCCCCCAGCCGATCAGTTTCTCGCGAACGGCTTCGGGCGGATTCGCCGTCACCAATCCGGCGAAGCTCTGATGGGACAACTCCGCTGCTTCCAGGCCGGGTTCGCGGCACGCCCACTCCACGCACTGATCGATCCAGCGGAGCACGTCCTTGCCCAGGAAATACAGCATCCGCAACTCGGCGTAGCGCCCGCCTAAAACCCGCCGGCGCAGCACCTCCTCATCCGTACCGTCGCTGGGGATCAGTCCGGACAACATGAGCGCCGCTTTGGAATTCTCCAGAAGCGTCGACGGGGGCACGCGTTCGTTGAACGGGTGCAGGATCAGGGGTGGCAGTGCCCAAACCGCCGATCCGAACTGGCTTGTCGCTGTTGGCATCGTCCTCCGTATCCCATATCGGAGAAAGTACAAGGGAACTTTACACCCCATGGGTCCATAACCATCGACAGTCTATTCGTGCTGCCAAGGTACGGTCTAGGATGATTCTGGGTTTGGTTGTCATGACGTTTAGGGCGTTCCTAAGGCGTTTACGAAATGAGGAGAGCGGGCAGGACTTGGCCGAGTACTGCCTGCTCACCGCATTGCTGACCCTTGCGGCGGCGGCGATTTTCATACAGGCTTCAGGTGGAATCCAAGCCGTGTGGAACGGCGCGAACGTTTCGCTCACAGCCAGCCAGGCCACGGCGGCAGGCGCCAGCGGCGCCGGAGCCAGCAGTTCGGCCAACACGCCTTCCAACGTTCCCGCGGGATCCTCCGCGACTTCCAAGTAGCCGGGCGTTCGCCCCGCATCCACCCCTCCCGTCCCAAAATCGCACACTTGGCGTGACATAATCGTTTCAGCCGCGTCCATAGCAGTAGAACAGGTGCAAACGGTACTTCGTAACGCGTACACGTAACGAGAGTTATGGCAGATGCGGCTGGAGCGGTTGGCGCCCGCGTGAGTCCCCAAGTCGATGCCTTGATCCGGGCGGCCCAGTCCGGAGACCAGGACGCTTTCGAGCAACTGGTCCGGACCTACGACCAAAGTGTGCTCCGGCTGGCCATGAACCTCCTCCGTTCCCCGGAGGATGCGCGGGACGTGTACCAGGAGGCGTTTCTCAGGGTCTACCGGAACCTCCATTCGTTCCGCTTCGACTGTAGCTTCCACACCTGGCTGTACCGGATCGTGACCAACATCTGCCTGGACCTGTTGCGCAAGCGGAAAGTCCGCAAGGAGGAATCCGCCACGTTGGAGACCAGCGAAGGGCCGCTCGACCGCCTGGAAACCTTCGAAGAAGAGGCTGCGCACGCCGATCCCGAGCGCAGTATGTGGAATCAGGAACTGCGGGCGCGCATCGAAGGCGCGCTCAAAGACCTCACACCCCGGGAACGGATGGTTTTCGAATTAAGGCACTACCAGGGACTGCGCCTGCGCAACATCGGCGAGATCCTCGGCACAACCGAAGAGGCGGCGAAGAACTGTCTCTTCCGCGCGACCCAGAAGATGCGCACCGAACTGGGAGATTTCCTATGAACTGCGACTCGATTTCGACCCTCATTCCGCTCTATTACTACGGGGAACTCAGCCCCGGACAAGAGGACGCCGTCGAAGAGCACATCCATGCCTGTCGCGACTGCGCGCGCGCCATGGAGGCGCAGCGCACCCTGGCCGCGGCTCTGGACCGCCGCCAGATGGAAGTGCCGCCGCTGCTGTTGGAAGATTGCCGGGCGGACCTGACTGCGGCGCTGAGCGGGGGCGCCAGGCGCGCGGCCGCCGTGGCGCCTCCTCCCAAAAGTCCCTGGGCGCTGTTCCTGGCCGCGGTAGCCCACTCCCTCGTGGGGATGGAGCGCTTGCGGCAACCCATCGGCGCGCTGGCACTGCTGGCCATCGGATTCTTCGGCGCGCGACTGACCGCGCCCCGTCCCGCCACCCCCTCCTCCGCCGCTCCGGACGACATTTTCACCACGGTCCGCTCCGTGCAACCGGACAGCGCCGGGCACGTGCAGATCGCCTACGACGAAACCCGCCGCAACGTGGTCCGCGGCCGCGTCGACGACCCCAACATTCAGCGCCTGATGCTGGCCGGCGCCCACGAAGACAACCCGGCGGTCCGGGTGGAGAGCGTGGGTGTGCTGAAAGACCGGGCCGGATCCACGGAAGTCCGCGACGCGCTGCTGAACGCCATTTCGGGCGACAGTAACCCGGGCGTGCGGCTCAAGGCGCTGGAGGGCCTCAAGCCGCTGGCCGGCGATGCAGAGGTCCGCAAGGTGCTCTCCCGGGTTCTGGTGAGCGACGATAACCCCGCGGTCCGCATGCAGGTAGTGGATCTTCTGGTGGCGCACCGCGACGATTACATGGTCGGGCTGATGCAGGGCCTGGTGCAGCGCGAAAACAATGATTCGGTTCGCCTCAAGCTGGAAAAGGCGCTCAAGGACATGAATGCTTCGGTCGGCACATTCTAGGTGGCGCGAGCGGGTCCGCGTGGGCCTGGCCGCCGGTGTGGTGTGCGCGCTGCTGGCGCTGGCCGCGGTCTACGCGCAAGCCCCGGGCATCGTGCGGGAGGGCGGCAACTTCCGCCGCGATTTCTCCGGCACCTACGCGACCCCCGCGAAACTGCGGATCGCCGCTCACGGTCCGGTCAACCTGCGGGCGGGAGCGGGGGACGCGCTCACCTATACGGTGTCAGTGAGCGTTCGCGCGCGTAGCGAGGCCGAAGCGCGAAGCGTCCTGGAGCACTACAAGGTTCGCCTGGAGAAGTCGGGCGACTGGCTGGTGCTCACGGCGCCCGGCGGCCCGGTGATTTCGACCGTGACCGTGAAGACGCCGCGACTGGAATCGGCCGCTATCTCCACGTCCGACGGGAAGGTGGAAGCCGTGGGCATCGCCGGTCCTTTGGAGGCCAATACCGGCGGTGGAGAAGTCGCTGTGGATCGCATTCAGGGCGACTGCCGCCTGGTCACCGGGGGCGGCGACGTGCGTGCCGGAACCATCGGCGGAGCGCTTTACTGCCGCAGCGGCGCGGGACGGATTCAAGTCGCGAGCGTCCGCGGACAGGCCGTGCTGGAGACCCTGGGCGGCGACATCGCGGCCGGCGACGTGGGCGGCAGCGTGCGCGCCGAAACCGGCGGCGGCGGCATCCACGTGGTGAAGGCGGGCGGCGCGGTGACCGCGAATACCGGCGGCGGCGAGATCGTGGTGGACCGGGCGGGAGGTATCGTGACCGCGCGCAACATGGCCGGACCGGTGCTCGTGGGCGCCGCCGGCGGCGTGCAGTGCGAATCCGCCAGCGGCGGCATCCGCGTGGGCAGCATCAGCGGGCCCATGCGCGTCTCCACTTCGCTCGGCAACATCATGGCGAATCTGATGGGTCCGCGGCTTGCGGATTCCTACCTGGCCACGGGCAACGGTGACATTACGGTATGGATTCCGTCTAACGTGGGTGTGACCATTCGCGCAAGAAACGACATGGCGGACAGCCTGCGGCGCATCACCACGGATTTCTCCGGCGTGAACGTGCGGCGCGTGGGACGTCAGGTGGTTGCGGAAGGTCCTGTGAACGGCGGGGGACCGCTGCTCCAGATTTCCGCCACGGTGGGCAACATCATCATCCGAAAGCAACGGTAGAGGTTCTGCAATGAAAGTCAGTCTGGGAATTCTTAGCGCCTGCCTGGGGGCAGCGAGCGTTCTTGCGCCCGCGGCGGGCGCGCAAACCGCGCCCGCTCCACCGGCGGCGCCGGCGCCACCCGCCGCGCCGCGCGCGCGTTCGGCGCAAGCCATCGTCGTGCAGCGGGATTCGGGCTACCTGGGGATCGGCGGGTTGGAGGTCTCTCCCGAGAAAGCCCGCAGTCTGAACCTCAAGGAAGATCGCGGCGTACTGGTATCGAGCGTCGCCGAAGAGGGTCCTGCCGCCAGAGCGGGGATCAAGGAAGGCGACGTGGTGCTGGAGTTCAACGGCACGGCGGTCGAGGGCACGGTGCAGTTCCAGCGCCTGGTGCGCGAGACGCCACCGGGACGGCAGGTGCGGATCACGGTGTGGCGCAACGGCGCGCCGCTATCGCTCAACGTGACCCTCGCGGAGCGCAAAGGAGCCGCCTTCGCCCCACCCGCTCCCGACGATATGCGCTCGTGGTCCTTCGAGATGCCGAACATGCCCAACATGCGCGAGTTCCGCATGCCGGAGATGAACATCCCGCCCTTCGAAGCTTTCTCGCCCAATCCCGTGCTCGGCATCTATGGCGAGCCGATGGGTGAAGCCGAACAACTGGCTCAATACTTCGGCGTCACCGATGGCGTCCTGGTGCGCAGTGTTTTAAAGGGATCCAGCGCGGAGAAGGCCGGGATCAAAGCCGGCGACGTGATCACCAAAGTGGACGATACCCGGGTCAGCAACTCGGCCGACATCACCCGGGCACTGCGCACGCTGCGCGGCAACAAGAAGACCGGCTTTAACGTGATCGTGGTGCGCAACCACAAGGAGATGTCGATTGGGGTGACCCTGGACGCGCCCGCCGGAAACGTGCGTGCGATGGTGGTCGGGCCGGGCTACAACTTCTTCCCGGTGATGCCGTAATCGAGGCCGCCGAAGAAGGCTTCGCGGAACTCCCCGGGCAGGCTCTGTAGCGAGGGCATCGAATCCACCGCGGGCGAAATGCGGTGCACCTGCAGCAGGCCGATGCCGAACTCTTCAAGGTAAAACGCCAGCAGCGGGTGCGGGACCGGGCGGTGGTGCGTGGGATCCAGGTAGAAGTGGGTGGCGAAGATCGCCAGGCACTCCGGGTTCGGCGTTTCGATAGCGATGGCGCCGCCGCGGCGCAGGCGTGACGCGCAGAGCCGGATCATCGCGGGCAGGCGGTCGGGCGCGATGTGCTCCACCACCTGCGAGCAGAAGATGCCGTCGAGCGAGGCTTCCGGCAGGTTCTCCAGGTAGACGAAGAGGTCGGCGGCCTCGGCGTTGAGTCCTTTCTTACGGCAGAGCGCGATCGATTCCTCGCTGAGGTCGATGCCCTTCGCGCCGGGCACGGATTCCAGAAACTCGCCGCGCCCGCAGCCGATATCGAGCACATTTTCCAGGCCGGCGAAGAACGGCAGGTAGATCTTCTGCGACGCCTTGACGTACTCCTCGGTGCCGCGGAAGCGTTCGGCGAAGCGGGTGTAATCGAACTCGGGCGAAGCGGGCGGCGCCGGCAGGGCTACCGGCGCGGAAATCGCCGGCGCCGCGGCCGCCGCCAGTTGCGCGCGCTGGCGGACGACCCGGAGTTCGGAGTGGATCAGCCTCTCGTAGTCCAGACGGATCCGCTCCATGTCGGCCCACAGCCGCTTCTGGACGTCGTTGGCGAAACGCTCCAGCGCCGCTTCAAAATCCTGGTGCTGCGCGCGGATGAGGTCGCGGTAGTTGGCGTCCATCAGGTCCGTGCGGTGCTGGAAGCCGGCCTGCAGATCGGCTACGCTGCGCAGGAACTGCACTTCGTTCTGCGCCAGAGTCCGTTCCCACTCGGCGCGCCAGTCGGACCAGTGGTCGCGCATGTCGGTCATCTCCCGCCCGATTGCCTCCTGGGCGGCGAGGCGCGCGGCCATCGCGGCCAGGGCGCGGTTGGCGTCGCCGAGAGCGTCGACCGCGGCATCGATGCAGGCCACCGCCTTGCGGTTGAACTCCACCTGCTCGCGCACATGCCAGTCCAGCGCGCGCGCGACGAACTTCTTCCACGTCTGGACCAGCGTGTTGACCAGTCCGCCGGGTCGCGGGTTCACGGTGCCGATGGCGGCCACCTTGCCGAGCGCGGAGTCGCGCGCGTGCACCAGCGGCATCAGATCGGGCAGCGCGATTCCGGCGTCGCCCGCGCCGGTTTCCGGATGGCGCGCGCGCACGCGGTCGCGGACTTCGTTGAGCAGCGCGGCCAGTTCAGCGCTTTCCACGTTTGCTCCAGCTTGCCGTGACCAGCGTGGTCAGGCCGCCGCGCGCGGAGAAATCGCCGATCACGGTGGCGCTCACCGGCTTCGCCGCCTTCACCACGTCCCGCAGGATCCGGTTCACCGCGTTCTCCTGGAAGATGCCCAGGTTGCGATAGGCCAGCAGGTACATCTTGTACGATTTGAGTTCCAGACAGCGGCGGTCCGGCACGTAGCGCAGCACGATCTTGCCGAAATCCGGCAGGCCGGTCTTGGGGCAGACGCTGGTGAACTCCGGCAGCGCGATTTCGATTTCGTAGCCGGCGTACTGGTTCGGCCATGTTTCGATTTCGGGCAGCGCGGCATTCACGCCGGCGCTGGCATGTTCGTCGGTATACTGGCGTTTCATCCTAGTTGTTTCGCAAGCAGGTCCAGGAACAGGCCCACGTCGGCGACCACGCCGACCGCCTGTCCGGTGCCGCGGTCGCTCACCTTGGTGGCTACCGCGGGATTGATGTCCACGCACACCACCTTGACCCATCCGGGCAGCATGTTGCCGGTGGCGATGGAGTGCAGCATGGATCCCATGCAGAGCACCAGGCCGGCGCCCTTCAACTGCGCGGCATAGGCGTCCTGCGCGGCGTTCATGTCGGTGATGGTGTCTGGCAGGGGGCCGTCGTCGCGCAGGCTTCCGGCCAGCACGAACGGGACGCCCTTCTTCACGCACTCGTAGAGGATCCCGCCCTTGAGCCGTCCGCTCTCCACCGCGCGCGCCACGCTGCCCGCGTGATAGACGGCGTTGATGGCGCGCATGTGGTTGCGATGGCCATGCTCTTCCTGCCGGCCGTCGCTGAGCCGCACGCCGAGCGAGGTGCCGAACAGCGCGGCTTCGATATCGTGCACGCCCAGCGCGTTGCCCGCCAGGATGCCGTGCACGTAGCCGTTGCGCACCAGCGCGGCCAGTGCTTTCGCGCCGCCGGTGTGCACCACCACCGGGCCGGCGACTACCAGCACTTTCAACTTCTGCTCGACCGTGGCGCGGACCAGAGCGGCGGTCTGCCGCACCGCCGTATCCACCTGCCGCTCGCTCGAAATCCCGTTGGACATGAAGGCGAACGAGAGGCGGTCGCGCTCCTTCGATTCCGGTATGACCCGGATGCCGCGCAGCCCCACCACGATGCGGTCGCCGGCGCGCAGGTCGCGCAAGCGGCGGCATGTCGCGCTCCCGTCGCGGATGACGACCATGGCGTCCATGCGCTGGTTTTCGACCTCGATCCAACGCTGGTCGTGGCGCACGTGGGTGCGGTGGTTCGTGGTCGAATAGAAATCTTCCGGGGCGCAGCAATCGCGCTCCACGGTGGCGAGGCTCGCGTCGCTTGCGTCCACCGGGCCGCAGCCCAGCATGAGCAACTCTTCGAGCAGGCGTCCGAGCGAGCCGGCATCGCCGGTTTCGACCTTCAAACGCAGGTAGGAAGGCTCGCTGTTCGTCTTCCCGATGCGGAACTGTTCCACTTCGAACCGGCCGTTATACTCCACGACCTTATCGAAGATGTTCTCCATTACGTGGGAGTCGATCAGGTGGCCTTCGGCTTCGACCACTTCCTGGAATGGCATAGAACCTTCTATTGTAGCGTCAGCCGCGCCGTCCCCCCGTTTTCGCGATCCGGATGGGAATTTCTATAATCAAGGTAATGTCCAAAAACTCGTACAACGCAGCGGCGAAGCTGCGTGCCGGCAACGCCGAATACACCTACTACCGCCTCGCCTCGCTCCAGGAACAGGGCGTCGCGGACATCTCCCGCCTCCCGTTCTCGATCCGCATCCTGCTCGAGAACCTTCTGCGCAACGAAGACGGCAAGCGTGTCACCGCGGCCGACGTGGCCCTTGTCGCCAAAGGCGAAGGTGCCGGTACCAAAGAAATCTCCTTCATGCCGGCGCGCGTCCTGCTGCAGGACTTCACGGGCGTGCCCTGCGTGGTGGATCTCGCCGCCATGCGCGACGCGCTCGCCGCGATGGGCGCCGACCCGACCAAGGCCAACCCGCTGATGCCCGCCGACCTGGTCATCGATCACTCCGTGCAGGTGGATCACTTCGGTGCCGCCGACGCCTTCGATCTCAACGCGCAACTCGAATTCCAGCGCAACCGCGAGCGCTACATGCTCCTGCGCTGGGGGCAGACGGCGTTTCGCAATTTCCGCGTGGTGCCGCCCGATACCGGCATCGTGCACCAGGTGAACCTCGAGTACCTCGCGCCGGTCGCGTTTCGCAATGAGAGCGGCACGGTGTATCCGGATTCCGTCGTGGGCACCGATTCCCACACCACCATGATCAACGGCTTGGGCGTGCTCGGCTGGGGCGTGGGCGGCATCGAGGCTGAGGCCTGCATGCTGGGCCAGCCGATCTCCATGCTGCTGCCGCCAGTGGTCGGATTCAAGCTGCACGGACGTCTGAAAGAAGGCTGCACCGCCACCGACCTGGTCCTCACCATCACCCAGATGCTGCGCAAGAAGGGCGTGGTGGGCAAGTTCGTGGAATACTACGGGCCGGGCGTGAGCGCGCTCTCGCTGGCCGATCGCGCCACCGTGGCCAACATGGCCCCCGAGTACGGCGCCACCATGGGCTTCTTCCCGGTGGACCAGGAGACCCTGGAATACCTCAAATTCACCAACCGGCCGGCGGACCTCGTCGCGGTAGTGGAGGCCTACACGAAAGCGCAGGGATTGTTCCGCACCGATGCGACCCCCGACCCGGTGTTCACCGATACGCTGGAGCTCGACCTGGCCAACGTCACACCCTCGATGGCCGGTCCGAAGCGTCCGCAGGATCGCGTGGAACTGCCCGAGGTGCGGAAGAACTTCCGGACCGCCTTCCCCGATGCCAAGCCGGCGACAGCCGGGCAAGTCGGCAACGGCAGCGTGGTGATTGCCGCGATCACGAGCTGCACCAACACCTCTAACCCGAGCCTGATGCTGGCCGCCGGCCTGGTGGCGAAGAAGGCGGTGGAAAAGGGACTCTCGGTGAAGCCGTGGGTGAAGACCTCGCTTGCGCCGGGGTCGAAGGTCGCGGCGGATTACTTCCGCGAAGCCGGCCTGATGCCGTATCTCGAAAAGTTGAAGTTCCACCTGGTCGGCTTCGGCTGCACCACGTGCATCGGCAATTCCGGTCCGCTGCCGGAGGAGGTTTCCGGCGCGGTCACGAAGGACAACTTGATCGTCGCCGCCGTGCTCAGCGGCAACCGCAACTTTGAGGGCCGCGTGAATCCGCAGGTGAAGGCGAACTACCTGGCCTCGCCACCGCTGGTGGTGGCGTGGGCGCTCGCCGGCACGGTGGATATCGACCTCGCCAACGATCCGCTGGGAACGGGGTCCGACGGCAAGCCGGTCTACCTGCGCGATATCTGGCCCACCACCGCGGAGGTGCAGGACGTGGTCCGCACCGCCGTGACGAAGGGCATGTTCCAGGAAGAGTACGCGCGCGTCTTCGACGGCGACAAAAACTGGCAGGGCATGCAGATTCCCACCGGCAGCATCTATCAGTGGGACGCCAGTTCCACCTACATCAAGAAGCCGCCATATTTCGACAACATGGTGGACCCCAACGCGCCCGTACAGGATCTGAAGGGCATGCGCGTGCTTGCGGTGCTGGGTGATTCCGTGACCACGGATCACATCTCGCCCGCGGGTTCGATTCCGAAGAACAGCCCCGCCGGAGAGTATCTGATCTCGCTCGGTGTGCAACCGGCGGACTTCAACTCCTACGGCGCACGCCGCGGCAATCACGAGGTCATGGTGCGCGGAACGCTGGCCAACATCCGGCTGCGCAATCAACTCGCACCCGGCACCGAGGGCGGCTACACCCGCCACCTGCCGGACGGCGAGCAGATGTTCATTTACGACGCCAGCATGAAGTACCAGGCGGAAGGCGTCGGGCTGATGATCCTGGCGGGCAAGGAGTACGGGTCGGGATCCTCGCGCGATTGGGCGGCGAAAGGCGTGGGGCTGCTCGGGGTGAAGGCGGTGATCGCCGAATCCTTCGAGCGCATCCACCGCACCAACCTGGTGGGGATGGGGGTGCTGCCGCTGCAGTTCAAGCCGGGCGAGAGCATCGCCAGCCTTGGACTGACCGGTGAGGAGGTTTTCTCGGTGGAAGGCATCGCCGGATCGCTGAATGGCGGCGGACGCACCGCAACCGTTCGCGCCGGCGACAAGACGTTCACCGTGGACGTGCGGGTGGATACGCCGCAGGAAGTGGAGTACTTCCGCAGCGGCGGGATTCTGCCGTACGTGTTACGGCAGTTGGCGCGGTAACCAGGCGGCGCGGGACTCCCGGCGTGTATGCGCGCGCACCAACCGGGAGTCCCGCGTGCTGTTTCTACTTCCCTACCACTAGTACCTGGAAGCTGTCCGGAAGCGCCTGCGGGCGTCCCTTCTTGCCGTCCTTCGCGGCTGCCGGCGCACCGTATTCCGCGCTGGGCAGGTACACGCGATGCGTCTTCAGATCCACCGCCATGGTGCGAGCGCCGCGTGTGGTCGTCACCTGATCCACCGTCTCGTACTTGCCGTTTAAGAGCTTGACCACGGTCATTGTGCCGTTGCCGCCGTTCGATGCGTAGGCGTAGCCCAATCCGGGATCGAACCCGCCGCCATCGGTGCCCGGACCGGTCTGCGGTGTGGCGATCACCTTGAAGCTCGGGATATCGACCACCGCCATCATGCCGTTGCCGCACACTGGGAAGAGTTTCTTGTTCTTCAGGTCGATGGAGAGTCCGCTCGGCTCCTCGCAGGGAGCGAGAGACGCCTTGCGAGTCATCTCCGCCCTGGCCACGTCGATCTCCACGATTTCGCTGGTCTGCTCCAGGTTCACGTACACCTTGCCACTGCCGTCCACGACGCAGAACTCGCCCGCAGGTCCCGTGGCGACGCTCTTGATCAGCTCCATGTTCTTCGCGTTGATGATGCTGACGTCGGTGCCGGAATGGTTGACCGCGATCACGCGCTGCGTCTTGGAGTCGTAGCAGACGGCGTCGGGATTCTTGCCGACGCTGGGCTCGCCGGTCTTCTCGAAGGTCTTCAGATCGAAGGCGGTGATGCTGCTGGTCTGCCCGTTTGTGATGAAGCCCTTATTCAAGTCCGGCGCGAGCGCGATGCCGTGCACGCCGTGCAATTGCCCGATGGTGTGGAGCACCTTGCCCGAGTCGGCATCCAGGATCTCCACGCTGGTGCCGTGGGACACATAGAGGCGGCGCGCGTTGCTGTCCACCGCGATGTAGTCCCAGCGGCCTTCGCCGCCAATCTTGTACTTGCCGATGATCTTGAACCCTTCCGCGCCGAAAGCCAGCGCGGCCAGGACGGTTGCGCAAAGCAGCTTCTTCATGATTGGAACTCCTTTATTTGTGCCGGCCCGAGATGTAGTAATGCACGGCCGGGGTAACGATTAGTGACAGGACCATCGAGGCGGCGATGCCGCCGATCACCGCGATAGCCAGGGGTTGCAGCATTTGGGATCCGGCGCCGAGACCCAGCGCCAGCGGAATCATGCCGGCCACGGTGGCCAGCGCGGTCATCATGATGGGCCGCAGGCGGCGTTCGCCCGCGCGCATCATGGCCTCTTCGGCGCCGGCACCCTCGGCGCGGAACTTCGCGTCCGCGTCCAGTAGCAGGATGCCGTTCTTGGCCACGATCCCGATCACCATGATCAGCCCCATAAAGGAAGACAGGTTGAACGTGGTACCGGTGACAAGCAGAGCGACGAACACGCCGCACGTCGAGAGCAGCGCGGAGGCCAGGATGGCGAGCGGCGCGGCGAACGCGCCGAACTCGAAGAGCAGCACCGTGAACACCAGCACGATCGCCAGGAACAGCACGAAGGAAAGATCCTTGAACGAGCGCTGCTGCTCTTCGAACTGCCCGCCGTACTGAACGCGCACGGAGGGAGGCAGATTCAGGTCGGCCACAGCCTGTTGCACCATCTTCATGCCGTCGCCCAGGTTGAGGTTTTCGAAGCGCGCGGTCACCTGCACGTTGCGCTGCAGGTTGTCGCGGCGGATTTCGGTCTGCCCGGGGATCTCCACCATATTGGTGAGCGAACCTACGGTCGCGGTCTTGCCGGTACCGCTCACGATCAGCGTGTTTTGTATGTCGTCGAGCGAGTTGCGCGTGTGCTCATCGAAGCGGACTCGGATTCCGTACGCCCGGTCGTTGACCACGACGGGAGGCGGCGCGGGCTCGCCCTGTAACATCGCCGACGTGGTGACCTCCACCTCCTGCGGGCTGAAACCGGCGCGCGCGGTCACCGCGGGATCCACCGTGAACAGCCGCGCCGGACCGCTGATGGTGTTTTCGATGCCGTCCAGGATGTCCACCACGCCGGGGATCTTCTTGATCGCCGCCGCCACGCGCGGCGCATGCGCCTTAAGAAGATCCGGATCCTCGCTGAAGAGCTTGATGACCACCGGCTCGGGCGCGCTGGTCAGATCGCCGATCATGTCCTGGAGCAGTTGCGGGAACTCGAGGTCGAGCGTCGGCTCGGCCTTGTGGATCTTGTCGCGCAGGTCGCTGATGACTTCCTCGGAGCCGTGCTTGCGATCGCGCTTGAGTTTCACCGTGAGGTCGCCGGTATTGGCTTCGGTCACGGCCGCCAGGCCCAACTGCAGACCGGTGCGGCGGGTAGTGTTCTCCACGTCCGGATGCCGGCGGATGATCTGGTCCACGTGGGTGATCACGCGGTTGGTCTCGGCCAGCGAGCTGCCCGCGGGCATGATGTAGTCCACGATGAAGCCGCCCTCGTCCATCGCCGGGAGCAAGTCGCTGCCGGTATTGCTGTAGGCGAAATACGTGCCAACGACCAGCGCCACGGTGAAGGCAGCCAGCACCATTGGGTGCTCCAGCGTGATCCTCAGAACGCGTTCGTAGCTGCGCATCAGAAACGCGGGCACCGTGGGATGGTGTGCGCCTTCCGCCCCCGCGCCTCGCCGCCGGATCAGCAAGTGGCTCAGGGTCGGGGTCCAGGTCAGCGCGAGTGCCAGCGAGGTGAACAGCGCGACTCCCACGGTCACCGCCAGCGCGCGGAAGAAGACGCCGGTCACGCCGGTGATCGAAATCAGCGGCAGGAAGACGACGATCGGGGTGATGGTGGAACCCACCAGCGGGACACGGATCTCGCGCAGCGCGCTGCGAATCGCGTCCGAGCGCGATTGGCCGCTATCGCGATGCATCACGATGTTCTCGACCACCACGATGGCGTCGTCGATCACCAGTCCCACCGCGGCGGCGAGTCCGCCGAGCGTCATCAGGTTGAAGGTCTCGTTGAGCGCGCGCAGCGCGATGAAGGTCACCGCGATGGTCGCCGGGATGACCAGGCCGGCCACCAGCGAAGTGCCCCAGTCGCGCAGGAAGAGCACCATGATCAGGGAGGCGAGAATCAGCCCGATCAGGATGGCGTCGCGCACGCTCCTGATGGAATCGTTGACCAGGTCGGACTGATCGTAGAATGCCTGCAGGTGAATCGCCTTGGGCAGTTCCTTCCGGATGCGCTCGACCTCCGCGTGCACCGCGTTGGCCGCGATCACGGTGTTGCTGTCCGGCTGCCGGTAGATGTTGAGCAGCACCGAGGGCTTGGCGTTGGCGGTCACCACCGTATACACGGGCTCCACCGACGGCCGCACGATGGCCACGTCGCCGACGCGAACCGCCGCGCCCGCCGGCGTGGTCTTGACCACAAAGTTGGCGATTTCGCCGGGCGTGCGCGCCTGCCCGCTCATGAGCGAGAGCACCAACTGGTGATTCATCTCGATCAGGCCGGGCGAATCGATCATGTTGCTGCGGTTGACGGCGTCCAGCAGGTTCTGCACGGTGACGCCGGCCTGCACCAGCTTCGGCGGGTCGGGCACGATTTCAAACTCGGGGATCTGCCCGCCCTGCACCACCACGCTGGAAACGCCGGTCTGCCGGTTGAGCCGCGGCTTGAGGTCGTACGTGGCCATCTCCCAGAGCTTGTCCTGCGGCACGGTATCCGAGGTCAGGCTGTAGCCCATGATCGGAAACGCGGCGAAGGTGAGGCGGTTGGCGGTGAGTTTCGCGGTGGGCGGCAGCGTGGGCTGGATGCGCGCCATCGCGGCGTTTACCAGTTCCAGCGTGCGGTACATGTCCACGTTCCAGTTGAAGAACAGGTCGATCTCCGCCGTACCGCGGCTGGTGATGCTCCACAGGTGGTCGAGCCCCTGCACGGAATTCACGGCCTCTTCGATTGGCCGGGTGACCGTGACCAGCATCTGGTCGATGGGGAAGACGCCGTTATCCACGCCGATCACGATGCGCGGGAAGTTCGTATCCGGGAACACGGCCACGGGAATGGAGAACGCGAGGTAGAGTCCAACCGCCACCGCCGTCAGGATGACGAAGACGATCGGCTTGCCGTGACGCGCGGTCCAGTGCGGCGCGCCGTTCGAATCGTTGGGTTCGTGCGTGCCGTGGTCGCTCATTTGGATTTGGGCTTGGCCTCGTCTTTCTTGGGCTGATCCGCCGCCGGCTTGGCCTCGTCGGCGTTCTCGTCGTCGTCGGCTTCCTCGGGCGCGCCCGGCGTGACGACCCGCACCTTGGCCTTGTCGTCCAGCCCCACGCCGCCCACGGTGACGACCTCCTCGCCCGGCCGCACCCCGTTGAGCACCTGCACGTTGTCGCCCTCGCGAATTCCCAGCTGCACGGGGCGGCGGTGTGCCACGTGGTCTTCAGAGATCACCAGTACGGCGGTGCCGCCTTCCTCTCCGGGCAGGACCGCGGCCACGGGCACGACCGTCGCGGCTTTTACGCCCTCGGTGACGATGGTGGCATGCACGCTGGCGCCCGGCTTGAGCCTGGCGGCGGAGTTATCGATCTCGATCCACACCTGCACCGTGGTCGTGGCAGCATCGGTGGCGGGACTGACTATCGTGACCTTGCCTTCCAGTTGGTCGCCCGAATCCGGCTGCGTGAGCACCGCGGGCTGGCCCACCCGGATCGTGCCCGCCTGATTTTCCGGCACGTTGACCCGCGCGATCACTTTGGAGACGTCCATCACGGTGAGCAACGGCGTGCCGGGCGAGGCCATTTCGCCGGCGTAGAGCGGGCGGTCGGAGATCACGCCCGCGATCGGGCTGTGAATCTGGGCGTAGCTGAGCTGAGCCTCGGTGGCCTGCAAGCGGCTGCGCGCGGCATCCATTTGCGCGGCCGCGGTTTTGATCTGTTCTTCCTTGCCGACGGCCTGTAGCGCGCGCAGGTGCTCCTGCGCGGCGAGGTAGGTAGCGTGCGCCTGCGCCCAGGCGACCTGGGCATCGTCCACCAGCTTACGCGCCAGCGCGCCCTGCTCGACCAGCTTCTTACGGTTGTCCAGCAGGCGCAGCGCGGCCTCTTCGGTTTGCTTCGCGGCATCGGCGTCGGTCTGCGCCTTGACCACCGCTTCCGGCACCGCCGCGGCCTGCGTGGAGCGCAGGTTGGCTTCGGCCTGCGCGAGTTGCGCGCGGGCTTCCGCGGCCGCCGCGGTCAGGTCGCGGGATTCCAGCACGGCCAGCAACTGGCCGGCCTTGACGCGGTCGCCTCTCTGGACCAGAAAGCGCTGCACGGGCGCGGCGATCTTAGGCATCACGCTGGCCTGGTCGCGCGGCCACAGCGTGCCTTCGCCCACCACCGTGCGGCGGATCGTCGCCTGTTGCGCGACCGTGACCTGCACCGGCGCGGGAGCTTCGGCCTCGGCTTCTTCTTTTTTCGAGCACCCGGCCAGCAACAGCACCGGGATCAACAGCAGGGGTTTGGTATTCATCGGCTAGAAGGCCCCCGTCAGAGTCTGGAGTGCGGAGAGCGCGACGCGGTAGCGCGCCTTCCCGTCGTCCCACGCGTTGCGCGCGTCCAGCGCGGTGCGCTGCGCGTCCACCACTTCGAGCACGGTGGCCTCGCCCGCCTGATAACGCAGGATAGTGAGCTTGAGACTGTCCTCGGCCAGGTCCAGAGATTGCCTGAGCGCGGCGATTTGCGTGCTGGAAGTGGCCGCCTCCAGGTAGAACGCGTTCAGGTTGGCCAGCAACTGCCGCTGCGTGAAGCTCAGGTCCACCCGCGATTGCTCCAGCCGGAGTTGGGCCTGTTTCAGGCGGCTGCGCGTCGCGCCCCAGTTCCAAACCGGCACTGTGAGGCCGGCGACGATACTGGAACCCAGCAGATTGTCTCCCTCGGGGTTGTGGATGGCGTACTGGTTGGCCTGGATGCCGTAGAAATAGTCCAGCGAGAGCGTGGGCATGAATCCCGCCCGCGCGCTCTTGACGCCGAAGGTACTTTGCGTGACGGTGGCTTGCGCCGCTCGGATGTCGGGGTTGTTCTTCTGCGCGAGCGTCTCCACTTCGCCGAATGCGGGCAGCGGTTCGAGTTTGTCCAGGTCGTCCACGACCGCAAAATCCTGGCGAAAGTCGGGGAAGAGGAAGACCGCGAAGCCGATGCGCGCCTTATCCAGCGCAAGCTGCGCTTCGCTCAGCAGGAGTTGCCGGCTGTTGACTTCAAGCTGCGCCTTGACCACGTCGGCGCGCGCCGCCTCGCCGCCGGCCTCCTGCTTGCGCGTGATGTCCAGGAACTGCCGGGACTCCGTCATTCCGCGCCGGGCGTTGGCCAGGTGGCGCTGTGCACTCACCATCCCGTAGTAGTTCTGCACGACGATGGCGGCGAGGCCGCGCTGTGCGATTTCGACCCGGGCGCGCGCGGCGGCTTCGGCGGCGATCGTCATCTGGTAATCGGCGCGCTTGCCGGGCGCGAACAGGTCGGCGTGCACGGCCGCCATGTTGGAGTAGACGTGGGGTCCGTCATTGGGCACGAAGACGCCGGAGGCCGTGCCGTTAGGCTGGGTGTAGATGTAGCCGTTTTCCCAGTTGAGGGAGGGCAGCAGCGCCGCCTTGGCCTGCACGCGGTCCTCGCGCGCGATGCGCGCCGAGATGTCGGCGGAGAGCAGTTGCTGGCTGTTGGCGCGGGCGCGTTGCATCGCGTCGTCCAGGGTCAGGGTGAGGGAGGGCGGCGGGCCTTGCGCGAACGCCATCGAAACAAGGAGCGCGAGCGGGACAAGTCGCAGCATGGAAATGTCCAGTATAGGCGTCCGCGCATGAACACACGATGAACCGGGGAGACAGGGACGGGGCGTGGCACGCTCGCCTGAACGCTCAGGAATCCGGTCAGTGCGCGGCGCCCGCCGCCTTACTACGCAGGTTCAGGCGCGCGGCCAGGGCCGCCATGCGCAGGTCGGCCTCCGTGTGGACAGTCTCCCCGAACTCCTTCCACAACTGCGGCTGTGCCTTCAGGATGGCCGACAGGTGATCGTGAAGCTCGCTGTGCGCGGCTCCCGGCGCCAGCGGCTCCTCCACCCGCACCTGGTATGTGCCTTCGTTATAGAAGCGGAGCGCCACGGTGGACAGATCCTCCCCGGCGAGAACGGCCGCGGCGCCGTGCAGCGGCTGTGCCCGCGGCGCGTCGATCACCCATCCGCCGGTGTTGAAGACGGACGCCGCCGGCCAGCGATCCACGAACGGCTTGTGTGTATGACCGAAAACGAACGTCAGCGAATCGGGCACGCTTCCGGTCTCCTGCTGGAATTGCCGGCGCAGCATTTCCTCGGCATACCAATGCGCGCCCTTGGCGCTATCCGGACCCAGGATCGTATCCGACGCCGCCTGCCGCCGCTCCAGACCCGTGGACACGCCGCCGGCGATCTCGTGCAGCGCGGCCTCGAGCACCCATTCGCGCACGGCACGCGGCGCCCACTTGGGCAGAGGATACTGGACCGCGATGCTGTGGGCCAGGGTATCGGTGAGGCGGTGCAGGCTGCTGTCGTCGCCGCTGGCTTCGTAGATGCTCTCAATGTCGGGGCCGATGCGCCCGCAACTGCCCAGTGTGGACCAGAAGAAATCGATCCACGCGCTGTTCTCCCGCTCCAGCGTGTACACATCCTGCGGAAGCGTCTGCGCCGGGAAGAAGAGGCTCGCCAGCGTGGAGAAGAAGCGGTACGCCGGTTCGATGAAGTGCCCGTGGGTTACGACCACGGCGCGCCCGTCCTGGCGGATGCCGAAGTTGGGATACGCGGTGAGCACCTCGAAGCCGCGTTCGCGCAGGTGCGGCAGGCGCCGGGCGATCGCGGTGAGGGCGCCCGAGACCAGACGGTCCTTGCCCGCGAAATCCATCACGACCTTGGTGGTGTCCCACGGCGGCTGGATAGTCTCTCCGGGCGCGAGCCGGCCGAGGTAGCCCAGATACTGCGCTTCGCGAGCCGCCTGCCACATGTGGTGGTCATGATTGCCCGGGAGGCAGACGATTTCGCCAAAGAGCTCGCCGTTGGCCGGCATCGCGCTCCACAGGAATTGTTCGAACACGGCGAGGGCCCGTTGCGTGGTCTCCAGGGCAAGTTCCAGGACATCGCCGGCCAGAATGAGGGTGGGCTTCGGGGCGTCCGGCTGGTTGTGCCGCAGGACTTCCGCGATACATTCCGCAAGGCTGCGGACTACCGGGCTGGGACGGGAGGGATCCGCTACGTTCGTCAGCAGGCTGTCCTCTTCGCCCAGGTGAAGGTCCGAGAGACAGAGATAACGGATGTTTCGCATCTGATTCTCCTATAATCACTATGGACTCGAACTATGGGACGGACAAGCAGGCTCGAGGGGGTCGGTTTGGCGTTTCAGGAGGCGATGTCCGGCGCGGTAGGCGGCCGGCCGCTCAGCTTCAACGTCTCGATCCGCATCCCCGATCTCGCCCGGTTCTTCGATGAACCGGAGCATCGCGCCGAACTCACGGGTACGGTGACGTGTCCCGATCTGGGCGGTACCGTACCGGTTTCCGGCGGCGGCTTTCAACTCTTCGTGGTCGATGCCGCGAGCGGCATACGACAGTTGCGTTACTCGTTCCGCTTCACCGGCGGCGATGGGAAACCGTACTACCTGCACGGCCACAAGGACGTCCATGACGATCCGGGATTCGATGTCGTCAAGGACATGACGTGCCTGTTCACGAATGTCTACGCGGGCGAGAGCGACGCCGCGCCGCTCTATGCGAGCGGGCAACTGGAATTCGGCCTGACGGACCTTCCCGCGTTGCTGGCCTCGTTCGAGGTGGAGGGTGCGGAGGACTGGACGCAGGATCTGGCCGCGCGCGTAGCCTTCGCTTCCTTCGCGTGGGGGCAGTTGCGCGACGAGTATCTGGACAAAGTGCGATTGTTTTACGACACACGCTATGAGAACCTGACGATCGCTGGACGGTTGCGGACTTCGGCCGGCGGCGCGCCGTTCTTCCTGGTCTCCGGCGTCCACGACAAAGGCTTCCCGTGGGGCGACGGCGAACTGTTCTGGGACGTGCTGCTCGTCGTAGGCGACGGCGCGGGCGGGTGGCGGCGCTTCGCCATCACGGACCGCGTGCTCCCGGGGCTGAGCCTGAACATCCGCGACGGCGCCTACCGCTATGCGGGGCCCTTGTACGCCATCCGGGACGGGTGCGCCGCGTCATTCTCGGAGATGAAGCAGGGTGCGCCGCGACTGACGAAGTTACTGGCCGATATCTCGATCAACTTCACGGCGGCGGCGCGCGATGCCGTGTCCTTCCCGTTCGCGCTGGTGGATCCGGTAGTGCGCCGACTTTCGTCCGGGCTGCAGCAGAAACTGCACGAGGCGCTTCCCGGAGAAACCCTGCCCGGCATCTTCATCACACCGCATCTCGTCGCGATCAAGAGCGGCCGGATCACGGTGGACAGCGAATCGTGGGAGGTCGACCCCGCGGCGTCGAGCGGCGAGTGCGAACGCGGCTCGTTCCGCAACGTGAAGGAGCCGACCCTGCTCTACGGCTACCTGTGCGCGCCGCGTCCGGAATCGCGCTCGGCATGCGTGCAGATCCAGAGCCGCACGTTCCGCAACGATAAGGAGTACTGGGTGAAGGATCGCGCGGACGCCATGGTCGGCGCGGCTATCGAGCGGACCGCTTCGGTGGAGGTGCGACTCACCGGGAGCGGGTGCGAGGTGAAGCCGCTGCCGCCGGCGGGCAAGCCCCAGGAGCAGGCGGCGCCGCTGCGCCAGATCGGCGCGCCGATTGTGGAAGTGAATAACGACCACTTCCCGACGGCCGTGTTCCAGCGGCGCATTGTGGAGGTCGAGGACGCGGGCGGCGCGCGGTGCCTCGCCCTCGAAGAGGATACGCGGGCGCTGCGCCTGGAGGCGGTCAACTGCGGCCGCAAGTGCGCGGTGGCGGCGATCCGCGGCGAAGACAAACTGCGGACGCTCGATGCGGTGCTGGAAGGCGCGCGGTTCGACGAGGCCGTGGAAGAGAAACTGCGCGCGTCCGGCAAGGAGCGGACGCGGTTCTCGATCGCGATCAAGCCGAACTTCATGTTCGCCTACGACAAGCACGACCCCTCCACTTACACCGATCCCGAACTCGTGGGCCACCTGGCCGGCCGCCTGCGTGCGCGCGGGTTTGCCTGCGTGCGGGTGGTGGAGGCGCAGTCCACTTACGGCGAGTTCTTCGATAAACGCGGCGTGAAGGAAATGGCGGACTACCTGGGCTACGACGGCAGCGCCGGATACGAGGTCGTGGACATGACGCTGGATGCCGATGAGAAGCGCAACTTAGGGCCGCACCTCGGCGTGCATCCCGTCTCGCGCGTGTGGCGCGAGGCCGATTTCCGCGTCTCCTTCGCCAAGAACAAGACCCACGCGTATTCGTTCTACACGCTGACGCTCAAGAACATCTACGGCGCGCTGCCTTTGGCCAACAAGTTCAAGGAATATCACTGCGACCGCGACATCTACCACACCACGATGGAGTACCTGGCTGCATTCCCGGTGGATTTCGGACTGGTGGACGCGTGGCTCAGCGCGGACGGTCCCTTCGGCGTCTTCGCCGCGCCGGTGCCGAACGAAACCCGCACCATCATCGGCGGCGCCGACCTGGTGGCGGTGGATTGGGTGGGGGCGAGCAAGATGGGGATCGATCCCATGCTCAGCCGCCACATGGAACTCGCGGTGGGGCTGTTCGGCAAACCCGCGATCGAACTCACCGGCGACGGCAACCCGTATCGCCCGTGGCTCAACGTCCCGCTGGTGTTGACGGCGGCGGCGCATGGGGGCATGGACGCGGAGTACGACTTCGGCAACCTGCTGTACTCAGTCGCCGCGCAGATGGACGAAACCCACTTCCATCACAAGAGCAACGAGTGGCACATCAAGCTGCTGCGCGAAGTCACGGTGCCGCTGCGGCGCACGTTCTTCCTCCGCACCGGAGAGGAACCGAGCGCGGCCAACCGGTTTTTCAGCAAGCTGTTCTACCACCTGGGATTCTAGGGGCGAGGCATCGCCGGCAGCGACTCCGGCACGCTCGTCTCCGCGGGCGGCAGCGTCACCGTGAAGGTACTGCCTCGGCCCGGTTCGCTCGCGCAGGCGACGTTGCCGCGATGCGCTTCGGCGATCCACTTGACGATGGAAAGCCCGAGCCCGAAGCCGCCGGCGGCGCGCGAGCGGGCTTCGTCGGCGCGGTAGAACCGCTCGAAGACGCGCGCGGCGTGCTGAGGCGCTATGCCGATCCCGGTATCGGCCACGTGGATTCGCACCGCGTCGTCCGTGGCCTCCAGCGACACCGTGACGCGGCCGCCGGCGGGCGTGTAGCGCACGGCGTTGTCCATGAGGTTGAGCAGCATGCGGCGCAGGAGTTGCTCGTCGCCGCGATACTGAAGGTCTTTCGCGGCGCGGCATTCGATCGCGACCTCGCGCGACGCGGCCAATCCGCGAAAACTGCGGCAGCACTCGGCGAGGAGGTCGTTGAGGTAGAACTCGCGCAGGTCGAGCCGCACCCGGCCGCTGTCGGCGCGGGCGAGGTTGAGCAGGTCGTCGATCAGTGCGGAGAGCCGGCGCGCCTCGTCGAGCACGATTCCGAGCGACTCGCGATACTCC
>JAFDVU010000090.1 GCA_018268835.1 Acidobacteriota bacterium | reverse complement strand
GCTGCTGCGCCTGCATCAGGCGCGTGAACTCTCCGGGTTCGGATGCGGGCGGCGGTGGCGTCGGCGCGGAGGGCTGCGACTGAGCCTGCATGAGGCGCGTGAATTCACCGGGACCGGACGCGGGCGGCGGTGGCGGCGGAACCATTGGCGCGGCGGGTTCGGCGGCGGGAGCGGTGTGTTCTCCCAGCATCAGGCTGAACTCGTCTTCGATCTCCGCGGCCGGCGCCGGCGCGGGAGGGACGGTGGCCGGCGGCGGCTCCGCGGGCGCCTCCGGCGCGTGACCCTCCCCGCCCTGCACCCACGTCGGGATCTTCCAGACTCGCACCCGGGTCAGGTCCTCCGGGTTGGTCCGTTCGGCGCGCTTTCGTTCGATCACTCCCATCCACTCGCGCAGCGGCGTCTTGCCGGTTAGCACGTCGGTCACCACGTAGGGGATTCCACGGTATTCGCCGCTATCGAGAAAACAGACGCGATACTCCTGCGGCAGTTCGGTGATCTTCTGGAACAGCGCCAGGTTTTCCAGACTGTATCCGCCTGCCAGCAGGTGGATGGTGACCGGCCGGCCCGAGGAGATCTCGTGGCCGGAAATGGAGCAATCCATAGTACCGGCGGTTCCCGGTACCGGATCTGCGCATTGGAACCTCTGCTCAAAGCTCATGGCATCCCCAAAAAGATCAAGACCTTAGCACGCACGGCAGGCGTTCCGGCGGAGGCCCCGCGAGGCGCGGAAAGCGGCTCCGCGCTCGTGCCTCCGGCTCCTGCTTATGATACAGTAACTCTGCTGCCATAACCGCGAGTCAGCTCCGACGTGTTGCCATGCCGTTGCGCAAAGCCCTATGAGATTCCTGTCGCCAGTTGTCTGGTCGGAAGGGATGTACCTCGGCCCCCACGAATTCCAGGTACAAGCGCGCTACTTTGAGGATGCGCTTCATTTCGCCGCCGCGGCGCTATGGGCTCCCTGCTTCGGACTGACCGGCTGCACCCTGGACCACGATGCCCTGCGCAACGGCACGGCCAGCCTGCTGCATGCCTCCGGCATCCTGCCCGACGGCGTCCCGTTCCACATGCCCGAATCGGATCCGCTGCCTCCGGCGCGGCCGATCGCGGAGGTCTTTCCGCCCACCAAGGAGAGCATGATCCTGCTGCTGGCCATGACCCGGCACAAGCCCGGCGGACGAAACTGCGCGCTGAGCGGCGATCCCGGCGACGCGCGCTACGTGGTAGAGCCGCGGAGTTTCACCGACGAAACCAGCGGCACCGATGCGCGCCCGATCCCGGTGCGCCGCAAGAACGTGCGGTTGCTGCTCGAAACCGAACCCGCCGAGGACGCGGTCACGCTGCCCTTGGCGCGCATCCGCCGCGACGGATCGGGGCACTTCATCTACGACCCCGCCTTCATCCCGCCCATTCTGCAGATCGCCGCCAGCGAGCCGCTCATGCTGATGCTGCGCCGGCTGATTGAGATCCTGGAGTCCAAGAGCGGGTCGCTCGGACGGGCCTCGTCCGGCGCCGGGGGGTTGCCCGAGTTCGCCTCCCGCGATCTGGCCAACTTCTGGCTCAAGCACGCCGTCAACAGCGGACTGGCCGCGCTGCGCCATCTCTGGACCAAGCGCGGGCATCCGCAGGAGCTGTTCCTCGAAATGTCGCGCCTGGGCGGAGCGTTGTGCACGTTCGCGCTGGACAGCCATCCGCGCAACATGCCGCACTACGATCACCTCCACCCGGAGGAGTGCTTCGACGCGCTCGACCGCCACATTCGCTCACACCTGGAGACCATTGTCCCGACCAACTGCCTTTCGATTCCGCTGACGCAGGTGGCGAATTACTTCTACGAGGGCGATGTGGGCGATTCGCGCTGCCTGGGCCGCGCGCGCTGGGTGCTGGGCGTGCGCGCGCAACTGGGCGAGGCGGATCTCATCGTGCGGGCGCCCCAACTGATCAAAGTCTGTTCCGCCAAGTTCGTGGGTGAACTGGTGAGACGAGCCATGGCGGGCCTGAGCCTGACGCATCTGCCGGTGCCGCCCCCGGCCATCCCGGCGCAAGTGGAGACCCAGTATTTCGGCATTTCCCGCGATGGTCCTTTCTGGGACCACATCGTGCAGACCAAGCGTGTCGGGATCTACGTCCCCGGCGATTTCCCCAACGCGGAACTCGAACTTTTAGTAATTCTCGATAAATAAGAGGATCCTTCGGCCATGACATCGACCTCAGGTCCGGGCGCGCCTCCCAGCCGGACTGAAAACCTCGCGCTCATCTTCCAGGAAGTGCTCACCGCGATCGTGCGTCTGCGATCCAACCGCCAGGAGTTGACCGACGCGCAGACCTTCCGCTCCTCCATGAGGGAAGCCATTCGCACGGCGATTCAGGAGGCCCGCAACCAGGCCGGGTACAACGCCGACGACATCAAAATGGCGACGCTGGCGCTGGTCGGCTTCCTCGACGAGAGCGTGCTCAACACGCGCAATCCGATCTTCGCGGATTGGCCGCGAAAGCCGCTGCAGGAGGAACTCTTCGGCATCCACATGGCCGGCGAACTGTTCTTCCGCAACCTGGAGCAGTTGCTCGGCCGTCCCGATTCGGTTGACCTGGCGGACCTGCTGGAGGTGCACTACCTGTGCCTGCTGCTGGGCTACGCCGGGCGCTACAGCATGGGCGGCAGCGCCGAATTGCAGGCCGTGACCCAGACCACCGGTGACCGCATCCGGCGCATCCGCGGGGTGACCAACGATCCCTTCATGGAGAAGGTGGAGGATCCGCCGGAGGTGGCGAAGGAGGCCAAGGATCCGTGGCTGAAGCCGCTGGCCATCACGGCGGTGGCCTGCTTCGCGCTGATGCTGATTCTGTTCGCCACGTACAAACTGGCGTTATCCTCGGGCGCCGGCGATCTGCGCGCCGCGGCGGCGGAAGTGAAGAATTAGGAGACCACGATGAGCAAGAAATATTTCATCTACGGCATCTCCGTTACCGTATTCGGGATCGGCTTCAGCCTGCTGCAGAACGTGCTGGGCACGATTCCCCCGCTGAATAAGCTGAGTCCTGCGCTGCTGCAGGGCGTGGTGATGCTGCTGGGCCTCATCGCCGGTTTGATCGTCGGTTACCTGGTGAGCAAGCAGTTCGCTGGAGACAAGCCGGCTCCCGGCGAGGGCGCCGCCGCCGAAGGCGCCGAACTGACCGATCTCGACGACCTGCTCTACGAAGCCGAAGCCCGGCTGGCGGATGCGGAACTCGAGAAAGATGCGAAACTCGGGACACTGCCCGCCATTCTGGTGCTGGGCGAGACCGCCAGCGCGAAGACGCACACGGTGGTGCATTCCGGGGTGGAGCCGGAACTGCTCACCGGACAGCTCTATGAGGCCAACAACATCCTGCCCACGCCGGCGGCCAACGTGTGGTTCGCCAAGGGCACGGTGTTCGTCGAAATGGCCGGCAAGCTGCTTGGCGATTCGGAAAACTTCAAGAAGCTTCTCAAGAAGCTGCTGCCGCCCAAGACCGCGGCACTGCTCGGCACGGCCGAGGAAGCGCCACGCGCCGCGCTGGTGTGCGTGGATGCCGAGGGCCTTCTCTCGCCCAGCCCCGACGCGCTTGCCGTGACCGCGCGCAAGCTGCGCGCGCAGCTTGGCGAGATCTCGCAGACGCTGGGCATCAACCTGCCGGTCTATGTACTGTTCACGCGCGGCGACCGACTCCCCTTCTTCGCCGAGTATTTCAGCCGGCTGAATGAGAAGGAGGTCAACCGTATTCTGGGAGTCACGCTGCCGATCGCCGGTAAACGCGGGGTCTATGCGGAGGAGGAGAGTTCGCGGCTCGACCAGCTCTTCGAGCGCCTGTTCCGCTCGCTGTGCCACGCGCGTCCGCCGTTTCTCTCGCGCGAGAAGGATTCGACGCAGCTCGCCTACATGTACGAGTTCCCGCGCGAATTCCGCAAGATCAAAGCGCCGGTGGTGCGTTTCCTGGTGGAACTGGGCCGTCCCAGCCAGTTGAACGTGTCGCCATTCCTGCGCGGCTTCTATTTTTCCGGTGTGCGGCCGGTGGTGGTCAACGAAGTGGCGCCGGCGGCGCAGCCGCAGGAGAGCCAGGGTTCGGGCCGGCTGGGCGCCACCAGCATGTTCCGCGCGGCGGGCGCGCAACAGCAGGGGCAGCGCATCGTGGGTACGCGCAAGGTGCCGCAGTGGCTCTTCCTGGGGCACTTCTTCAACGATCTTCTGCTGGCCGATACGGCGGCCAAGGGCGCGAGCGCGAGCAGTGTCCGGGCCAGCATGCCGCGCCGGATCCTGTTGGCGTCGGCGGCCGCGCTGTGCCTGATGTACACCACCGCGCTGACGGTCTCCTTCGTGCGCAATCGTGGCCTGGAGCGGGATGTGCGCGCTGCGGCGCAGGGAATCACCGCGGTGGATTCCGCCGGGATGACAATGGCGTCGCTCGATTCGCTGAAGCGCCTGGAAACGCTGCGCCAGACTCTCGACACGCTCAACCGTTACGATCGCGAGGGCGCGCCGTGGAGCTACCGCTGGGGCCTGTACGTGGGGCATACGTTGCGGCCCGAGGTGCGGCGCGTGTACTTCGCCAACTTCCGGCAATTGCTGCTGGCGCAGACGCAGAACGGGATCGTGGAGAGTTTGCGCAGCCTGCCGGCCACTCCGGGGCCCGATTACGGCCCGACATACGACAGCCTCAAGGCCTACCTGATCACCACGTCGAATCACGACAAGAGCACGCGCGCGTTCCTGGCCCCGGTGCTGCTCAACCGCTGGAGCGCCAACCGCAACGTGGACGCGGACCGCATGAATCTGGCGCAGAAGCAGTTTGAGTTCTACTCCGATGAGTTGAAGGAGGCCAATCCGTTCGCCAGCGATAACGACGCCGCCGCCATCGGCAAGGCGCGCCAGTACCTGAACCAGTTCGCCGCTTTCGAGCGGGTCTACCAGGCCATGCTGGCGGATGCGGCCAAGGCCGGTCCGCCGATCAATTTCAATCGCCAGTTCCCCGGTTCGGCGGAGACGGTGCTCGACGGCTACGAAGTACCGGCGGCTTTCACCAAGCCGGGCTGGAACTTCATGAAGGCCTCGCTCAAGAATCCGGAGAAGTACTTTGCCGGCGAGCCGTGGGTGCTGGGCGAGCAGTCCGGCGCCGCCAGTATCGACCGTACCAAGCTGGCGCAGCAACTGGCGGACCGCTACTACAGCGACTTCATCAAGGAATGGCGCGGATACGTGAAGTCCGCCAGCGTGCTGCGCTACGCGAGCCTGCAGGACGCCTCGAAGAAACTGGCGGTGCTGACCGGCAACCAGTCGCCGCTCCTGGCGCTGTTCTGGCTGGCCTCGCAGAATACCGCGGTGGATGTGCCCGACGTGGCCAATGCGCTGCAGCCGGTGCAGGCGGTGGTGCCTCCTTCCAGCGTGGACCGCTACATCGCGCCGCCCAACCAGGGCTACATGAACGCGATGGTGACGTTGCAGGCGAGCGTGGACGCGGTGGCCTCGCAGCCGACCGCGCCCAACGACGCCGCCGCGGCGCAGACCCTGACCAACGCGACCGCCGCGCGCGTGGCGGCCAAGCAGGTGGCACAGACCTTCCGCATCGATCCCGAGGGCCACGTGGACACCATGACGGAAAAGCTGCTGGAAGATCCGATCACCAATGTGGAAGCGCTGCTGCGCAACCTGGGGCCGGCGGAGTTGAACGGCAAGGGCAAGGGCCTGTGTTCGGTCTACCGCCCGGTGTGGAACAAGTATCCGTTCAACGCGGCATCCACCGTGCCGGCGAGCATCGCAGAGGTCAACGGTATCTTCCACAAGCCGGACGGGGCGCTGTGGAAGTTCTACGACGAGAATCTGCAGAAGCTGCTGCCGAAGCAGGGCAACCAGTATGTGGCGGCGACCGCCGGCGGAGTGACGCTGACTCCGGCGTTCGTTTCGTTCTTCAACCAGGCGGCGGCGTTCAGCGATTTCATCTACGCCGGCAACACGCCCGACCCGCACATGAGCTACACGCTCAAGCCGGTGCCGTCGGACGGCATCCAGACCGTGGGTTTGCGGCTCGACGGGCAGTCTTTCACTTACTCCGGCGGCGACGCCGCGCCCAAGCAGTTCGTCTGGCAGGCGGCGGGCGCGCACGAGGCGCGCGCTACCGTGAAATTCGGCGGCGGTCCGGAACTGGCGTGGTCCACCAACGACGGGCTGTGGGCGGTGTTCCAGTTCTTCAACAAGGCCGAGACGTGGCGGCCCTCGGGCAACGGCTACATGCTCGAGTGGATCATCCGCATCGGCAAGGATCCGGTGCAGTTGCCCAGTGGGAAGCCGCTGACGGTGCGCTTCGAACTCGATATGGGAGGCGCGCCGCTGGTCTTCCAGAAGGGCTTCTTCAGCCGTATGGGCTGCGTCGCCGACGTGGCTAAACAGTAGGCCGCGCCGGATCGCGAGGACGCGGCTTCAGGGCTTGGGCAGTTTCGGTATGGCGGACTTGTAATCCGGCGGGACCTGGAATAGCGACGCAGGCGGCTCCATGCCGGAGAGGTTCTTGCAGTGGCAGACCTGCTTGCCGAAGCTGCCGGTGGTGCGGGTGAGCACGGGCAGTTGCAGTTGCGTGCTGGTCCACGCCTCCGTGACGGTCGGCATCGGCCCGGGCTTGGGAGGCTGGGGCACGGCGGGCGCCTGCGGCATCCCGGGAATTTGCGGTTTCGGCACGGCGGGCGGCGCCGGCATGGCGGGCATGCCGAGGGGCGGCATGGTGAACTGCTTGCCCTCCACTTCGTGGCCCTCCACAAGCCGCTTGCCGAGGTCCTTCACGGTTGTCCCCGGGGGCAGGGAAGGCGGCTGCGGGACGGAGCCGGGCATGCCGGGTATGGCGGCTTGCGGCATGGCCGGCGGCGCGGGCGCCTGCGGCAGGGGAATCGTGCGCGCTTCCTTCTTTATGTGGTCCAGCAGGATGGCCTTGCCGGACGCGGGATCGGTGATGACGCTGGTGGCGCCGTAATCGATCCGCATCTTGCCGTCGCTGGCGCGCGCGACTTTGTACCCGATCTGCTGGGCGGGCGCGCCGGGCTGCGCCGGCTGCATGGTGGAGGTACACTCCGCGCTCGCGGCGGGTAACGAAGGCGGTTTGGGCGGCGAAGGCGGTTTAGGCAGGTCCACGGTTTCACAGCGTATCACGTCCGGCGCTTGCGGCACAGGGGCGATTCGTGGAATACTCTTCGGACATGGGATTCCCGGCCGCGCGCGTCACCGACATGCATGTTTGCCCGATGGTCACGCCGGGCGTTCCGCCGATTCCGCACGTGGGCGGGCCGATCCTTCCCCCGTGCGAGATCACGGTGCTGATCGGCAGTCTGCCGGCGGCGCGCATTACCGACAAGGCCGTCTGCGTCGGTCCGCCGGATATGATCGCCAAGGGATCCATGACGGTGCTGATCGGCAGCCTCCCCGCTGCCCGCGTGCTGGACATGACGGCGCACGGCGGCATGATCGTGATGGGGGACTTTACGGTGCTGGTCGGGGGATAGGCTGGCGGAGAGGGGGGGATTCGAACCCCCGGTAGACTTTAAAGGCCTACGACGGTTTAGCAAACCGCTGCTTTCGACCACTCAGCCACCTCTCCGTGGATTACTGGTCGCGTATAAAAATGGTAGCACAGCCCGATCGGGTTTGACCGATCGATCGCGGCATGACACAATTGGAATGGTTGTGCGCCCGTAGCTCAGCTGGATAGAGCGTTTGCCTCCGGAGCAAAAGGTCGGCCGTTCGAATCGGCCCGGGCGTACCACCCTTCCTCAAACAACTCAAAGAGTTACGAGTTCCAATTCAGTTGCGGCGGTCTGTTTTAGGGTCCAAACGGGGTCCAAAATGCCGAAATTTGGACCCCGGCTGGACCTCATGCGTGAGCATTTGGGCCACAACTGATTGAGAACACTCGACCTGCGGTCAATAGAGCGTTTGCTCTTCGCGCAGACGCTCCATCTGACCGGCAGGAGTTTTGGCGACGCTGGATGGTCTAATACCGCTGAACACCGAAATACGCTACAGGGGTCGCGTGCCCGTAGTCTTCGCGACGTAGATGAGGATGTCATATGACGCGCGAGGTGTGATGTCGTGTGTGTAGATTGGCGCGGTTTTTTCGGAATACTCGCCTCCGATCTGCCGCGAGATCTGGGGGCCGGTGAGCCACTCTGCGGCCCTTCCGGTCGCTGTCCGCAGGTCGACTCCGAAGAGCGGAAGGCCGGTTCCGCCAAACGTCGCGTCAAGCGAGCCGCGCGGCGGTGGGCCGACCGTGAACGTCCGCGCGCCGCCGCCGTCGGAGGGGATCGCGCGGAAGCTACCCTCGCCGAAGACAAACCCGCAGATGGCCAGGGCGTCACCGTAAATGCGACGCAGGTACGACCCCATGCTCTGATATGGGAGCGACTGGTCCGCGACATGGCCGTTATGGGCCCACAACATGACCTTGGTCCCGGGCGGCTCGCGGTCAATGATCCACTGGACGTTCTCCGCCATCGACCGGTCGCGCGAGGCGCTCCCTGCGCCCGTCCCGAGCCGCGCTCTCGCCTCGCTCTGCTGCAGCACGACGGCGCTTTGGCGGGCTTCCGCCCATTCCGACTCGCTCGTCTTCCGGATGTAGTTGTCCCGCCGTTCGTCGAAGGCGCGAATCAGCGCGTCAATTTCGGCCTTCATGCGGCTGTGCGCTTCCGCGCCGGCATTCTCGTAGGATGGAACTTCGAACTCTTCAATTCCGCCCAGGAAGCCGCTCACGTGCGCGCGCAGGCTCGGGTCAACGCGGTCTAAATACGCCAGCACGCGGCGCGTCAGCTGGCCGGCTCCGCGGATGTCGAAACCTGCGAACTTCAACTTGCGCCGATGAGCCGGGTCGAGATTGTAGGCGCGCATCCAGCGAAGCAACTCCGCGAACTCTTCGGTCTGCCACCAGTTGTAATGACCGTGGAGCGCAGTGCGCAGGTCGTCGACGCGACCGTTGATGTAGTCATCGATTGCGACGGAGTTCGCCCACGGCGACTCGATGGCGAAGACCGTGTAGCCGAGTTGCTCGACCAGCATCTGGAAGGTCCGGCGCTTGAGAACCTGGAACTCACTCGTGCCGTGCGTGGCCTCGCCCATCGCGACAATGCGGGAGCCCTTGATCCGTTCGCGGAACGATGCAAGATCGTCCCCCAGCGGCATGCCGTTCGACTTGAGCCACTCTGTGATCTCGGCTGGCGCGTCGGGCCGGCTGAACCAGTCGGGTGCACCGGCGTCCGCGGCGCGGCGCTTCGCCGTCATCTTCTGCTCGATACCGGGCATTTCGCCGGTCAGGATCAACTCGCCGTTTTCGATTCGGCCTGTGAAGCGTGTCGTGATCAGCCGTCCCTGAAACGCGAACTCGATGTCGAACTTCGCCTCCTCGCCGGTGACCGACCCCTTGCGCAATTCGAGCCTGCCGTTCGGTCCGGAGAACGACCCGGTGAGGCGCGACCCGTCTGTTTTGATCTCTATGACAATGCCCGTCGGCCGACCTGGGACGGGCACTTCCCAGACGCCGTCGAATGCGGACTCCATCGCGAGCGCCGCAGCGGCGCAGAGCAAAACGAAAGCGAATCTCACGATGTCCAGACTCTAACGCCACGGCGCGACCCGGCGCAACGTCGACCCGTTCGAATCGCCTCGCGCACCACATCATCCCGGCAGCACGATCCCACGCCGCCGCCCACATCCCGCCGGAGCCCGTGTAGTCCTGCCGTCCCTATATGGCGATTTGAAAATCCTGTCTGAGCAACATATTTTGGACAGGAATTTGGAAGGCCAAGCGACCGCGCGCGTGCGCGAAAAGCACGTGGACTGCCAGCCAATGCGGAGGGTCCGGACAGGGTCCAAAACCCCGAAAACCGCCGAATTTGGGTCCACCAGGGTCCAACGCAGGTACCCGGAAGTCTTTTGTTTTCAGTAAACGATGCTCGTAAGTGATTGATATTTTTAGCCTCCGGAGCAAAAGGTCGGCCGTTCGAATCGGCCCGGGCGTACCAACTCGCTTCAAAATTTGAACGACTACTGGGAGCGGTTTGTGCGCACGATTCAGGAATCGTGCCTGGAGCGACCGGTCCTGTTTGGCGGAGGCTCGGTTCGTCGCGCAGCGTCCGCGTTCACAGTGCATCACCACTGCGAACGCAATGATCAAGGTCTCGACAACAAGCTGATCTGCCCGGATCCGAAGAGGGAGACCGTACGATGGGCAGCCTACGACGGCGGGGCGAGAAACTGAAAGGCACCGTTTCCCCAGGCCCGTAAACGTCGAAGTACTGGCTTTCAGGCGTGGCGGAGTCTGAGTGGATAAGTCGATGAGATCGACCATGACGCCGAAGGTGAGTGGCAAATCGCGCCGTCGCGGTGATCGCTTCGCAGGTGCACTTCTACAGCTCGGCGAGCAATCGGTGAACCATATGCACGCTGATCGCACCTTCCCCTACGGCCGAAGCCGTCCGCTTCACGTTGCCGGCGCGCGCATCACCTACGGCGAAGACCCCGGGCAGGCTCGTCTCGAGCATCTGGGGCGGGCGCGAGAGCGGCCACCAGGGATTCCCATCTGGCGTGTAGGAGCTGTCCAGGTCCCGCCCGGTCAGGATAAATCCTTTGTCGTCCATCGCAAGGCAGCCGCGCAGCCACTCGGTGCGCGGCGACGCGCCCGTCATGACGAAGACGTGCGGGATGGCGTGGGTCGAAGTTTCGCCGGTCGTTCCGTCCAGCCACGCCACTCGTTCCAGGCGGCTGCCGCCTTCGAGCGCGACGATTTCGGTGTTGAAATGCAACTCGATCTGGGGGTTCTCCATCAGCCGCTGGATGAGGTATCGCGACATGGTGCTCGACAATTCCGCGCCGCGCACCAGCATGTGCACTTTGTGCGCAGTCTGGGAGAGGAACACGGCAGCCTGCCCGGCTGAGTTGCCGCCGCCCACCACGGCCACCTGATCGCCTTCGCACACCTGCGACTCGATGAAGGTGGCGCCGTAGTAGATCCCCTCGCCTTCGAATTTCTGCATGCCGGGGATCCGCAGCTTCTTGTACTGCGCCCCGGTGGCGATGACAATGGCGCGGGTGGGCAGCGCCTCACCTGTGTCGAGCACGACTTCATAGGGGCGCCGGCCGCAGTTGAGCCGTACCACGCTGCGCGCGATCATCATCTCCGCGCCGAACTTCTGCGCCTGATTGAGGGCGCGCGCCGCCAACTCGTGGCCGGACACTCCCATCGGGAAGCCCAGGTAGTTCTCGATCTTCGAACTCGATCCCGCCTGGCCTCCGGGAGCCTTGGTCTCTATCATCAGAACACTGAGCCCCTCCGATGCCGCGTAGACCGCCGCGGCCAGGCCGGCCGGGCCCGCACCCACGATGATCAGGTCGCGCATGTTAGTGGCGTCGACCCGCATGTTCAGGTCCAGGCAATTCGCCAGTTCCTGAATGGAGGGGCTGCGCAGCACGTTGCGGCCATTGCAGATCACCACCGGCACTTCGGAGGACTTCAAGTGGAATCGGTCCAGTAGATCCTGCGAAATGCTGTCGGTGTCCAGATCCACGTAGCAGTAAGGATGTCCGTTGCGGCTGAGGAACTCGCGTAGCTCCAGGGTCCGGGCGGAGTGGCGCGAGCCCATCAGGATGACATTGCCGTAGCCGTGGCGAATCAATTCGAGCCGGCGCAGAATAAACGCGCGCATGAGGATCTCGCTCAATTCGGCGTCCCGCGCCACCACCGACCGCAGTGCGTCTCCACTGAGTTCCAGGAACTCGCCCGGTTCGGTGACCCGTCCTCGCACCAGGCAGCGCTGCCCGGAGATCATGGTCATTTCGCCGGTGAATTCGCCGGGGCCATGTGTGGCGATGGGACGCTCGCCGTCGAGCCCCGGCTGCACGATTTCCATGCTCCCCGTCAGAAGCACGAAGAATGGGACCGCCCGGTCGCCCGGTTCGAAAAGAATCTGGCCATGCTCGAGACTGCGGGAGCGCGACAGGGGACGAAGGCGATCAATCTGCGCCGGCGTCAGGACCGGAAACGCCTGAGTGCGGGCGTCCAGCGCGCTGGGGGTTTGAGCTGACATGCCCCATTCTCGCATTGGTACTCACCGCCACGATGTAAGTTTGCGTCCGGTGCCCCTAACATGGTGCACTGTTCTAAAAGGAGAGGGGACGTGGAATTCTGTGAACATGTCAAAGACGCCAGGGACCTCGAGCCCGCGAAGCATGTTTGCGAAGAGTGCGTCGCCATTGGCGACCGCTGGGTCCATCTGAGAATCTGCCTGACTTGCGGGCATGTCGGCTGCTGCGATTCATCTAAGAACAAGCACGCAACCCGGCATTTTCACGCGACACGGCACCCCATGGTCCGGTCGATCGAACCAGGCGAAAGCTGGGGTTGGTGCTACGTCGATGAGATCGGCTACGACCTCTCTCGCGGGACCAAACACGCACGCGCAATCGAATAGGCAAATGACCTCCTACGACGCAATTATTATCGGCACAGGGCAGGCCGGTCCGCCCCTGGCAGGTCGTCTGGCAGCGGCTGGGATGAAGGTCGCGATCGTCGAACGGAAGCGGTTCGGCGGAACCTGCGTCAACACAGGATGCATCCCGACGAAAGCGATGGTCGCCAGTGCCTACGTGGCCCATATGGCGCGCCGGGCCGCGGAGTACGGAGTCGGAATCGGCGCAGGAGTCACGGTCAATCTGAAAGAGGTAATGGCGAGGAAGGACAGTATCTCGGGCCGGTCGCGCGAAGGCGTGGAGAAGTGGCTGAGAGGCATGTCGAACTGCACCGTTTACACCGGCCACGCCCGGTTCGAATCACCGCGAATTGTAACTGTGGGCGCCGAGCGTCTCTCGGCAGAACGTATTTTCCTCAACACCGGCGCGAGAGCGATCGTCCCGCAGTTTCCCGGCATTGAAGATGTGCCTTATCTCACGAATAGCTCGATGATGAAGCTCGATTCGCTGCCCCGGCATCTGATCATCGTGGGCGGCGGTTACATAGGTCTCGAGTTCGGCCAGATGTTTCGCCGCTTCGGGAGCGAAGTGACCATCATCGAGATGGGGGATCGATTGATTCGGCACGAGGATGAAGACGTTTCCCGGGCGGTTCAGGAAATCCTCGAACGGGAAGGCATCGGCATCCGCGTGAATGCGAAATGCATCCGGCTGGCCAGGCAGAGTGCGGACATCGTTGCCGGCGTGGACTGCGCCGGTGGCCCGCCGGAGGCGCGCGGATCTCACCTGCTGCTGGCGATGGGCCGCCGCCCCAACACCGACGATCTCGACCTGGAGAACGCCGGCATCGCCACGGACTCGCGCGGCTACATCGCGGTGAACGATCGGCTCGAAGCCGGCGTGCCCGGAATCTGGGCACTCGGCGACTGCAACGGCAAGGGCGGCTTTACACACACTTCGTATAACGACTTCGAGATCGTCGCGGCGAACCTTCTCGACGGCGGCGCAAGAAAAGTGAGCGACCGGATCCCGGCCTACGCCCTCTATATCGACCCTCCGCTGGGCCGCGCCGGGTGGACCGACGCGGAGGCGCGCCGCTCCGGCAAAAAGGTGCTGCTGGGCAGACGGCCCATGACGCGGGTCGGCCGGGCGGTGGAGAAGGGTGAAACGCAGGGCTTCATGAAGATCGCGATTGACGCGGAGACCAAGCAGATTCTGGGCGCGGCGATTCTGGGGACGGGAGGAGACGAAGTGATTCACTCCATCCTCGACGTGATGTACGCCAAGGCGCCGTACACCGTCATGGAGCGCGCGATGCACATACACCCAACCGTGTCGGAACTCGTCCCGACCATGCTGGGGGAACTGACGCCGATGGATTGAGCTTGACCATGAATACACACTCGATGCTCGCCGAAGCTCGAAAGCAGACCGACAGACTGTTCGACCTGGTGATCCCGGACGCGTTGTACGATCGCCCGATTCCAGAGCGCCATCGCGTGATTTTCTACCTCGGCCACCTGGAGGCGTTCGACTGGAACCTGCTGCGCCCCCATATGCCCAACGTGGAGGCGTTCCACCCGGGATACGATCGCCTGTTCGCGTTTGGCATCGATCCGGTGGATGGGGGCCTGCCGGCCGACGTGCCCTCGGACTGGCCCTCGGCCGACGAGATCCGTGCGTACAACCGCAGGGTACGGGAGACGCTCGACGATGCGGAGCACGATAGCCGTCTGCTCCACATGGCGCTGGAACATCGTCTGATGCACGCGGAGACGCTGGCGTACATGTTGCATCAACTGCCCTTCGACCGGAAGCACGCGGAGGCGCAGGCGGCGGTGCCCGGCGTCCATGCGGCAAAGGCCGAGACCATCGAGGTTCCGCCGGGCTGTGCGACGCTAGGTCTGCCACGCAATGGCGACTTTGGGTGGGACAACGAGTTCGAGGCGCACCAGGTGGAGGTCGCGGGATTCGCCATCGACCGTTATAAGGTGACTAACGGTGACTACCTGCGATTCGTGGAAGCTGGCGGCTACCTGAATCAGGGCTTCTGGAGCGGTGCAGCCTGGCAATGGAAGACGGAGCACAACATCGGTCACCCGGTGTTCTGGCAGCGCGCGGGTGGAGAGTGGCGCTGGCGCACGATGTTCGACCGAATCCCGCTTCCGCCCGATTGGCCGGTCTACGTGAGCCACGCCGAGGCGAGCGCGTATGCCCGGTGGGCGGGCGGAAGGCTGCCTACGGAAGCCGAGTGGCATCGCGCCGCTTACGGTAACCCGGAGGACCGAGAGCTGCAGTTTCCGTGGGGCGACGAAGCTCCCGGGCCGCAGCATGGATACTTCGATTCCAGCCGTTGGGATCCCGCCCCGGTAAATGCGTTTCCCGCCGGCCGTAGCGCGTTCGGCGCCGATGGACTGCTGGCCAACGGATGGGAGTGGACGGCGAGCCCGTTTACGCCGTTTCACGGTTTCCACCCGCACCCTTCCTATCGCGGCTACTCGGCCGGCTTCTTTGACGGCCAGCACTACGTTCTCAAGGGCGGTTCCACCCGCACGGCCGCGTGCATGCTGCGCCGCTCTTTCCGAAATTGGTTTCAGCCGCACTACCAGTATGTCTATGCTGGATTCCGGTGCGCGAGGGGAGTCTGACCCATGGCAACAAGAGCGCTGGCCATTGATGAGGCCCGGATATTCGCGGAAGACGTCCGCGATGGCCTGAACAGGTCCGGGCAGAAGGAGCTGCCTTCCAAATACCTCTATGACGACCTGGGCTCCAGGCTTTTCGAGGCCATCAGCCTGCTGCCGGAATACGGGCTGACACGCGCCGACGAGCGCCTGCTGCAACGCCATGCCTGCGAGATCGTCGAGCGGCTTCCCGGAGACACGGTCATCGCGGAACTGGGGAGCGGAAGCGGCCGCAAGACGCGCTGGATTCTGGAAGCCTTCAGCCGCAAACGCCACACCTCGTATTTCCCCATCGAGATTTCCGCGGCTGCTTTGCAGGTGTGCCGCCGCGAACTGTCGGATATCGACTCCATCAGCATTGTCGGTTTTGAACGCGAGTACCTGGACGGCATGCGCGAAGCCGCCGCGCGGCGCCGCACGGGCCAGCGCGTCCTGGTGTTGTTCCTGGGCAGCACCATCGGCAATTTCGATCATCCTGCCGACGTCAGGTTCCTCAGCGAGATACGCAACATCCTCGAACCGGGGGACGTGTTGTTGCTCGGCGCCGATCTCGAGAAACCGGTAGATCTGTTACTCGCCGCCTACGACGATCCGCTGGGTGTTACCGCAGCCTTCAACCTGAACGTACTGGCGCGCATCAACCGGGAAATGGATGCGGACTTCCCGCTGGATGGATTCGAGCACCTGGCGCGGTTCAATCGCGACACCGGCAGTATCGAGATGCATCTTCGGTCGCGGCGGAACCAGCGAATCACGTTCGCGAGGGCCGGTTTTTCCGTTCTGCTGCGCGAAGGCGAAACCATATGGACCGAGACCAGCCATAAGTATTCCCTGAGCGAGATCGAGCGGTTGGCGACATCCACCGGTTTCCGAAACCGGGCACAGTGGGTGGACGCTGACTGGCCGTTTGCAGAGACGCTGCTGGAAGCGGTGTAGGCCGGCGCGCGAGTTTGCCGTACAATGCTTCGCAATGCCCCTAGTGGAATTTCGAGACGTCGGGTATCGGATCGCCGGCAGGGACATTCTCGCGCACGTCAGCTTCACGCTCGACGCCGGCGACACCCTGGTGCTACTGGGGCGCAGCGGCTCGGGTAAGACCACTGCCCTCAAAATGACGAACGGGATGGTGTTTCCTACCTCTGGGCAGGTACTGGTGGAAGGCCGCGCGACGACCGAGTGGGATCCGATCCGCCTGAAGCGGCGCATCGGCTATGTGATTCAGGAGGTTGGGCTCTTTCCGCACTTCACGGTTGCCGAAAACATCGGCCTCGTGCCCAAGCTCGAAGGTTGGAGCCGGCCCGATGTGGAGCGCCGCGTCAACGAACTGCTCGAGGAGATCGGGCTCGGCTCCCCCGAGTTTCGCACGCGTTATCCGCGGCAACTCTCCGGCGGCCAAAGACAGCGCGTCGGGGTGGCGCGCGCACTGGCCGCCGATCCCGCGCTGCTGCTCTTCGACGAGCCATTCGGCGCGCTGGACCCGATCACGCGGCGGGAACTCCAGCAGCAGTTTCTGGCACTCACTCGCGATTCTCATAAGGCCTCGTTGTTCGTCACTCACGACGTGCGCGAGGCTCTGCGGCTTGGTACGCGCGTCGCGCTGCTGGCCGGTGGACGCCTGGAAACCGTCGCTACACCGCAGGAGTTTCGCCGTGCATCCACGGGCCAGGCGCGTGCTTTCCTGGCCGGACTGGAGGATTGAGAACGATGCGTCCGGATCTTGCAAACGACGTCTTGCGGCTCACCGGCGAGCACCTCGTTCTGGTAGCCAGTTCGATGGCGGCGGCCATCCTGTTGGGAGTACCCGCCGGCATTCTGCTCACACGCCGTGCCGGTCTTCGCAAATGGCTCCTGGGTTTCGCAAACGTGGCGCAGACGATTCCGAGCCTGGCTCTGTTCGGATTCCTGATCCCGATCCCTCTGATCGGCGGAATCGGACCGCGGACAGTCATCGTGTCCCTGGCGCTCTATGCGCTGCTGCCGATCGTGCGCAACACGTTCGTTGGGATTGCCGGCGTGGACGCCGCGGTCTGCGAGTCGGCCGTGGCCATGGGGATGAGCGATGGGCAACTTCTGCGTCAAGTGCAATTGCCGCTGGCGGCGCAGACGATTTTCGCGGGCATCCGGATTGCGACCGTGACGACCATCGGGACCGCGACCATCGGAGCCGCCATCGGCGGCGGCGGACTGGGAGTGTTCATTTTTCGCGGGATCGCTTCAGTGGATTCGGCGCAGATTCTGGCCGGCGCCGTGCCGGCGGCGGTTCTGGCTTTGTTGGCCGATGGGGGATTCGGATGGATCGAACGAAGACTGTCGCCGGCCTGATCGCGTGTCTTCTGCTCTGCGGTTGCTCACGTCCGGACGCGGATCGCGCGATACGGGTGGGGTCGAAGAACTTCACCGAACAGGTGCTGCTCGGGGAGATCGTGGCGCAGCACCTGGAGCATAAGTTGCACCGGACGGTGGAGCGGCGACTAAACCTCGGCGGGACGCTGCTGGCTCATCAGGCGATCCTCAGCGGGGAGATCGACCTCTATCCGGAATACACGGGTACTGCGCTGACGGCGATCCTCAAGCAACCCCCGGCGATGGACGCAACTGCCGTGCTGGCCCGCGTACGCTCGGAATACCGCCGTCGATTCCGCGTAGAGTGGCTCGATCCGCTGGGGATCGACAACAGCTTTGCCATGGTGGTCCGCGGACCGGAAGCGCGCCGCCGCGGGCTCGCATCCCTGTCGGACGCCGCTCGCGTCGCCGACGGCTGGACGCTCGGGGCCGGCTACGAATTCGAGCAGCGCCCGGACGGCCTTGCCGCCTTGGAGAATACCTACCATCTCCGCTTCGTTTCAACGCCCAGAAGCATGGACCTGGGACTTCTTTACCAGGCGCTGGAGCACGGGCAGGTGGATATGATCGCCGCCAACGCCACCGACGGCGTGCTTGCGAAGCTGGATGTCAAAGTGCTTGCGGACGACCGGCACGCCTTTCCGCCCTACCAGGTTTCGATTGCGGTCCGCGAGGATACGCTGCGCAGGATTCCGGGCCTGCGGGCTGTGCTGCTGGATCTGTCTGGCCGGTTCACGAACTCGAAGATGCAAGCGCTCAACTACGAGGTGGACGGTGAGCATCGTCCCGCGGCGGAGGTTGCGGCGGAGTTTTTGAAGGAGCAGGGAATGTGAGTGCCAATCCCCAGCGAGACCGCTGCGAAGGTCGGGCGGTGGGAGACTGGAGGGATGGCCAGGCAACAACCCGACGCCACACTTCGCAAGCACCTCGACAACCTGCTGCAGATGAAAGGCGCGCACCTCACCATGGAGGAAGCGGTAGCCGATTTCCCGGCGCACCTGCGTGGAACCAAGCCCCAGGGCGCTCCGCATACAGCTTGGCAACTGCTGGAGCATATGCGGATCGCCCAAGAGGACATCCTGGACTTCAGCCGCAATCCGGATTACCGGGAGAAAACGTTCCCTGATGACTACTGGCCTGCCACTGACGCGCCTCCCGGTGAAGCGGCCTGGGATGCGAGTGTGCGGCAGTTTCAATCCGATCTCGAAGAAATGCGGGCGATAATCGCAAAGAACGACCTGCTTGCGCCTATCCCGCACGGGCAGGGACAGACTTTGCTGCGCGAGGCGCTTTTGGTTGCAGACCATAACGCATATCACCTGGGGCAATTGATGTTCCTACGCAAGATGCTGACGACCTGAGCCGCCACAGCGGAGGGCTTCATTGCCAGCCTCCACGGGGCCTGTCGGTGGCATACGTCAATCTTGCGCTGGACGCCGACTTATGGTCCCGAACTCCGCCGGTGACTGCGAGCGCAACTGGGGCGCAAATCCTCCACCTCGATGGGAGGTTCGTTCTGATCGCGACGCGCTGGATGTACTTGTTCCGGACCGCCGATGGCAGTGGCCAAACGGTGGATCTCTATGTTTCGGAAACACGGGGTTGTACACCTATTCGCCGCAATCCGCTTAGCTGCAAGACGAAGGTCAAGTGCGCCGACGGCACCAGCAACGCACCCGCCGCTACTCCAGCGAGCGATCATACGACGCCCGCGTGCCATGCAGGGGCCCAGAAGGTCGACCACAACCGGAGATACTTTCGACACCACTCGGCCCCGCGGAACGTGACGATCTCGCACACGGGGCCGCACAAACCTCAACCGACCGTAACGACTTTCGATTCGCGCTTTGAGTAGATCTCCCAGAACTTCCCGGCGATGGAGGCAGGCTCGATGGTGGCATTGCCAGGGTCCCAAGCCGTACCCTTCACGTGACCCATTACCATCACCTCTCCCACGGTGATTTCGTCCGGGCGCAACCTCTCGCGAAGCAGACCGAAGAGCTTATGCTTTGCGGAGTTGCCGAAGCCGGAGGCTGGCTTGGGCGAGGTCTTGGTCCGAGTCTGTGCCACGGGAGTCACTCCTGCAGAGTTGGGCTGGTACTCCACGACACACGCGAAATCGCGAATATCGCGCACACGCGCCGGACCTGGGCACGAATCCTCAGGAGTCATCGTCGCGATCGGCGAGAATGCCGAGGGTTTTGAGATTGGCGACGAGGTTTATGGCATGAACGACTGGTTCGCGGACGGGACCGCTGCGGAGTTCTGCACTACGCTGCCGCAGAACGTTGTGCGGAAGCCCGGGACCTTAAGCCACGAAGACGCCGCTTCAGTACCGATCGGCGCTCTGACCGCATGGCAGGGACTGATAGACCGCGCGAGGCTGGAATACAGTTCTGGGGTGCGAACGGTAAACGCCAACGACTATCCGCGAGTAAGTCTGCAAGGCGCCAATGCAGGCACGAGTTGCGCGTTGTCAAATGGCATCTGCGGGAGCTTCGTCTCGAAGCGAGTGGCAGCGTAGCCCTTGGCGCCCCAGGGCGCTACGTGCAGCCGGCGACGGCGCCCTTCCATAGATCCTCCGGTGGCCTCACCAACAATCGAGCCGTCCACGCGCCCCTGTCCTATCAGGGGCGTTGTAGCTCGTCCAATCCGAGTCCGCTTACCGACGTGGGCGAACTCGCGTCGTCCCGCAACCGCCTGCTATCGGAAATTCTCCACCATAAACAGGTCGCCCGAGCGAAGCTCCATGGTTGTAAACAAAAGCGACCGCCCGTCCGGCGACAGGGATATCCCGTTTCCGAGCCCTCGTCCGATTCGAGCGATCAGCTCCGTTTTCCCGCTTGCGAGCAAATACCGCCGCAGCTCGAATCGCCGTGTCATGTCATCCGAGGAAGCAAAGACAATCCCATCTTTGTCAACGGCGAAATTCAACGGCAGCCGGAGCGACCGGACTCCATCGCCGACCAGTACTTCGTCTCCGCCTTGAACCGGCATGCGATAGATCGGACTGGATAGGATGGCCCTGCCATAGAACAGAAAGCGGCCATCCGCCGACTCGATACCGCCGAATCCCCCATTTCTGGTCACCTGGACGGTCGGCGCTGATCCATCCGCGGGTATCTTCCAGGTCTGGAACGTGCCGCTCCGATCGGAAGCGAAGTAGATCCACCGGCCATCGCGTGACCAGCTTGGCAGCATGTCTCGCGCAGGATCTTTGGTCAACTGCCGCGGCGTTCCGCCGCCCGAACCGATGATGCAAACATCCTCGGTGTGCGCGCCGACCCGGCAGGTATAAACGATCTGCCGACCGTCCGGGGACCACGATGGCGCGTGGGGCTCAGTGGCGGCTGCTAGTAATGACGCATTACTACCATCCTGCTCCGAAACCCATACCGCAAGATGTCCGGATCGGCTCGACAGAAAAGCGATCTTCTTTCCATCGGGAGAATACTGCGGCCTGAGGTCATCGGCTGTCGAGGAAATTAAACGCACGGGGGCGGGGGTGCCACCGGAGAGCGCCAACTGCCAGATGTCGCCCTCCCAGGAAAAGTTCGAGTAAACGAGCCGATCGCCGCGCGCTGAAATGGTCAAATGCTGGCCCAAGGCTCCGATTGACGGCAGAGCGTGCGGCGGTCGGTTGCCGCGAACCGGGATGCGCCAGAGCGTCCGCTCCTCGCCGTCCGCGACCACACAGAACAACTCGCTACTATCGCCCGACCACAACGGATTCCAACACGACGGAATCTCGAGCGGCAGCAGCCCACCCGATGGTTCACCGTTCCTGGAGATACTGAGCAGCATTGGCTTATAGCTTCTCGCAGGTGTTGCGCGAAGAAATGCCAGCGTCTGGCCATCCGGTGAAACCGTTGGACAGCAATCGCCGGGCGAATCGGGTGGCGGATCGGTTAACCATTTGACGGTCTCGCCCGTTTCGGTGGATATGAGTCTCAGGGCGTAAGCTCCCGTGGATGAGGCGCCGCCCCCTATGAGCCGGCTTCCGTCCGGTGTCCACGCCATCAGCGGAAAGAAGATTCCGGTAGCAGATGGGCGGATCGAGCCCTCGTCAGTCTTGCGCTCTGGTCCTCCGAGCGCTGGGATGATCACACGCTCTGTTCTTGATTCCCCGAGGCGCCACCGAAGAAAAGCGATCCGGGTTCCATCGGGCGACCACGCCGGCGCCAGATCCATGGCCGCATCGCTGGTCAGACGGAGCGGCTTACCTCCATTCAGCAGCATTACGTAAATGTCATAGTTGTTTTCCTGCTCCCCGCTCCAGGAGAAGGCGATGGATTTGCCGCCCGGCGAGAAGGCGGGAAACCACTCGACCCCGGGAAACGTGGTGAGGGATGTCACGCGGGGAATCGGCTTCGGCTTGACAGGCCAGAGCAGCCACAGGCAGATACCCGAGATCGCCAGGACGATCGCAGCCAACGCAATCCAGCGGGCCAGAGTCCATTTGCCGGCCACTTCAACGCCGTTCGTTTTTTCAACAGCCGCGCTGTCACCGCGTCGCCAGGCATCCAACTCCGACTTGACGGCGTAGACCGCAGCCTGCGGTCCGCCGGGGAGCCGGTGAACCGGAAGGCCGCGAGACTGCTCCCAGCGCTTTACGGTCCGCATGTCGCGATTCAAGTAGACCGCGATCTCTTTCCAGGTCTCCAGCAGTTGGTTCCCGGCGGCGCCCGTGGGTTTCGGCGAGATGGGCTGAGGAAGAGACATGCCTCCTCCAGTAAACGGATTAACGGACTGTTTTCTCCCTAGATGCTACTCGAAGGGTCAACCGGTGGCAACCGGTGGCATGTCATTAGTTGCCACTCTCTCACCGAGAGATTCGGTGCCATCCTTTTCACGGGCTCCACTATTGGAAACATGTTGCCTCCGAACAGAATAAACAAACCATTACTGGTGAAAGGAACCGTATGAGACTAGAAGAACTCCGTGGCGTCGCGATACTCCCGGTCATCGCGCTGCTGTTGGCCGGCACCGCCGAAGCGCGCATCGTGAAGCTCGACATACAAAGCCGTTCCGACCCGGCACCTGATGGATACGTGACCATCGCGGGACGGGCTTATGGCGAGGTCGACCCCGCAAATCCATTGAATGCCATCGTTCAGGACATCAGCCTGGCACCGCGGAACTCCCGCGGCATGGTTGAGTATTCGATGGATTTCACGATTCTCAAGCCGCAGCAAGGCAATGGCCTGCTCTTGTACGACGTGGTGAATCGCGGCTTCCCGTTAAGCCGCCTGGTACCGCCGCTGATCGAGGGTATGGCCCGACAGCGCGGCTACACGATGGTGTGGAGCGGCTGGGAGGGGAACCTCCCCAAGGTAAATCCCATCAGGCATACCATGACCGTTCCCACCGCTACCCAGGGCGGAAAGGAAATCACCGGCTGGGTGTGGTTTTCGTTTGACGTCAGCCAGCCCAGCCCTTCGACGAATTTCGCTTTGGCACCACTATACACGTTCAACATGTACGAACCCGCCGATCTGAACGCGCCGGATTCGGAACTGACTCGCCGGCGCGGGCCGGATGATACGCCGGTCGTGGTTCCGCGGGCAGACTGGGCCTTCGCGAGTTGCGATGCAGCCCACCCGTTTCCCGGAGTCTCCAGTTCTCAGAATCTCTGCCTCAAAGGCGGGCTGAATCCGCAGTATGCCTACACCTTGCGCTACCGCGCGAAGAACCCACTTGTCATGGGGCTCGGGCCGGCCTCGATCCGCGACCTGGTTTCGTTCCTGCGGCACAATCCATCGGATGACGCAGGCAATCTCAACCCGGTCGATGGGACCATTAAAGCGTCCATCATGCATGGCCTGTCGCAGAGCGGCCATCTGGTCCGGACGTTCCTTTCTCTCGGATTCAATCAGGATGAAACGGGCCGAACCGTGTTCGAAGGACTGAACCCGGTGATCTCGGCTAGCCGCGTCGATTCGAACGTCCGTTTCGCCCTGCCCATACTTCCACCGGCTTTCCGCCTCGCGCATCTCCGCCCTGCGATGCAATCACCTTTCACCTGGATGCCAGAATATGATTTCCTCGCCGGGCGGTTTGGCTGGCTGCTGGAGCGCTCCATGCAGACCGGTTCGTTCCCGAAAATTATGCACGTGTTCAGCTCGAGTGAATACTGGAACCAACGGGCATCTTTGACGGTGACGGAGATGAATGGGCGATATGATGCATGGATCCCGGGGAACGTGCGGATCTACCACATCGCCGGCACCCAGCATACGCCCGCGGCCTTTCCGCCGACGAGGGGCGTGTGCCAGCAGTTGATGAATCCGAACGATTGGACACCCCATCTGCGGGCTCTTCTGGTCGCGCTCGAGCAGTGGGTCCTGCAAGACGTCGAGCCTCCTCCGAGTGAAATTCCGACGGTTGCCGCCGGAAACCTGGTGCAATCGGATGCGCGGAGCATTGGTTGGCCGGAAATCCCCGGCGTCAACTACACCGGGCGATTCAACCCTCTCCCGCTGGTGGACTTCGGTCCGGAGTTCGACGCCGTCAACGTGAGCGGCGTCCTCGGCGATAGAGCCGTCGTGAACCCCGGAATGAGCTACCAAGTCCTGGTTCCGAAAGTTGACTCCGACGGAAACGAAATCGCGGGCGTTCGCCCCGCATCCGTGCAGGTCCCGATCGCAACATATACCGGTTGGAATTTGCAGGCCCAGGGGTTTGCCGAAGGCGAACTCTGCATGAATACCGGCAGCTACATCCCGTTCCCCAATACTAAAGCCGAGCGTGCGGCGGCGCGAGACCCGCGGCTTTCCCTCGAGGAGCGCTATCGCGACCATGCGGCTTATGTCGAAGCCGTTCGTTTGGCGGCGGGCAGGCTTGTGTCCCAGCGGTTCCTGTTGCCGGCCGATGCGAACTCCATCATCGCCCAGGCGGAGGCCAGTACGATTCTGGTTCCGAAGCCCACGGTAACACTGGCCGTCACAGGTCCACAGAACGGTAACGCGTACAAGGCAGGGGACAGCTTTATTCTGACGATCACGGCACCTGCATACGCCAATAAGCCGGTGTCGGTAGCGCAGAATGGCGCCGGACCCGTGCAGCTTGGCGTCACAGATGCGCAGGGGAACTGGAGTGTCAGCGGAACCTGGGGCGCCACGGACATCGGGTCGTACACTCAGGCCTGGTACGTGGCGGGTATTGCGGCCACGCCGACGCTGACGTTTAGTGTCACTCAGTGAATTACTGCGGGCAGTTTCACATACGGGATCGACCCCGGGCGGCCGAGGTTCTTCGTATTGATATACACGCGATCGGAGGGCAGACACAACGTTCGAGTGCCTCCGACCAGCCGAAATCAAGGTTCGCGACCTGGGCCCTCTTTTCGTTCGAATGTTGGCCGGTTCTTGGCGACCAGGCAGGGCTGTGGTGCTCGCTATCGCCGGAGGACGTTCGCGCCGCGCCGCCGCCCGCACCCGCTGGCCGAAGGGCGGCGCCGCGACGCCACGGTTTGAGCGAAAAGCCGTATGACTCCCGAGAATATGGGACGAAGATGGTGGACGACGTGATCCGCTTGATGGACCACCTCGGGATTCGCAAGGCCCATGCCGCGGGATATTCGCTGGGCGGTCGTATCGTCACGATGTTACTGGCGAACCATCCCGACCGCCTGCTTACGGCCACAATGGGCGGGACCGGATGGATCGATCAGGCAGACAGCCGAGCGAGATCCGGACTGATGAACCAGCTCGCGGACTCTCTGGAACGCGGCGGAGGAGCTGAGTCGCTGCTTGCCGAATTAACGCGCGGCCAGCCCGGCCCAAGCCCCGCGCAGATCGATTCGTTCAACAAGATCTTCTTACAGGCCAACGATCCTCTCGCCCTGGCAGCGGTTGCGCGTGGGGCGAATAGGACATTTCTACTTTGCGTTGACACGGCGGGCGCTGTTCTTGTCATCGGTGTTCGCGTCGAGATAGAATCCTTTCTCTCGCTTCCGTTCAGGACGAACGGGTCTGAAGAGGCGCAACAACGTTCGGAGCGACCACCATCATGAGATCTTCCAGGGGGCATGGGTTCCAATTTGCAGTGCTGCTGGTTCTCGGTTGCGCTGCCCACGCCGAACCCCAGCAACCGGCGGCGGCCGGAGCAGCGGGCACGGCAGGGGGCCGGGGCGCCGCCGTCCGGGTGAACTCGCCCGAGGTTCTGCCCGACCATCGCGTCACCTTCCGGCTGCGCGCTCCCAACGCTGCCGCGGTGCTGGTCAACGGCGACTGGCCCGGTGGCCGGGGGCTGAGGATGACCAAAGATGCCGCCGGGGTCTGGAGCGTCACGACCGAACCGCTCAGTCCCGAGATCTGGTCGTATACGTTCTCCGTCGACGGCGTGACGATGCTCGACCCGGGGAACTATCACGCGATGCGCGATGGAGCGCGCTACCTGAGTCCGGTGCTGATTCCGGGCGAGGGCTCGGCGCTTTACCAGACGCATGCGGTTCCGCATGGCGCCGTGTCGGCGGTGTGGTATCCGTCGCCTGTTTTGAAAGCCGAGCGTCGCCTGCTGGTCTACACTCCGCCCGGTTACGAGGGAACGACGGCCCGGTATCCGACCATGTACCTCTTCCACGGCGGCAGCGCCGACGAAGAGGCCTGGAACCTGCTCGGCGTCTTCAACGTGATCATGGACAACCTCATCGCGCAAGGAAAGGCGAAGCCGATGATCGTTGTCCTGCCGAACGCGTATTGGAACGAGGCCGCCGTCCTGGACGTTGGCGCGGCCCGAAGTGTTGCTTCCGCGCCGGCCGGCGGTGGAGGCCAGAGCTACGAGCAGGCCGAAGAGGACATCGTCAAGGGGATCGTTCCTTTCGTGGAGAAGCGCTTTCGGGCGCTCACCGGCCGGGAGGATCGCGCGATCGCGGGCCTCTCGATGGGAGGCGGAATCGCCATCAACGTGGGACTCAAGCGGCTGGATGTGTTCGCGTCCGTCGGACAGTTCAGCTCCGGGATGTTCGGCGGAGTGGGCGGTTATGCGGCTTACGACATCGACAAGATCTCGCCGGGATTTCTGAAGGATTCGGGGGCCACGAACAGGAAACTCAAGCTGCTGTACTTCTCCTGCGGCGCGGAGGATCCGAGGATGCCGTTTCAGGCCAAGGCCGCGGACGATCTGCGCGCCCACGGAGTCAAGCTCACGTTCCGGAGCTTTCCTGGCGCGCACGAGTGGAGAGTCTGGCGGAGCTCGCTGGCCGATTTTGCGCCGCTATTGTTTCGCTGAGTGGTGTTCGGGAGGAATCCATGCCGCAAAGATTATCGATCGCATTGCTGCTGGGAACCGCGGCAATCTTCGCGCCGCACGCGCAATCGCAAAATCCGCCGGCGAGGCGGATTGCGGTCAGCATCGATGCAGGAAAGACGGCGCCGCCGATCTCTCCGTACATCTATGGCCAGTTCATCGAGCACATCGGGCCTCTGATCAACCGGAGCGTTTGGGCCGAGATGCTCGACGACCGGAAATTCTACGAAGAGATCAACTCAAAACCGGTGGCGCCGGCCGGGGGCCGCGGCGGGCGCGGTCCGGGGCGGGGGAGACCGGCCAGTAAGTGGCGGCCGATCGGACCGGATGAATCGGTGGCCATGGACCGGCAGAGCCCGTATGTCGGGGTCCACACCCCTCTGATTCGGCTGGCAGGCAGCGAACCGCGCGGCATCCAACAGGCCGGTCTCTCGCTGCGCAAAGGGAAAGACTATACGGGACGGGTCGTGCTGGCGGGCGCTCCCGGCGCCAAGGTCGCGGTCACCCTGGTGTGGGGCGCGGGCCCCGCCGATCGGCAGGTTGTTCCCATCACGGGCCTGGGCGAATCGTATTCGAAGTTTCCGCTGAAGTTCACCGCCGGAGGCGACAGCAACGACGGCCGCATCGAGGTGTCCGGTACTGGCCAGGGTTCGTTCCATGTCGGCGCTGTGTCACTCATGCCGGCCGACAATATTCGAGGCTTCCGTCCCGACACGACCGGTCTTCTGAAACAACTGCGTTCGGGGATGTATCGGTGGCCGGGAGGCAATTACTTATCCGGGCACGAATGGCGCGATGCCATCGGCGATCCGGATCGGCGGCCGCCGCGCTGGGACCCCGATCGAGGCGGCTTCCAGCCGAACGACGTCGGCACGGATGAATTCATGATCCTGATGGACCTGCTCGGCGTCGATCCGTTCATCAGCGTGAACTCGGGTTTTGGCGACGCGTGGTCCGCGGCGCAACTGGTCGAGTATGCCAACGGCGCGGCGACTACTCCGATGGGCCGCCTACGGGCCGCCAACGGACGCCCGCAACCGTACGGCATCAAGTGGTGGGGGATCGGCAATGAGATGTACGGTCCCTGGCAGCTTGGCGTGATGCCGCTCCGGCAGTACGCGATCAAGCACAACCTGTTCGCCGAGGCGATGCGCCGGGTGGATCCGTCGATCACGCTGCTGGCCACCGGCGCCACGCCCGACGAGATGACGATCTACGGAATCGCGCTTCCCGTCGTCGGGAAACTGATCCCTGACTTTGGGTCGCCCGGCGATTGGGATTACGGATTGTTCACGAACTGTTTCAACAACATCGACATCATGTCGGAGCACTTCTATTCGTATGCGGGGCAGCGATTCGATCATGCGGGCGGGGTGAAGCCGGGCGCGTTCAGCCGCGCGAATTACATGGTCAAGGTGGAAGAGCCGCTGGTGGAATGGGTCCGCCGCCCCGCGAACCGGGTCCGCAACAAGGTCGAGGCCTACGAGGAGTATCTCGAGCGCATCCCTGCCCTCAAAGCCAGACGCATCCCGATGGCAATCGATGAGTGGGCCTACACCGGCGCGGGGAATACTCTGAAAGGCGCATTGGCGAACGCGATGGTGCTGCAGGAGATGTTCCGCCACAGCGACATCATCAAGATGGCGGGTCACACGATGGGGATGTCGTCGATCGACTACAACGATACGGAAGCGGCGCTCAACACCACCGGGCTGTTCTTCAAGCTGTACCGGGACCATTTCGGTTCAACGCCCGTGGAGGTCGGCGGCAGCACGCCTCCGCCGCCCCCGCTGTATCCGGTCGGCGCCGACCAGCCGAAGATCAACGCGGGGAGTCCGACGTATCCGGTCGACGTAGTCGCGGCCTTGAGCAGCGACGGAAAGTCTCTGACGATGGCGGTGATCAACGCGACCGAATCCCCCCAGGAACTCGAACTCAGCTTCAAAGGCATTGCGCTCGGGGGGAAGGGACGGATGTGGCGGATGACCGGCCCTGGCCCGGATGCCGCCACGGGCCTCGGTAGAAACGACGTCCGGGTCGTGGAGACGCCGTTGACGCAAACGCCGAAAACGGTTACGACCGCGCCGATCAGCATCGAGATCTACGAATTCTCCAGACAGTAGCGCGGCGGCCGGATTACCTGGCGTTCACAAACGCCTCGCCCTCCGGCGTGCGCCGCCAGGCGAAGTACGCGTTCAGGACCTCGAGCGCTTCCGCGGACGGGACCGGTCCCGTGTGCGGCGTCTGGGCGAACCGCATCACCACCGGCCTGGCGTCGCTGAACGCCGGCCAGGCGGGGACGCCCTCGCCGTTGGGATCGAGCCGCTTGGCGAAGTTGGTCCAATAGGTTGCCATTGCCTCCGAGATCTCGGGGTCGGACTTCGTCGCGTTGGCGCCCGACGGATTGAGGTGCTGGAACACGAACGGCACGTCCGCGCCGTGACCGGTCCCGTATCCCGCGCGCGGGGAATCGGGCGGATAGTCGGGATGCTGGTCGAAGTAGTAGTAGAATACCTTCCCTTTTCCGGTCTTCGCCTGGAGACGCGCCCAGATCCA
>JAFDVU010000008.1 GCA_018268835.1 Acidobacteriota bacterium | reverse complement strand
TGCCGCGCGGCGTACTCGGCCGGACCGGCCACGCGATTGCCGCCGATCCCGGCGTCCACCACCACCACGCGATCGCCGAAGCGCGCGTGCAGGCGGCGGGAGAGCGCGTTCGGCCAGCGGTCGTCGCCGTTCAGCGTGGAGGCGGTGCCGTCGGTGATCGAATCGCCGAAGGCGACCACCACTTTCGTCCCGGCCGGCGCCATCACGTCGAACGCGTCCACGAAATACCAGGACGTGGTGGTGAACGGGAACGCGGCCTCGCTTGCGTCGTTGCCGTGCGCTCCGGCGCCGGGCGCGGTGAGGTACGAGGTCGTGAGCCCCTTGGCATGCCACGTCATCGGCCCGCTCTCGCCGGCAACGTGAAAGCTCACCGCCAGGCGCCGCCCGCGCAACTCGGCCTGCACCGGACTCTTGACGAACGGCAGCAAAACCGCGTCGCTCCACACCGATTCGCCCGGCGCCACCGTGACGCTCGTTTTGCCGGCGAAGCGCACCGGCGCGCTGCTCCCGTTCACGATCGCGCCGCCGCCGAGCGGCAGGGCCGCGAAGACACCGTCGAAGGTCACCGGACGCGTGCCGAAGGCGTTGGAGAAGCGCAGCCGCGCCTGCCGTCCCCACAGGTCCGGCAGCAGCAGCAGGCGGAACGTCTGATCGCGCGCGCCGCCGGCCGGGTCGGGGAAGGCGAAGCGCAGACTCGGCTGCGCGGACGCATTCCCGGTCGGGTACGGCCCCTGGACCGACGCGGCCCAACTGGTCACCCACTGTTCCCCGCCCCGCGCGCCGAGCGCGCCCGCCACCGCCAGCATGGCCGTACACAGCCGCATCGTTGTCCGCATCACGCCCACAATCATCTCCGGAACCGCCGGTTTCCGGCAACTCGCCGCGCGGACCGCCCGCCGCCCCACGTTATAGTGAAAGTTCGTGCCACTCACCGAAAAACGCCTCAGCCTGGCGATCCTGCTGCTCGTTATCGTGGTGCAGGCCATCTCGCTGGCGCCGGAACTGACCACCGCCGCCTACCGCAACAACGACAGCGTGTCGCACTACGCCCTGATCCGCGGGATGGTGGACGCGATCGAGCACGGCCAATCGCCGCTCGATTTCTGGAGCGCGGAGACGTCCCTCGGACTGCCGCTGGCGCGCTGGTATCAGCCGCTCTCGCACCTGATCGTGGTGGCAGCCTACTTCGCCTTCGGCAAGGCGATCTCGTTGATGACGCTGTTGCTGTGGGCCAAGTACCTGGCGATCCTGCTGCTGCCGGTGAGTTTTTACGGGTGCGCGCGCCTGCTCGATTTTCCGCCGCTCGAAGCCGCCGCCTGCGCGCTGCTCGTGCCGCTCATGGGCGGGCCGGGGCCGGGGCAAATGGGAACCGAGTGGCGCACGTGGCTCGGGTTCGGCGCGTATCCGCAGGCGGTCGGCAGCAACCTGCTGCTATGGTCCATCGGAGTGAGCTACCGCGCCATCCGCGGCGGCAGGAACGTGGTGCTGGCCGGCGCATTGGTGGGGCTGAACCTCACCGCACATTTGATCTACGGCTGGATGGCGGCGCTGATCGCATGCCTGATCGCGGTGCTGCCCGACGAAATCCCGCGCGTGGCGCGCATCCGCCGCACGGCCGCGATGGGAGTCGTGGCCGCGATGCTCTCGGGATTCCTGATCGCGGGCATCCTGGAGGACGGCGCCCTCATTAACCGCTCGCGCCTGGAGCCGGCCTCGAAATACGATTCCTACGGCGCCGGACAGGTCCTCTCCTGGCTGTTTTCCGGCCAGATGCTGGATCACGACCGCATCCCGGTGCTCTCGCTGCTGGCCCTGGGCGGCATTGCGCTCATGCTGTGGCGCTGGCGCAAACGCGGCGATCTCTCGCGCGCCGAATGGCTCGTGCTGTGGTGCGAGCTCTTCTTCCTCCTGGTGCTCTTCGGACGGCCCACGTGGGGCGGCCTGCTCATTTTGATCGGCGCCACGCGCGACCTGCAGTTGCATCGCGTACTGGGAGTTGTGCAGATCTTCCTGCTGCTGCCGGCGGGACTGGCCCTGGCGGCGCTCTGGCGCTACATAGCCGGGCGCTGGCACTTCGCCGCGTCGGCCGCGCTCACCCTGGTGCTGCTGTTCCCCCTGGCGCAGGAACGCGCCGCGTTCCTCTCGGCCCATACCGAGCAGGGCTGGGCCACTTACAACGCCGTCCAGGAAACCGGCGGCACCCTGGAACAGGCGATCGGCGCCGCGGCCGCGCGCGGCGGGCGCGTGTTCGCCGGACTGCCACAGACCTGGGGATCGCGACTGGTGTTGGGGCGCACTCCCGTTTTCGCGTTCCTCATGACCCACATGGTGCCCTCGCTCGACGTCTACTACAACGTCAGCGCGCTGCCCAGCGACCTGGTGCCCAAGTTCGACCAGAACCATGCGCTCGATTACCGCACTTTCAACGTGCGCGCCGTGATCGCGCCGAAAGTCGCGCCGCCGGATTTCCTGAAGACCATCGGGGACTACGGCAACTACCGCGTCCTCGCCGCGCCCGGCGAAGGCTACTTCGGGATGATAGACGTGGTGGCCATGGCCACAGCCGACCGCGATTCCTTCTACGCGCTGAGCGAGCCGTGGCTGCACAGCCCGTGGGCCGCCGCCGACCGCTACATCCGTCTGGATTTCACCGGCGATGCGCCGCGCGACCTGCCCCGTGTCACGCCCGGCTACTTTCCCGACGTGCCGCTTCCAGCCGGACCGCCGGGCACGGTGCGCAACGAGCGGCAGAACTGGCAGATCTACGAAGCCGACCTCGACGCGCCGCGCGCCGCCTTCGTGGTGTTCCGCATGACCTACCATCCCGGCTGGAAGGCGCTCCTCGACGGCCGCCCGGCCGCGACGTTCATGGTCACTCCCGGATTTCTCGCCGCCGCCGTGCCCGCCGGACAGCACCACATCCGCTGCGCGTATGAGCCCGGCACGGCGCGGAGTTGGATGGCGGTGGGCGGGCTCGGCATCGTGATCGCGCTGCTCGCCGGCGCGCGATTCCTGCCGGCATTGTGACGCGCGCAGTGTAGGAGAATAGGCGCGTGGGCTTTTGGGTTCGCCGCGGACTGCTGGCGGCGCTGTTGCTACCGGTTGTGGAGGCGCAGACGCTGGCCGATCCCGCAGAAGGTCGTGCGATGCTGGCGCGCGCTCCGGCCGCGACAATGGACTGCCAGGTATCGGCAATCCGCCCTTTCCTCAACCTGGCCCAGCGCCTTCAGTCCGGCTATTTCTTCCACCTTCCGCCGGACGCATACGAGGGTCCGGGGCACAGCGCCACGGTGCTCACCGCGATCACCGCCAAGGGAGCGAGCCAGCCGGTGTACCTGATCGACCGCCTGCCGCTGCCTCCGGCGCAGCACGGCGATGCGCGCGGCGATGCAACCGGCATCTACTTTCTCGGCTCGGGCAGTTACCACGTGGACTGGCTGCTGGTCGATGATGCCGGCCGCTCATGCCGCAAACAGTGGTTCGTGGACGCGGAGGCGGGGCGCGGCGTGAAGACGGCGATGGCGCCGGGGACGGTTGCGGATGTCGTGACATCGCTCTCCGGGAACAACCGCGCGCACCCGGGGGCGGCGATGCGGGTCACGGTCCTGCTTGACGCCGCCCCGCTCACCGGCTACATCGAAGCGTATCCGCCGGCCGGTTCTTCATCCGTATCGCCGGGTGGCGCAGGTAGAGGCGCGGGGCCGTCGGCGCCCCCGCGGCCGATCGCGTCGAGCGTGCCGGTAACCGTGACGCGGATCACCCTGCGCCCGGGAGACCAGGTGTTGCTGCTGGGCGCGCTATCGGCGCTGATGGAGCGGTTGCCGGCGGCGGCGGTCCGTTTGGTCGTGTTCAACCTGGATCAGCAGAAGGAACTGTATCGCAGCGACAACTTCCAGACCGCTTCCCTGGGCGATGTCGCGCGGACTCTGAACCGGATCCAACTGGCCAAGGTCGAGTACCGGGTGCTGCGGAATCGTATGGGACACATCGATCTGCTGGCTGGGCTGATCAACCGCGAGTTGAGCGCGGAGCCGGTATCGGACGCAGTCATATTTCTCGGGCCGCGCGAACGGTTTCACGACAAGTTCCCCGAAGGCTTGCTTCGGCCTCGGCGTGGAGAGGCGCCCCGCTTCTACTTCCTGGCGTACCAGCTTCCGGTCCCGTTGCGCGGATCGGCCAATTTGGGACAGATGGATGGGTCGTTCGGCGGCCTCGACCTCGGCGACGATGTCACGGGCATACCGCGGCGAGCCGCCGACATGGTCGTGACATCGTCGCCGGAAGGCATGCCGGACACGCTCAGCCGTGCCATCGCCAGGCTCAAGGGCAAGACAATCGCGGTCGGGACGCCGCGGCAGTTCGCCAAAGCGGTGAACGAGATCGCGCGGCGCGGCGGAAAGTAGTCCAGGACGCCGTGCCAGGCGCCGCGCCACGACACGGAACGTGGTGCGGGGAGGCGGTGGGGCGCGGAAAGTCAACCCGCGGGAGTCGCACCCATACCATTCCGGGGACCGGCCGAGTGCAAGGGAGGTATAGTAGTCGGCCAGGATTCAAATTGAGGCTTTCCCGATGTCCAGACGACACCTTCTCTTAACCATCTCATTCCTGCTGCTTGGCTCCCCCATCCAGGCGCAACAACATGCGAAGAGCATGATCTTATTCCTCGGCGATGCGGGCGGCATCCCGACGCTCAATGCCGCCAGCATCCACGGCTACCGGGAACCGCGCGCGCTCTATATTCAGCACATGCCCCACATCGCGTTGTCGGAGACCTCTTCGACGAACTCCTGGGTCACGGATTCGGCGGCCGGCATGACCGCCATCGTCACCGGACGGAAGACGGACAACGGAGTTCTCTCGGAAGAGGCCCCGGCGGGCGGCCAGGCCGGCGCGCCGTTGAAGACCATCCTGGAATATGCCGAGGAGCACGGCCTTTCCACCGGCGTGATCTCGAATATGCCCATGACCGATGCCACGCCGGCGGCCTGCTACGCGCACGTGGACAGCCGCAAGAAATCCGGTGAGATCTTCGAGCAGGTATGGAAGCCCCGATTTGGCGATGGCGTCGATCTCGTGATTGGGAACGGCCGCAAAGCGATTATGGAAGCGACAAAGCAAATGGGCATCGACGTGGAGAAAGAGCTGCGTGCCAGCGGCCGCTCCTTCTATGACTCCCTCGACGCCATTCCAGCCGGCGCGGGGCGCGTGGTCGCGCTGTTCGACGATAAGAATTTCGATGTGGACGCGGCCACGGCCAAGGCAATCCGGATTCTCTCGAGGAATCCGAAAGGCTACTTCCTGATGGTGGAGTGGGACCTGCATCCCACCAGGCCGGAGCAGTGTCTGGACACCGCGGTGAAACTCGACCGCTTAATCCAGCGGACCGCGAAGGAAAACCAGAATGCGTTGGTCCTCTTCACCGCCGATCATTCCTTCGACTTCCGCGTGCTGAAGGGCAAGAAAGGATCCGATCTCAAACTGCCTCAGGGGCCGAATGTCGGTGAGCCGCTGCCGGAAAAGTCCGCGGACCGGCCCGATGTCATGATCGGGACGAGCCACACCGGCGAGGAAGTCCTGGTGGCCGCGCAGGGGCCGGGTTCGGAGCGAGTCCAGGGCGTGCTCGCCAACACCGACCTGTTTGCGATCATGCTTGCGGCCTACGGTTGGGAGATCACGGACGCCAGACCCCAAACGACACGTTAGGCAGAACCGGATCCTTCCCCGGGCCGGCGGGCGGCCGGCGCTGAAGCCGGCCCCGGTAGTGGTGATATTCTAGTGCCCACGAGGACATCATGGACGCTACTTCCAGGCGCCGCTTTCTGGCCGGCGCAACCGCGTTTTCACTAGGACGGATCATGGGTGCGGGCGACCGCATCAACATCGGAATCATCGGACTCGGGGGGCGCGGCAACGATCACATCAAAGCCTACGCCGCCGATCCCGGAGCGCGCATCGCCGCGGTCTGCGACATCGATCAGGCGGCGCTCGAGACCGGAATCGCGCGCGTCAAGGCGCTCTCCGGCGAGGCACCCAAAGGCTACGGCGACCTGCGCGAACTCTTCGCCGACAAGAATGTGGACGCGGTGTCCATCGCCACGCCCAATCACTGGCACGCGCTGGCCACCATCTGGGCGTGCGAGGCGGGCAAGGATGTCTACTGCGAGAAGCCGGCCTGCTACAACGTGCACGAAGGCGAGCGCATGATCGAGACCGCGCGCCGCACCGGCCGCATGGTGCAGATCGGCTCGCAGAGCCGCAGCGTGCCGCACAAGCTCCACGCCATGCAACTGCTTAAGGAGGGAGTGATCGGGCAGATCTACCTGGCCAAGGGTCTGTGCTTCAAGCGGCGCCGCTCGATCGGGCACAAGGAGGATCAGCCCGCGCCGCCTCCCGGCGTGAACTGGGACCTCTTCCTCGGTCCGGCGCCGATGCGCCCCTTCAACGAACTGCGCTTCAAATACAACTGGCACTGGTTCTGGGACACGGGCAACGGCGACATCGGCAACCAGGGCGTTCACGAGATGGACATCGCGCGCTGGGGACTGGGCGAAGTGATGTGGCCGCGAAACGTAGTTTCCACCGGCGGAAAGTACGTCTACCACGACGACCAGGAGACGCCCAACACGCAGATGGTGACCTTCGATTACGGGGACCGCGAACTCATGTTCGAAGTGCGCGGACTCATGACCGGAACCGAGGGCGATATCAGTTCCACGGGTGGAAATCGCGTCGGCAACCTCTTCTACGGCAGCGAGGGGTGGATGGCGATCGACGCCAACGGATTCCAGGTCTACAAGGGCGAGCGCAGCGAAAAGACCATGGACGTGAAGAAGGATCCGGGCAGCGACGTGGCACCCCACATGGCCAACTTCCTGGCCGCATGCCGCTCGCGCCGCCACCAGGACCTGCACGCCGACGTGGCGATCGGGGTGATGAGCGCCGACCTGTGCCACCTGGCCAACGCCAGCTATCGCGCGGGCAAGCGCCTGGCCGTGGACGCCGCACGGGGCCGCTTCGCGGGCGACGACGCCGCCAACGCCTTCCTCACTCGCGTGTACCGCAAACCCTATGTCGTCTAGACCCGAAATCCTTACTACCACCGTGGGCAGCTACCCGGTCCCGGACTGGCTGCCCGCGCTGCCCAGCGAACAGGCGCGCCTCGATGCCACGCGCGTGGTTTTTGACATCCAGCGGCAGGCGCGCATCGACCTGCCGACCGACGGCGAATTGTACCGCTTCGACGTCAACCATCCCGACACCAACGGGATGATCGACTACTTCGTGCGGCCCATGGCAGGTCTGCGCGAGCGCGTCGGCCGCAGCGACCACGAGGAGTTCGCGCGCAAGGGCGAAATGAAGTTCCGCCGCAAGGCGGCGGGCGTGGTGGAAGCGGCGCTGGGCGAGGGTTCGCTGAATCTGCTGGCCGATTGCGAACTGGCCGCGTCGGTCGCGGGCGGAGCGTTCAAATTCACCGTGACCAGTCCGTACATGCTGGCGCGTACGCTGCTCGACCGCCACTACGGCAGCTTCGAGAAGATGCTGATGGCGGTGGCGGACGTGCTCGCGCAGCAGGTCGCGGGTCTGCCCTGCGCCTGCCTGCAGGTGGACGAGGCCAACATTCCGGGCAATCCGGGCGACGCGGGCATCGCGGCGGCGGCCATCAACCGGGTGCTGGATGCGTTCTCCGGCCGGCGCGCGGTGCATCTCTGCTTCGGCAACTACGGCGGACAGACGATTCAACAGGGCGAGTGGCAGGCGCTGGTCGGCTTTCTCAATGACCTGCACGTGGATCACGTGGTGCTCGAGATGGCGCACCGGCCCGAGTCGGACCTCGAAGCCATGCGCCACCTGGATCCGCGTATCGGCCTCGGCCTCGGAGTGGTGGACGTAAAGGTGAACCACGTGGAGACGGCGGAGGAAATCGCGCGCGCGATCGAACGCGCCGAGCGGATGGTGGGCGCCGGACGCGTCAGCTGGATCCATCCCGATTGCGGCCTGTGGATGCTCAAGCGTTCCGTGGCCGACCGCAAGATCGCGGCCCTGGCGCGCGGACGCGACCTCTACCTGGGGCGCGCATGATCCGCCGGCTCACCGGCGGACCGCACATCAACCACCCGACGTATTTCCTGCAGAGCAGCTTTTTCCCGGGCGACCGCGAGCTGTTCTTCACCAGCTACCGCACCGGCGATGCGCAGCTTTTCGCGATCGCGCTGGAGAGCGGGGAGACGCGGCAGTTGACCTCCGGCGCGCCGATCCATCCCTTTTCGGCGGCGCTGCATCCCGGCGGCGATACCATCGTGGTGACGCGCGGCGGCGGACTGTGGGCGGGAGACCGGCGCATCGCGGAACTGGAGGGCGGCCAGCTCGGCGAATGCTCCATCTCGCGCGATGGCGAGTGGCTCACGGCGGCGTTCCAGCGCGGCGCCGAACGCGGCCTGGTGGTGACGCGTTTCGACGGTACCGGCCAGACCATCATCCCCTTCCCGCGGACCGTGATTCACCCGCAGTTCCATCCGCTGGAACCGGAGTGGATCGAGTTTTCCGGCGATCCGGCGCCGCGCATGCACCGCGTGCGGCGCGACGGCAGCGGGATGGAGTGCCTCTACCGGCACGGCAACGACGAGTTCATCGTGCACGAGACGTTCCTCGGCGCGACCGGCGACATCGTATTCACCGTGTGGCCATTCGCCCTGCGGCGCATGGACTGGACCACGCGCGAGATGCGCACCATCGTCGAGTTCAACGCCTGGCACATCGCGCCGGATCGCGCCGGGGCGCGCATCCTGTGCGACACCAATCATCCGGACCGCGGCCTGTACCTGATCGACGCCGCCAGCGGCGCGCTCCGCCACCTGTGCGATTCCGGTTCGAGCAACCAGGGCAGCCAGTGGCGCATGAGCCGCTACGCTTTGGCCGAGGATTTCCTGGCGGCGCGCAACACCCTGAGTTGGATGGAGAACGCCGCCGATACCGTCTATGGGCCGCAGCACACCCATCCGCACCCGAGCTGGTCCACCGGTGAGGGCATGATCGCCTTCGCCAGCGACCGCACCGGCGTGACCCAGGTCTACGTGGCCGAGGTCGACCAGAGCTAGAGCGAGTAGGTGTGGAACACGTAAAGGTAGGTTGGTCCCACACCGGGCGTGGTCGCCCGGAGGAACCCGCCGGTGAACAGATGCCCCCACCCGGCGCCAAACGTAAAGTGGTGGAACCGCCAGGTACCGTAGACATCGGTTTCACGGCCCACGTGACGGCCGGCGGCGCCCGTGGGTGAACGGGCAATCAGCTTGCCGGCGCTGTTATAGATCCCGTCCTTCGACGACGCGAGCCAGATGTCGTCGTACATGAAATTGAGAGCGAACGCGCGCGTGATCCCCAGCGTGACGACACTGCGGGCGTTGTGCATGTTGCGCCACCCGAACAGGTCCTCGTGCCCGAACTTGTCGTGATTGGCGGGGGAGATCTGGTCGAAGGTTCCGCTGTGCAGCGTATCGGACGGGTTATCCGTGCCGGAGGCGTATTTGTATTCCCCCAGTACGTTCAGGGGCTTGCCCCACATCGTCCAGCGCCGGCTTACCGTGCCGACGAAAGCGCCGGCGCTCAGGCTCGCCGGTCCGGCCTTGCCGCGCTGCAGGGCCGCTTCCACGGTGTACTGCACTCCACGGGTCAGCGGTCCGGTCCAACGTGTGCCGAGTGTCGTCGTGCCCAGCCGGTCGGTCCCGTCTTTGCTCGAGCCACCGGTGAATCCGCCGGGCCGGTTCTGGTCGTGCCGCAACAGGTACACATCCACGCTCTGCTCGGCCGTAAACCCGGGCAGCGAGTTGTAGCTTCCCCAGATGCGCTCGCCCCAATTCGGACGGTTGAACTCGCCGATCAGGACCTTCACCGGCGAGATCGCCAGAAATTCCACGCGCAATCGCCGGGCACGCCAGTAGACGCGCGCCTCGTCGTAGGTGCGGGAAAGGCTGCTCCAGTCCGGGATCCCGATCAGCCGGCCGTCCCCGTAGCTGACCATCATCCGGCCCACGTTCATTCCCAAACCGCGCTGTGCCGAGGGGAACAGCTCGATGTACCCTTCTTCCAGATCCGCCGGGTCGCGGATGGTGTTCGGCGCGTTTGGCCCGTACCACGGCGCGCGCGCGTCCTGCATCATGCCGGAGAACTTCAGCCATGGGAGCGGAGTCCAGGTCAAACCGAGGCGGGTCCGGTAGAGGCCCGTGGCTGCGTCGGGACTCTCGCCGAAGGATGTCCCGGTGCGGCTCTCATAGCGCCCGCGCTGTTCCACCGTCAGACGGAGAGTGTGATTGGTATCGCCCGCGATCGCGCCGGCCAGGTACGCGCCGCCGTCCCACGATTGGCCACACGCCGCCGGGACCATCGCTAACGCGGCAGCCCACCAAATCCTCTTCCACATCCCGCAGGCTACTCCAGGCATCTCTCACACAATGGCCGCGGAAGCGGCCTCTTCCTCTCGCTCATGCGCTACGCGTCACGGGGAATGGCACTACCCGGCCGTCCCGGCGGCGCCCCGCATCCCCGGTTCCACGCTCCCCATGTGCGGAACGGCGCACGACGCGGAAGACGGCACGGGCGAACTCGACCACTTCCGCCGCGCTCAAGCGGTCCCAGACCGCATCATACCGTGTGACCGTAGCATTGCGCGAGGCGACGTAGCGCGCCGAAAGCGCGATCAACTCCGCATGCGCGGACACCGTGAGACCGCCCGAACCGGTGTACAGTTCCAGGCGCAAACGGCTCAGACGGGAATGCGAGGTGCGCGGTTCGTACCACAGCATGGGCAGTCCCATCCGCCAGCACCACAACCCGTGCGCCCGCACGAGTTCCTCTCTCCCCCGGCAGCGGGCGTTGAGAAAACCGTTCTCCCGGGCGGCACGCAGGCGGGCACTGGATATCGGATGCGGTGCGCTGTCTCTCATCTCCCGGAGAGAATCGGCGGAGCGCGGGACGGACTTTAGAGCCGCCGCCCCTGTTTAGGGTGAGTCCCACCCAACGCACGGACTTCCTCCTCGGTGAGGTTTCTCCAGCGCCCTATCGCAAGATCCCCAATGCGAACCTCGCCGATGGCCGTACGGACCAGTTTCAGCACCTTGCTGTCCACAGCTTCCAGCATACGGCGCACCTGCCGGTTCCGCCCCTCCGATATGGTGATCTCCAGAAAGGTGTGGCGGGGACCGTCGCGCAGACGGCTGACCAGCGCCGGACGCGTGGGACCATCGCTCAACTCGACCCCCTGCCGGAGGCGTTCGAGTTGTTCCTCGGTGAGCAGACTCGCGGCCTTAACCTGATAGACCTTTGGTACCTTATGGTCCGGGTTGGTCAGGCGCTCGGCAAAGTCGTTGTCGTTGGTCATCACCAGCAATCCGCTGGTCTCCAGGTCCAGGCGGCCGACCGGAGACACCCACGCCCCGGCATCTCCAATCAGGTCATACACCGTCGGACGGCCCTCCGGATCCCGCCGGGTTGTGATATACCCCTTGGGCTTGTAAAGCAGCAGATACAATCTCTTCGCGGCCTTAAGTGGCTTTCCATCCAACGTGATACGGTCGCGATCCAGATCCACCCAATGATCCGGGTTCTGCACCGTGCGCTGGTTCACCCGTACCCTTCCGGCCCCGATCCAGCTACGCGCATCCGTTCGCGACCCGACCCCGGCCTTCGAAATGACCCGTTCCAAAGTCTTCAGGTGTCTGGTACTAGACTGTGGATTTTTTTTGTGCATACTATAACAATCGTTATATCGGTTCTAGTACCATGATAAAGTATTACTAAGGGTACGGTTCTGAGTACAATTCTAATCCGAGGCGCCAGGCAGTTGCTGACGCTCCGCGGATACGCGGTGCCCCGCCGAGGGCTGAGTCTCAACGAACTGAACGTAATCGGTGACGGAGCCGTCCTCATCCGCGATGGGCGAATCGCCGAGGTGGGACCGACCCGGCGGCTGGAAAACCTTGCGGGCGCCCGTGGGGCCATCGAAATCGACGCCAGCGGGCGGGTGGTCATGCCGGGCTTTGTGGACAGCCACACGCATCTGGTGGTCCCCTGCTCCGATGACGACGACACGGCGCGGCGGGTGCGATCCTCCACCGGCCAGCGGATCGAACTGCGCACGCGCGCGCATCTGGAGGCCATGGCGCGGCATGGCACCACCACGGTGGAGGCCAAGACCGGCTGCGGACCGGATGAAAGCGCCGAAAGCAAGCTGCTGCGGGTCCTCTGTGCGCTGCGCCGCGATCCCCTGGACCTGGTGCCGAGTTTCCTTTGCCGCCTGCCTCACGCCGGCGCCCCGGTGGCGGCCGAATGGGTGCTCAGCGAACTGCTGCCCAAGATCCAGCGCCGCAAAACGGCCCACTTTGCCGATCTGGTGTGCAACGGGGATCCCGCGCTGGTGCCGGTCTACGACCGCTACCTCGATTCGGCGCGAACGCTGGGCTTCGCATGCAAAATTCACGCCGATAACCTGCGTCCCGCCGACGCCGTGGAACTGGCCGTGCGCCATCGCGTCACCAGCATAGACCACCTGGAGCACGCCACCGTCGAGGATGCGCGCCGTATCGGAGCGGGCCGCCTGATGGCCACGCTGCTGCCGCTGGCCTCCTTCCAGTACGGGGGAGCCAGGCCCCCGGTTCGCGCCCTGCTTGATGCCGGGGCGGCGGTCGCCATCGCCACCAATTTCACGCCGCAATCTTCCCCCACGCTCAACATGCAGACAGCGATCACGCTGGCCTGCTACCACCTGGGCATGACCATCGAGGCCGCCATCGTAGCCGCCACCATCAACGGGGCCCACTCCATCGGCCAGGCCGGCCGCACCGGCTCGATCGAACCGGGCAAGAGCGCCGATATCATCGTGGCCAACATCTCCGATTATCGCGACCTGCGCCACAGCCTGGGCACCAACGTGGTCCACCAGACCATCAAGAACGGCAACGTGATCTACCAGGAAGCCCGGGTCTCGCCTTCCATCGACGAGACCCTGCGGCCCACGGGATAGGCGCCGCCGCTTCACTTCAGCGGCGACAGTGTGTACCGGTAGCTGTGCGCCTCCGTGCCCGGGATGCGGTAGGGCGTCATCGGATAGGCGTTGGGCGACCAACTGTCGATGCCGCCGGCTCCCATCTCCTTCCAGTCCAAGTTCAGGTAGGTCTCCGGATGCCGCTTCATCTGGAACGTGTATCCGGCGCGCTCCATGTCCTCCTTGGTGTAGTGGCGCGCGGTCACGTTGAGGACCGGCTCGCCTGTGGCCATGATGCCGGCGCCGGCGGCGTTGGTGAGTTTCACCCAGCGCACGTCCACCTTGTTGCCGTTTTCCTGCGGGCGCATGTACTCGACCCATTGCCCGTCCACCGTACCGTGGTAGACGCCGATGGGTTCGAAGGCGCGGTCGATCATGGTCTCGCGCGGTCCCCGTCCGTACCATTGGATGTTCTCGATGCCGGGCGCGACCACGAGTTCGTTGCCGAAGCGCGGCATCATCGGGATCTTTTCGCTGCCCGGCTTGTAGGAGCACTCGACTGTGATCTCGCCGTTGCCGCGGATGGTGTAGTCCATCTCGTAGGAGGCGCCCACGGTGGGCAGACCGGCGGCCACGGAGATGCGCGCGGTCGCGTCGTCCACGCGTTCGACGCCGACGTTGCGGATTTCCCACCGGAACGCGGCGTCGCGCCACAACTCGATGTCGTAGGAGCGGTCGCCTGCGGCGCGCCGGCTCACCGCCTTCCAGGCGCCGCGATCGTTGTTGGTCGGCGCGCGCCAGAAATCGGGCGCCGGTCCGCGCTCCAGCACGGTGGCGGCGCCGACCTGGTAGTGGCGCAGCACGGCATCCTGCTTATCGAAGCGCACGCTCCATCCCGCGCCGCTGAATTCGACGGCATCGCCGGCTTCCTTCATCGCGAGCTTCGCGGTCACGGGCGCGGCCGCCGCCTTGGGCTTGGAAACCGGCAACGCGAACTGGTCCCACGCGATTTCGTGCCCGGCGGGCGCCCACGCGGTCTCGTGCTTCAGCGTGAAGGTGACGTTGAGCCAGTATTCCACGCCGGGAGCGGGATCGATCTTAGGCAGCGGGAGCGTGAACTCCTTCTCTTCCCGCGGTGCGATATCGAGCGCGGGCAGCGGGCCGCCGCCGATCGTGCGTCCGTCGGCTTTCACTTCCCAGGCGCCCTGCGCGAGATCCTTGGGGTTGATGAAGTCGTACCAGTTCTTCACCCGGATCCTGCCGGCGGCGAGATCCACCGGCGTGACGTGCAGGTAGCGGTACACGTATTTGAGCGCGTAGAGCCCGGGATGCGGGGTGCGGTCCGCCGAGACCAGGCCGTTGTTGTTGAAGTCGTTGTCGTTGCGGATGCCGGTCTTGTCCTCCCACCATCCGCCGTAGGCCAGGAACGTCGGCTTCGGCGTATTCTCCTTGTACTCGCCGGGCACGGGCAGGCGGATTCCCTGGTCCACCCAATCCCACACGAAGGCGCCCTGCGCGTTCGTGCCGGAGTAGAAAACGTCCCAGTATTCCTTGAGTCCGCCGCTGGAGTTGCCCATGGCGTGCGAATACTCGCACAGGATCAGCGGCATGTCGGGACGCCGCGCGGCCGCCTGTTTCACGCGCTCCGGCGTCGGGTACATGAAGGAGTTGATGTCGGCGTTGGAGCCGCCGTGCGACGTCGTGCCCTCGTAGTGGAAGGGACGCGAGGGATCGCGCTTCTTCGTCCATTGATAGGCCGCGGCGGCATTCGGGCCGTCGCCGCTTTCGTTGCCCATGGACCAGATGACCACGCTCGGATGATTCTTGTCGCGCTCCACCATGCGCGAGACGCGGTCCAGGTAGGCGGTCTGCCACGCCGGATCGTTGGTCAGGCGATTGCGCGGATCGTTGCCGTAATGGTGGTCTTCGATGTTGGCTTCATCCAGCACGTAGATGCCGTAGCGGTCGCAGAGGTCGTACCATGCCGGCGAGTTGGGGTAGTGCGAAGTGCGCACCGCGTTCACGTTGAACTGCTTCATCAGCCGGATGTCCTTCACCATCTCCGCCACCGTCACGTACTTGGCGGTGATTTCGGAGTGCTCGTGACGGTTCACGCCCTTCACCAGGATGGCGCGGCCGTTAATCAGGAACCGGCCGTTCTTGATTTCCACGCGGCGGAAGCCGACGTTCTGCGGCACGACCTCGAGCACCGCGCCGGAAGCGCTCTTCACGGTGAGCAGCAATTTATAGAGATACGGATCCTCAGCCGACCACTTGCGCGGGTTGGTCACGGGGATCGCCAGATCGCCGGCTGCCTCGGCGTTGGCGCCGGGTTCCACCGTGACAGTAGCCGGCTTGCCCACCGCGGCGCCCGTGGCGTCGAACAGCGCCGCGGTCACGGTGACCGGCGCCGCCTTCCCGGAGGCGTTGGCAACCGTTGCCTGCACCGTGAGGGTGGCGTCGCGATACTGATCGTCGAGGTTCGTGTGGATTTCGAAGTCGCGCAGGTGTTCGGCCGGCGGGCTCCACAGGTACACGTCGCGATAGATGCCGCTCATGCGCCACATGTCCTGGTCTTCCAGATACGCGCCGTCGCCGAAGCGATAGACTTCCACGGTGAGCAGGTTAGTGCCCGCCTTGAGATGCGGGGTGAGATTGAACTCCACCGGCGTGCGGCTGTCCTCGCTGTAGCCGAGTTTCACGCCGTTGACCCAGGCGTAGAACGCCGAATCCACGCCGTCGAAATGCAGGTAAACGGGGCGCCCCTTCCACGCCGGCGGGACGGTGAAGCGCAGCCGGTAGCTGCCCACCGGGTTCCAGTCGTAGGGCGGCGAGGGCGGCTTGGAGGGGTCCTGCGGGAACGGGTAGATGATGTTGGTGTAGACGGGAATGTCGAAGCCGTGCATCTGCCAGCTTGCGGGCACCGGGATGCTGCCCCAGCCGGAGTCGTCGTAGTCGGTGCGGTAGAAGTCCACCGGGCGATCGGCGGGCCGCTCGGAGCCGCGGAACTTCCAGGTGCCGTTGAGCGACTGGAACCACGGGGAGCGGGCGCGGTCGCCGGTGCGCGCGAGTTCGGCGGACGGGTACACCATCATGGTGGCGTGGGGTTTTTCCGAGCCCACGTGGACGATGGCCGGGTTGTCCCACTCCGGCCTGGTTTGCGCGAAAGCCGCGGCGAAGACGAATAAGGATAGCAGTACTGCTCGCATCAGCGAGCATCGTAACAGGTTGCGCGTCAGAGGTGCTTACGGACGATCCAGGTCGTCATGCACCGCTGGTCCTGCACGACGGTGGTCTTGATGGGATCGGCGAGCGCGCCGCCGAGGGCTTCGGTGAGGCCGAGCAGCATGGCCTCGTCCACCAGGTAGCGTTCCGAGCCGTCGGGCAGCAGGCAGCGGCGCCCGGCGATGGGGCGGACGCGGTGTTCCATCCCGATGGAGGAGGCGAGCCGGCAGAAGAGCAGCCCGCCGGGAGCGAGCGCGCGCCACGTGCCGCGCAGCATGGCGTCGAAGTGGGCGTCGTCGCGCGCGAAGTGCAGCACGGCACTGGAGAGGACGGCGCCGGCGCAGCCGTCGGGGAAGGACATGGCTTCGATGGGTTCGGCGCGGAAGTTCCCGGCCGGCAGCGCCGGCGCGAGCGCTGCTGCGAGACGCCGGACGCGGTCCACGGCGGCGGGGTCGGCATCGGCGGCGAAGATTTCGTAGCCCTCGCGGAGCAGGTAGACCAGGTTGCGCCCGGAGCCGCATCCGGCGTCGAGCACGCGCGTGCCCGGCGGGATGCGCCCGCGCAGAAGCTGATCGAAGAGGTAGATGTCGATATTGCCGAACTGCTCGTTGAGGGTCATAAGAGTAGCGCAGGCCTCCGGCCTGCAAATCGCCTACCTGAGCCGCAGACTGTTGGTCACCACCGTGACGCTGGATGCCGCCATGGCCGCCGACGCAATCATCGGGGAAAGCATTCCCAGCGCGGCCAGGGGAATCCCGATCACGTTATACGCGAAGGCCCAGAACAGGTTCTGCCGGATGATCCGCATGGTGCGCCGCGAAAGCTCGATCGATTCGGCCACGCCGCGCAGATCCGCGCGCATCAGGGTCACCGCCGCCGCTTCCATGGCCACGTCCGTGCCCGAACCCATGGCGATGCCGAGATCGGATTGCGCCAGCGCGGGCGCGTCGTTGATACCGTCTCCTGCCATGGCCACGCGGCGTCCAGCCGCCTGAAGCTTCCTGATCTCGCCCACCTTGGCATCGGGCAGCACTTCGGCCAGCACGCGCTCGATGCCGGCTTCGAGCGCGATCGCCTCGGCCGTTTCGCGCCGGTCGCCGGTCACCATCGCAACCTCGATCCCCAGGCGCTTCAGCCGCGCGACCGCCTCGGCCGATTCGGGCCGGATGGCGTCGGCGATCTCGATTTCCCCCGCCACCACGCCGTCCACCGTGACCGTGGCGCCGGGTTTGCCCACCGCGATTTCCCGGCCGTCCACCATGGCGGTAACGCCGTTGCCCGCCGCCGCCGAAAAGCGTTCCGCCGCGCGCAGCGCGATGCCGCGTTCGCGCGCAGCATCCACAATCGCCTTGCCCAGCGGATGCTCGGAGTACTGCTCGGCCGCGGCGGCGAGCGCGAGCAGTTCGTCCTCGCTCCACGGTTCCCTCGGCGCGATCCGCACCACCACGGGACGCCCGCGCGTCACGGTGCCGGTCTTGTCCAGCACCACGGTATCGATGCGGCCCGCGGTCTCCAGCGCTTCTCCCCCCTTGATCAAAATGCCGCGCTCGGCGCCGCGTCCGGTGGCCACCATGATCGCGGTCGGGGTGGCCAGCCCGAGAGCGCACGGGCAGGCGATGATCAGCACCGCGACCGCGTTGACCATGGCGGTGCCCAGCGGCGCGAAGAAGAGCCACGCCGCGAAGGTGAGGGCGGCGGCGCCCAGCACCGCCAGAGTGAACCACGCGCTGACCACGTCGGCCAGCCGCGCCACCGGCGCGCGCGAACCCTGCGCCTGCCTGACCAGTTCCACCATCTGGGCCAGCACCGTGCCGCGCCCCACCTTGGCCGCGCGGTAGTGCAGCGCGCCGGAGCGGTTCACGGTGCCGGCGAAGACACCCGCGCCGGCACGCTTCTCCACCGGCAGGCTCTCGCCCGTCAGCATGGCTTCGTCCACCGCGCTCTCGCCTTGCGTGACCACGCCATCCACGGCGATGCGCTCCCCCGGACGCGCCACCACGATCTCGCCGGCGCGCACCTCTTCCACGGCGATTTCGATTTCGCTTCGGTCGCGCAGCACACGCGCGCGCGGAGGCTGCAGGTCCATCAGGCGGCGGATGGCTTCGCCGGCGCGTCCGCGGGCGCGCGCTTCGAGCGTGCGGCCCAGCAGGATCAGCGCGATGATCACGGCGGCGGCTTCGTAGTACACGTCGTGCGCGCCGCGCAGGGTCTGCGCCAGCGAGTAGAGAAAGGCCGCGCCCGTGCCCAGCGAGATCAGCGAGTTCATGTTGGCCGCGCGGTGCGCCGTGGCTTTCCACGCGGCGATGTAAAAGGGCGCGCCGGAGTAGAAGATCACCGGCAGGGTGAGAGCCAGTTGAATCCACGCCGCGTGCGGCAGCGCGATGCGGCCATGCGACATCCCCAGCACCGCCACCGGCAGCGCGAAGATCACGGCGACGATCAGGCGCCGGCGATAGGCGCGCTCCGCGGCGTCCTCCCGGACCTCCTTTTCGGGGACGCCGTAGCCCAGGTCTTCGATGGCGCCGACGAATTCGCGCACGCCGGTGCGCGTGGGATCGAACTCCACCGTCGCCGTATTGGTGGCCAGGTTGACGTGGGCGCGCTCCACCCCGGCGGTCGCCGAAAGCGTGCGTTCGATCGAGCGGGCGCACGCCGCGCAGGTCATTCCGGAGACGGGCAGGTCCACGCGCTCGGGCGCGGCGGTCTTCATGCCGGCACTTCGTAGCCCAGGCCGCGCACGGCGTTGGCGAGCGCCTCGGGCTTCACCTGTGCCGGATCGTACTCCACGGTGGCGCCGGCGCCGGCCAGGTCCACCGTGACTTTGGAAACGCCGGGCGTGGACCCGAGTTTGCGCTCCACGGTACGCACGCATCCCCCACAGGTCATCCCGTGGACCGTCAGATTGAGAGTTTCAGTCGCCATACCTATATGATGCATCTATGGCTCCCGGGGAAACATCGGCACGGCGGCTGGAGGCCGCGGAAGCGGCGAACGCGCGCGGCTGTCTGGGCAATCGCGCGGATTCCGCCGTACTGGAGGTCGCCGGCGGCGTGGCCGTATTCTCCGGCGCGGAAAGCCCGCTGACCCACGCGGTCGGCATCGGGTTGAACGGCCCCGTGCCGCCGCGCGAACTCGATCGTCTGGAAGAGTTCTTCCGCAGCCGCGGAGCGCGCCCGGTGATCGACCTGTGCCCGTTCGCCGACGCGGGTCTGGTCGAATTGCTGGCCGCGCGCGGCTACCGGCTCACCGAGTTCAACAACGTGCTGGCCCGGCGCGTGTCCGGAGAGATGGTGCTGACCCCGCGGGTGCGGCGCGCCTGCGCCGGCGAAGTGGACCTGTGGAGCCATACCGTGGGCGCCGGCTTCTTCGAGACCGATCGCCTGACCACGGAGGAGATGGACGTCGGGCGCGCCATCTGCGCCATGCCCGGCGCGATCACGTATCTCGCGGCAACCGAATCCGGCCAACCCGCGGGCGGAGGCGCGCTCGCCATCCACGAAGGCCTCGCCACCTTCTTCGCCGACAGCACGCTGTCCCGCTTCCGCCGCCAGGGCATCCACCGCGAACTGATCGCCGCGCGCATGAACGAGGCCCTGGCGCGTGGATGCGACCTCGCGATGGCGAGTACGCTCCCCGGCAGCATCAGCCAGCGCAACTACGAGCGCGCCGGATTCCAGGTGGTCTACACGAAGGTGACGATGGCGGGCTAGCGCGCAGCCGGCCCGCCGGCAACCCTATTTCTGCGCGAACACGACCGTGGTCCGCGTTCCAGCCAACCGGATCTGTTGGATGACCCGGGCTTCACCCACGCGCTCCGTGTGAATCGCGGTGGAGGTGAACTTCCGTTCCGCGTTGTTGTCTACCTTGGCCTCCAGCGGGTATTCGCGCCCGTTGTCCACCGAGGTCAGCACCACGCCGCCATCGTGCAGGTGCAAGGTGTAGTCGCCGCGCTGGAGTTCAACCGAGCCGGCCGTCGACGCGGCGGCAAGTGTGAGCCGGTAACCCCGATCGGCCCACGCGGGTTGAATCATCAGAAACAGAATAGCTGCCAGCAAAACCGGTAACGCTGTTCGTCGCATAATGGGACCTCCGATACCTTTCGTCAGACGCTCTAGGGATCGCGCCGCTTCAGGGTCGGGCGCTCGTCCTGGTCCGTTTTTGTCTTCGGATCGTCGGCGGACTGCGTCCGGCCCGAACCCGGCGCTCGGCGCAGAGTCGGGCCACTCGATTGCGGCGCGGACTTTCGTCCATAGGTCGCCCGCGCCAGATCCTGCTTGACCTGCTGGAACTCGCTGGTGGTGATCAGATACTGCGGCTGCATGCCGAGCAGTTCCTGAATGTTCTTTTGCGTGAACTCGATGCGGCTCGCGATGGTGGGGTGGGAGCGGAATAGCTCCCCGACCGTGCCGGGCTTCTTCTTCTCCGCCGCTTCGAGCCGTTCGAAGAAGTCGATGAACGCGGTGGGATCGTAGCCGGCCTTATAGACGTACTGCACGCCCAGCAGGTCCGCCTCACGCTCGAAGCCGCGCGAAAACTTGAGGAATGCCACCGGAATCGCGAGTCCGGCGCCCTGCCGGATCGCATAGCCGCCCCAGCCGCCGAGAAAGATCAGCGGGAGGCTGGCGAAGTTGATGACCTGGCCGCGCGACGCCTGCCGCGTGCCGTGGCGCGCCGCCGCGTGCGCGATCTCGTGCGCCATCACACCGGCCAGTTCCGCCTCCGTCTCCGTTTTGAGAATCAACCCGGTGTTCACGAACAGGAAGCCTCCCGGCAGGGCGAATGCGTTCACCTCGGCGCTATCGATGAGCTTGGCCGTCACCGGCACCCGGATATCGGAATTCCGCGCGATGTTCTGCGCCACCCGGTTCACGAATTCGGCCGGCACCGGCGATTCCAGGATCTTCGCCTGGCGCTCAATCTCCTGCGCCATCTGCTTGCCGAGGGCGATCTCGCGCTCCAGCGAATAGAAGTTGATGCCCTTGCCGACATCGCGGTTGCCGATCTGATCGGGATCGTTCTTCTTGCTCTTCGTCTTGGACTGCCCGGCCAGCGGCCCGCCCACGGCGAAGCACAGGACGATTGCAAGTGTCGCTCGAACGCAGTCTTTCATCGCACACCTTCTTACATGGCCCATCTAGTCCACCGGAGCCTGTTCCCGCGAGGCGGCGGGATTCAGCAACCGGCCCAGCAATCCGCTGGCGCGCACCAACTGAAACTCGCGGCTTTCGAGCAGGTTCACCACCGCGGGATCCACTACCCCGGCGGCCGCGGCCGCCGGCGCCGCCCTCAGCGCCCCCTGAATCTGCTCGGCGGCGGCGCGCACCTCCGCCGCCGCGATGCTCTCCGTCTTCAGGTCCGCTAGATTGCCGGCGCCCTGCCGCTGCGCTTCCTTCAGCACGGCAAGGTAGGCGCCGCTCTCCACCAGGGCGCCGAGGCCGGAGATCGCGGCCACCGATCCGATCAAGGCGCCGTAACCGGCCTTCGCGGATAGCGCCGTGGTCACGGTCTGCGCCAGCGCGCCTCCGTCCGTCCGGCCAATCCGCGAAATCAGTTCCCCGTTTCCTCCTGCCAGCGTGCGCACCCACCCCGAAACCACCGGCCAAAACTTCACCGCTCCGGCCGCCAGTGCCACCAGCAGGCAAACCGCGATCGCCAGGCCCGCGACGGCGGCCGCGCGCGCCGGTCGCCGGTGCCCGTGATGCCGGGCCGCGGCACTGCCCACGTCGCCGTAACGCTCCCGGTCCAGCCAGGTTCCGCCGCACACCGGGCAGTAACTCAATGCGATGCCCCGGTGGCTGGCCGCCTTCAGCGAGATGCTGCAGAGCGGACATCTCATGCCTGTACCAAAAGCAATTTCATCGCCAGCACCGGGCACACCGGATGACGCCCCGCCGCGTCCCCTTACTGGCCGTTTTGGAACACCGGTCGACGTTTCGGAACACTTTTGCGGGCGCGCGGACCAACCTGGCTGCGATTTGAGGCGCCTTCGGCCGCGCCGGTGCGACGCCCCGGCACGGGACGGAGTGGCCACTAAGTTGCCCTAACATCGGTGCGCGAAGATCTACCTTCGGCAGAGTCATTGGAGCCAGCAAACCATGAAGAACGAACTCAACAGGCCCGCCACACCAGCCGGGGGGCTGCGGATGGTCTACTGTCCGAATTGCTATCTCTCGACGAGGGCCAGTTCGGAGCGCTGCCTCCACTGTGGCAAACGGCTGACGGAGAGGGACGAGGCTCCCAAGGTGCCTCCCGCCGCGGGCCGTGTCAAACCGGCTGTTTCCGCGTAGCCTGTCCTTCAGGCGCGTGAGGATCATCGTTGGGAGTCTGCCATGAACGCCCGCCGGATCGTCCTGTACCTGCTCACTCACGGGATCATCATCGCGCTGCTGACCGCGCTGCTTCTGGCCGTGATTTTCCTGGTGTGACGCCCTCCCGAGCCAGCAAAGGGCCGAGCCCGGGGGCGATGTGGCGGAACACCTGGACCGGCAGCGCGCTGGTGAACGAATACTCGCCTCCCTGCTTGCCGGGTACATAGGCGATCACCGTCCCAAAGAAACGGTCGCCGATGAAGAAGACGAAGGCGGCCGTCCGGTTCACGGCTCTCGACCCGATCAGCCCGCCGCGGGATCCGTACACGTGCAAGCGGTTGTCGCCGGTTCCGGTCTTGCCGCCAACCGGTAGACTCCGTCCGTCCGCCAGAACCACGGCGGCGCGCGCGCGCCGCGCGGTGCCCCCTTCCACCACGCCAATCAGTTCCTGCCTGACCTTCTCCGCGATTGCCGGCGAGAGCACGGCGATGCCCTCGGACGGGCGCGGAACCAGAACCGTTTCGTAAGGCGTCGCTTCCGCGAAACGCATCTCGCGGATCCGCGCGGACGGCCGCCGGACGCCGTCATTCAAAACGATCCCCATCAGTTCGGCCAGCGCGGCCGGAGTATCGCCCGAACTGCCGATGGCGGTGGCCAGTGACGGAACCAGCGACGGGAACGGGTACCCCAGACGCTGCCAGCGCCGGTGAATCTCGCGGAAAGCGTCGGCCTCCAGCAGGCTGCGGATCCTCAGGTCCTGGCCGTGCCCGCGCCGGTTCTGGAACAGCCAGCGGTAACACTCCTGGCGCTCCCCGGCGCTCGCAGTCGCGACTTCCGCGAAGGTAGCCGCCGGATGCCGCTCCAGGTACTCCACCAGCCACAGCTCCAGAGGATGGACGTTCGCCAGGTATCCGCGGTCATTCAGGTTGAACCGGCCGGGAGCGTACTCGCCGTACAGCTTGCGCATAGCGGTCTCGGGCACGGGGCGGTCCGCCCGCGCCAGAAATGCGGCAAACTCGTCGAACCCGGCGCCGGGCCACACCGAACGATGAATCACGGCCAGACGGTGCACTCGCGGACCAACTCTTTGCGCGAGCAACTCCAGCGCGTTTTGCCGCTTGCCTGCGTACCTGGAGTAGAAGCGATACAGGAAGGTCTTCCCTTCCTCATCGGCGAAGCGGCGCAGGTAGACCGCCCGCATCGGGTCCGCCCGATCGGTGAGAATGCGCGGGGTCACGCCCGGCGTCCGGAACATGTGGTAGGCCACCAGATCGCGCAGGAGGCGGATGAAGACCAGGTTCACGGATCGCTGAAAGGCGTCGCGGACGGTGAGCCGGCGCCCATCGTCCCTGGAATCGAAGTTCGCAAACCGGTGGGCCCCACCCCCGGTGAAGAATGTCTCGCCCGGAGCGGCTGAGTAGGTACGATTCATCGCCGCCTCCAGCATCGCGGCCAGCCCCTTGTCGCTCGCCGATGCGAGGTACCCGGCCGCCCACAGGGTCAGCGGATCCGCCGGCTCATCCCGCGCTGGGACCGCGCCTTCCGCGGTGAATCGCCGGTGGAGTTCGCTGACCACTTCGAGATATGTCACCAGAGTCCGCAACTTCGCCGTGGAGCCGAGTTCCAGCTTGCTCCCCTGGTTGAGATTGAAGGGCTGATCGACAGTATCGACCTGAACCCGCAAAGCGTTACCCGCCGGGGTCCGCTCGTACAGCGTGAAGCTATAGACCACCGACTCCAAGCCGCCCGTGAGTAGGCGTTCGCCGGTGAGTCCCGCGTCGGCCGCGTAGGCGCTATCGGAAAAGTTCCGCAACGCCGCGGTAACCCGCTCGCTCACCGCTCCATCCAGGGTTGTGCCAACCTTCAGGTCGAGCCGGTCCAGATCGTACAGCCTGCCGGCGTCCAGAAGGTTCATCAGTTCCACCCGCACGGCGTCCGTCGCCTTACGTTCCACGAAGCCGTTGGCCGGGGACGCGGCCGTTTCGGGCGTGAACGCCGTGCCGGCACGCAGGGCCGCGTCCCGCAGGGCGCCGGAAATGATGCCGGCGCCGGCCAGCAGCCGCAGGTAAGCATCCACCCTCGCGGTAAGGATGCCGCGATCGCCGTTCAGGTAGGCCGATGGCTTGCGTGTGGCCAGCAGCAGACTGAGCGCCAGGCGATAGGCCGCGGCCTGTTCGGGCAGCACCCGCGCGCCGGCAGGTTGAGCATCCAGAGCCGCGAGAAGGCGATTCACCGTATCGAACTCGGCTCCGTACCAGGCCCATAACCCGTCGCCCAATCCGGTGACCTCGCCGTAACCGGAACGCGATGCAAGCGGAAGCGAGTTCAAATAGTCCCGCACGATGTTCCCGCGAGCCGCCGTGGTGTCCTCGCCGCCGAGGTAGGCGCGCAGGGAAGCGGCCGCCATCTGCCGCGCCTTCTCCGCAACCGAACCGGTGCGTCCACCGGGAGAGTGGCGCACCTTCTCCAGTTGCGTCGCCAGTGTGCTGCCGCCGGCGAGCGGTTGCGCCGGACGTAGCCAGTGGACCGCCAGATCGGCCATCGCCCCGGCCAGGCGATCCCATTCCACCGCCGGATTGCGGCGCGGTGTTCCCGCATCCAGAAGTTCGCGATTTTCGATATACAGCAGGCTGCCGACAATCACCCTGGGGATGCCGTCGAAGCTCGAATACGTGCGCTCCGGGTACCGCCGCCCGAAGAGCGTCCGGCCCTCGCGGTCCAGCAGGCGCAGTCCCGTCGAGCCTTTCTCGCCGTAGACGTGAAACCCCACCGCCCGGGACACCGCCAGCGACCAGTTTGAGGACTGCGCCCGCGCTTCGACCCGGTAGTTCCGCGCGGAGAGACGATCGAGGAAAAAGGGCAACGCGGAATAGCCGGCACGCCGGTCGTAGGGGCCGGAGGCGGGATATCGAATGTCCGGACCGGCGCCCGGTTTCACCACGAAGGTCAGGCGCCGGGCCAGCGCGCTCAGAATTTTCGACTGAATCCAGGAGGTGTGAAGTTCCAGCGCGAGTACGGCGACAAATAGCGAAATACCGAGGATGCGGAGCGCAATGCGTGCGCGCCCACGGCCGCGCACGTGCAGAGCGGCGATGCGGATCCCATTGGCGATCCCCGAAGCCGATCCGACGAACTCACCCACCAAACGGCGCACGGCGAACCCCCGCGGCCCTCGCTGGCGTCCAACCGAATCCAGGAGTTTCTCATCCGAAATGACGCACCGCGCCGTCGCGGCGTTTCAGCAACGGCGAGAGCCGCTCACGCCGCGCTGGACCAGTAGTTGGCGGGCGCGTAGTAGCGCAGCAGGCAGCCCACCCCGCCGAGGCTCATCAGAATGTCGTTGTGCTCCACCACCTCGCAGATCACCTGGTGGCGCTCGGCCAGCCGCACCAGTTCGCCGCGGATATCGAACTCGCGAATGTGCGGCGCATGGCACGCCGGACAGGCGGCAGGCGGCGGCAACTCGAGTTCCAGCTTCCCGCAATTGCGGCACTCCCACCCCGCGCCGGGGTCGTAGCTCTTCACCAGGACCAGAATGTCGGCCTGCCCCACCCGGATCGCCTCCAGCGTCGCGCGCGTGCCGGCTACCGCCAGGCCATGCGTCCGGATCTGCGTGATCAGCTTCTCGGCGAGCGCCTGCGATTCCATCTCCTCATGTTCCAGGAAAGAGAGCAGCGTGGAGGAGACGATGTCGTTGACCTGGTCCGTCGCCGCCGCCGGCACCGCGTCCACCAGCATCGCGGCCAGGCGCTTCGGCATCTCTTTACGCACCGCGGCGATCATGCGCGAGTTCCCGGCCAGGATGATGTGGCCGTATCCGCCGGCGGAGACCACGCGGTCCAGAATCCGGATCTGGTCGTGCAAAAACTGCCGCGTGCGTTCGCGGCGGTGATTCTGAAAGTGGTCCCGGCTCCAGTCGTGTCCCACCCGGGGACGCAGTTCGGGACGCGCCCGCCACAACTGTTCGGTGACCGATCCCAGGTTGACTCCGATGATACGCGCGCTGGTCTCCGTCATCAGCAGGATGGCGTAGCGGTCGTAGTTGTCCTTCAACTCCACCAGATGATAGATGTTCGGCGAGGACCCGGCCGAGATCCACGTGGGCAGCGCGACTTCGAACTCCAGCGCCAGCCAGAAGGGCAGCGCTCCCCCGCGCGAGAACAGGGCCAGTCCGCGGGTACGCGGCGGAAGCGGAGCTCCCAGGTACGCGTGGATTCTCGCGGCCGCCTGGTCGAAGTCCTCCGTCTGGTGTTGGGGTAACAACTTACGCAGCGTCAGCAGGCGGATGCTCAATAGCCCGCGACAGCCGGCCAGTCCGTTGGACAGATCCAGGTAGCAACTGATCACCGGAGAGTCGTTCTCCTCCAGGGTGGCCAGGGTTCTGAGATGATTTTCCAGCTCGATGACTTCCAAGGTAGTTCTCCTTTTTCTTTGCACCGCAGCTCCGGTGCTACCGGACAACCGCATGGTCCACAGCCCGCGGCAGCGCCGCCAGAGCCTGGTGGACCCGCCCGCACAGTTCCTCCAGGGCGCCTTTCGCGGGGACCGGCGGGCGGAGTCCGGAACTCGCAACGGGATTCGCCCAGTGGATGTAAGAAGTGTCGCGGTCGCCGGTGATCACGACGTGGACCGGAAGAAACACCGCTGCCGCGCGATCCAGGGCGATGGCCTCGAACAGCAGCACCGGGCTGTCCACCAGCAGCACGATGCAGGAACGGCTGGCGACGCCCAGCCGGAAATAGGATTCGCCCGAGACATTGAATTCTTCGACAACGCTGAGACCGGCGGAGAGGAGCAGGCGCCGCACGAGCGGCACCGCCCTGCCGAAGGGCTCGGGAACCGTCCGGGTGCTACCGGCGGCCGCAAGATTCATGGGAGTGATCCGCTTTCCGCCCTTTTCTCATGCACGGCCGCTTCCATTGGACGGCCCGCTCTGGACGCGTGCGCGCAACGCCGCCCCCCTGGCCTTGAGCCAGTCCATCGCCCGCTTCGCCCACGCGAAATGGCTGCTCAGCAGCACCAGGCCCAGCAGCATGATGGGGATCCCCGGACCCGGAACGCCGGGCAAGGCCAGGAGGCCTCCCACGAGCAGCAGCCCGAAGCCTCCCGCGATCCGCAGCGCGCGCACCGCGATCGTCATACCACCATGCTCGGCCGCGCCGCCACCGCCTCGACCGCCTGGGCGATCCGCGCCTGGGTCTCGATCACCGGACCCCAAAGAGCCGCCGCCGGTTCTCCGCCCGCCTGAACCCTGGTTTGAACCTGGACTTCCGTCCCGGCGTCATTGCCTGAAACCACCACGTGGAACGGCAGGAACACCGCCGCCCAGGGGTGGATGCTCTCCGCGCTCAACGCCGATTCTCCGGGCATGACAAAGAGGATCCGGCACGGCCGCAGAACGATCCCGAGGGTCCGTTCGACACGGCGGGAAACGTCGAGCTCGCCCGCAATTCGCAGGCCCCGGTTGCGCAGTGAACTACTCACGCACTCCACGGCCCGCTCGAACGGCTCATGCAGCGAGTATCGGACGTTCCCCGCATCTCGTGTCATGGTCAGTCGTATCCTCCGCGGATTACAGGAGCAATTCCATGACCAGGAGGATTCCGCTGGAAACCCGACGCCGCCGGCCGCCGCTGCTGTCCCATTTGGGACACCGCGAACCCGCAAGCGTACGATTTGCGCGTTCAGCCTGCCGGCGGTGTCCTCACGGCATCGCCGGCATGCCGCCCCGCCAGGGGCTCCTTGATGCCGTACTTCTCCATGCGGTAAATCAGCGTGCGCCGGCTGATGTCCAGGTACCGCGCCGCCTGTGTCTGGTTCCACTCGAACTTCTCCAGCGCGCGCAGGATGAGTTCCTTCTCGATCGCCTCCAGGCTGATGCCGTGCGGCGGCAGTTCGAACTGAATCGCGTCCAGCACGGCGGGCTGGCGTTGCAGAAACTCGGGCAGGTCGCCGAGCGCGATCTCCTCGCCCACGGCCAGCACCACCAGCCTCTCGACCACGTTTTCCAGCTCTCTCACGTTGCCCGGCCAGCGGTACCCGGAGAAGTAGGGAATCAGCGCCTGCGGCAGCTTCAGTTTCGGAAGATCGTGCTTCTGCCGGGCTTTGAGAAACAGTTGCTGAACCAGTTCGGGAATATCTTCGGCCCGGTCGCGCAGCGGAGGCAGTTCCAGCGGCACCACGGCCAGCCGGTAGTACAGGTCCTCGCGGAAACTGCCGTCCTCGATCAGCGCCTGCAGATTGCGGTGGGTAGCGGCGATGATGCGCACGTCCACGTGGGTGGTCTCGGTGGCCCCCACCTTTTCGATCTCGCCGTTCTGAATCAGCCGCAGCAGCTTCACCTGAAGTTCCAGCGGCATCTCGCCGATCTCGTCGAGGAACACGCTGCCGCCGTGCGCGGCTTCGATCCTGCCCTTCTTCGGCGCCACCGCTCCGGTGAAGGATCCGCGCGTATGGCCGAACAGTTCCGACTCCAGCAAGTCCTTCGGAATGGCGCCGCAGTTGATGGTGATGAACGGCTGATGCTTGCGCCCGCTGTTCTGGTGAATCGCCCGCGCCAGCAGCTCCTTTCCGGTGCCGGTTTCGCCGTGGATCAACACGGTAGAGTCCCGCCGCGCCACCCGCGACGCGATCTCCAGGACCCGGACCAGGCTCCGCGAGTGTCCGATGATGCTCTCGAATCCGTACTTCTCATCGAGCGCGCTGCGCAGCGCGTGGACCTCTTCCACCAGCCGGTGATGCTCCAGCGCGCGGTTGACGATCAGCAGCAGCGCTTCGTAGTCGATCGGCTTGGTGATGTAATCGTACGCACCCGCCTTCATGGCTTCCACGGCGGTCTGCACGGTGCCGAACGCGGTGACCATCACGACCGTGGTTTCCGGATGCTCGGCGCGGATTTTGTGGAGCACCTCCATGCCGGAACCGCCTGGCATTTTCAAATCCGTGATCACCAGCCCCGGCGTGTGCTCCGCGGCCAGCGCGATGGCGCCTTCCGCGTCGCAGGCGGTGACCACGTCGTAGCCCGCCTCTTCGAGCTGCAACTGCACCACGCGCCGCACGTTCTCTTCGTCGTCCACAACCAGGATTTTTGCCCGATTCATACCGTCGTCTCGCGGCCAAGCGGCAGCAGCGCGGAAAACGTCATCCCGCCGCCCGAGTTCGCTTCCGCCCGTAGAATTCCGCCGTGCTGTTCCACGATCTGGTGCGCCACGGCCAGCCCCAGCCCGGTCCCGCCGTCCTTGGTGGTGAAGAACGGATTGAAGATCTTATCGCGGATCTCCGGCGCGATCCCGCAGCCCTGGTCCCGCACCCGCAGAATCATTTTTCCATCCTGCACGCCGGCCGAAACCACCACTTCCCCGCCCCGCGGCATCGCCTGGATCGCGTTGATCGCCAGGTTCAGCAGCATCTGCTTGACCATTTCCGGATCGCCTTCTACCAGCGGCAGATCGGGCGCCGTCAACTTGCGCAGTTGCACGGCGCTATGGCCCACCGCGTGCACCGCCAACTGGATCACGCTGTCGAGCAGCGCGTCGATATCGATGCTCTGATACTTCGGCGGCCGCGGCCGCGCGAAATCCAGAAACTCGGTGAGCAGGCGATTGAGCCGCTGCGACTCCTTCTGGATGATGTCGAGACACTCCCGGTGTTTCGCCTCCAGGCAGGCGTTGCGCTCCAGTATGCCGGCCGCTCCGGCGATGCTCCACAGCGGATTGCGCAGTTCGTGCGCCAGTCCGGCAGCCAGTTGCCCGACCGCGAACAGCCGCTCCGCCCGCTTCATCTGATCGAAGTTCTGCTCCAGTTCCCGGTACACCTCGGTCAGGCGGTTCGTCGTGCGCTCCAGGTCCCTGCGCTGCCGGCGGTCGCGGTCCGACAATACCCCGGTCAGCCCGCCCACGATGCACAACAGCGACATCTCCACCGCCTGCTCGATGGCGTAATCCGGATTGACGCGCGATGTCTGCACGACGTACGGCAGATGCGAAATCGCCGCCAGCAGCGCCGCGCAGAGACCGCCCCGGAAGCCGAACAGCAACGCGGCCAGCACCGTTGGAATGTAGTAGAGGACCTGGAAGATGTTGTGCCAGTGGACGTGCGACAGGTCCGTGAAATGGTGCAGGGAACTGATCAGCAAAGTGCCCGAGGCCACCCCCGCCAGGCCGAGGCGGTTGAACGCGTCCCGTCGCTGAAGAGTTTGCGGCATCCGGCTCCGTTACGCCCCTAGTGTACCCTCTGGCGTCCGGTTTTGAAGTTGCGGCGATTCAATTGCACTGGCAATTCCCATGAACTGTCCTGTGTGCAACGTCCCGCTCATGATGGCCGACCGCCAGGGTGTCGAGATCAACTACTGTCCCACCTGCCGTGGTGTGTGGATCGACCGCGGCGGCCTCGATAAGATCATCGACCGTTCGAGCGCTCCGGCCTCCCGGTCCCGCGAACCCGAAAAGGGACACTACGAACATGATCGCGAACACGATCACGACCGCGAACACAATCTCTCCGGACATCGCCGGAAGTCGTTCTTCTCGGACCTCTTCGATTGAAATGCGGCGCACACTCCGGCGCGCGGCGCTGCTCCTGCTGGCCGCGGCCCCGTACCTTCCCGCGGGCGAGGTGTGGTCCTGGCACGCGGTCGATCTGACGGTCCTGAAATCGTCGCGCGCCGAAGTCGTGCTTCACGGACGGCTGCGTACCGGCCGGGACTTCACCACGGCCCAGCAAGGCCGTACCGGCGTGATTTCCAGGTTCGCGATGCCGCGGCGCGTCTCCCTGATCGGCGGCTATTACTACGGCCGGGAGGAGGATAGCGCCGAAGACTGGCGAAATCTCCATCGCGTGTTCGGTGGCCTTGAAACCCTTGTCTATCGCACGGGCGGAATCGCCGTCGATACGCGCGGGCTGGTGGAACGCTTTTTCGTGCCCGACCGCGCGCAGTTCACCCGCTACCGCCACCGCTTCCGGCTCGGCACACAGAAACCGCTCGGCCCTTATCTGAGCAGCGAGTGGTTCTTCGACGCCGATGGCTACCTCAGCAGCCGCAATGGCGCCGGCTTGCGGTGGCGATTCTCCCGGGCGGCGACCGTCGAGTTCGGCTATCTGTATGACGCCCGCCGTTCCACCGTGGGCGAACCGCGTCACGTTGTCGTCACGCAGTTCCGCATCGATCCGTTCCTGCGATGAACGTCCGGGGCTAACGCGCGTGCGGCTTGCGCGAAAGAGCGTGGCTCAAGTCGGGCCAGAACTCTTTGAGCAGGTTGCCCGCCGTGTCTAGCCCCAGTTGGATGGCCAGCGCCGAAACCGCCGCGCCGGCGGTGCGGTTGTCCGGGTAATACGCGTTGGCGATCGCCACCGCGGTGGCGTTGCCGCCGACTTCGGAGAAGTTGAACGTCGAGCCGCCAGAATCCGTGCGCGTCCAGAAGATGCGGCTCACCGCGTACCTGACGCGCGACCATGCGCTGCCCGTGCCGCGGCGGAAATAGCGCGGATCCTGGTGCAGCAGCGCCGGGTAGATGGCCTCCGTCATGAAATTGCCGATCACCAGGTCGCCGTACGCCGTCCCCAGATATCGCGCGTAGCCCGTCAGTCCCTGCCCGAACGACGGCGTATTGTCGTTAAGTTGCCTCTCGCCGGCGAACCCCGCGGCAAGCACGAAGGTTCCCCGGTCGAAGGAGTCCTCGAGCGCGATCGAAAACTTCTTGCGCTGCGAGATCGCCCGGTAGTCACGCTCCGCGGGATAAGTGCGGTAATTGGGAATAATTCCGAAGATTCGCTTGGGCGCGGAATCCGCGGGCGCCGCCGGAGGGTCGGCCTGCTGCCCCCGGCACGCGCACACCGCCAGGGCGCTCAGAAAGATCGGAAGGAAACGGACCCGCAGGCGTGAAGGCAGGCACATGAGCGTCAGCATCCGTACAAGTGGCGCGCTCAACCCGAGCGCGGCGCGTCTTGCCATGTTTGACGCGCCTCATCCGCGATCGGTTGCGGACACCTGCGCGATGTATGGGCGCTTCCCGCCAAAGCCGGTGGCTTCCTCGAAGGCGTGCGCCATCTGTAACACGGCGAAATCCTGCTGGTAGCGGCCCACGATCTGCACGCCCACCGGCAGTCCTTCCGCGGTGAAACCGCCGGGCACGGATGCCGCCGGGTTCCCGGTGGCGGAAATGTACCAGCAGGATTTCATCCAATCGATGTAATTCGCGAACTTCACGCCCGCGATCTCCGCCGGGTACTCCGTGGTTACGTCGAAGGGCGGCAATTGCGAGGTGGGCACCACGAAGTATTCGTACTTCCCGAGGAACGCCTGAAAGCCCCGCCACATCTCGGAGTGCGCCGTTTCCGCGCGCGCGATATCCGCTCCGCTGAGCCGCAGCCCGGCTTCGATCTCGCCCTTCAGCGTGGCCTTGTAGGCATCCGGATGCCGGCGCAGTTGGTCCCCGTGCGTATGTGCGGTATTCCACGCGCGCAGGAGGCGAAATGCGATTTCCGCCGGAGCGAAATCGGGCTCGGCCTGCTCCACGATGCAGCCGAGCGACTCGAAGGTCGCGCGGTGGCCGTCCACGATGGCCCTCACGCGGGGGTCGAACGGCACGCCGCCCAGGTCCTTGAAGAACGCCACCCGCGCGCCTTTGAAGCCGCGGCCGAGCGGGCGCGCGAAGAGTTCGCCCGGGTCGGCGATCGAAAGCGGATCCCGCGCATCCGGGCCCGCGATGGCGCTGAACGCGAAGGCAAGGTCCGCCACCGTGCGGCCCAGGCATCCCGAAGTGGCATACGTGGACCACGCAAACGGCGCCTTCGGATTGGGCACACGGCCGATCGACGGGCGGAATCCGGCGACGTTACAGAACGCGGCCGGGTTGCGCAGCGAGCCGCCGGCATCGGAGCCGCTGGCTACCGGCGTCAGTCCGCACACCAGCGCGACGGCGGCGCCGCCGGAAGATCCGCCGCACGTTTTCGTCAGGTCGTAGGGATTGCGCGTCGCGCCGAAAACCTGGTTGAACGTCTGCGATCCCGCGCCGAACTCCGGCGTGTTGGTCTTGCCGATGGTGATCGCGCCCGCGCGCCGCATGCGCTCCACCACCAGGCTGTCTTCCGCCGGAATGAAATCCCGGTAGAGCGGCGAGCCGAACGTGGTGCGGATGCCGCGCGTCTCCTCCAGGTCTTTGTGCGCGACCGGCAGGCCATGGAGCGGCCCGAGTTTTTCACCACGCGCCTGCATCTCGTCGGCCCGCGCGGCGGCCGCCTGCGCCATCTCCGCCACCAGGGTCACGATGGCGTTGACCTTGGGGTTCACCCGCTCGATCTGCTTCAGGTGCGCGGCCAGCGCTTCGCGCGCCGAGAGTTTCTTCGCGCGGATCAGCCGCGCCATCTCGATCGCGCTCATGAAACAAAGCGGCGGCGCGGCGTTCTGCGCATCCAAAGCCGCGCCCGCCACGGAGGCGGTGGAAAGCGCGCGGAGTGCATCCCTGCGGGTAGGATCGCTCATAGCCGTTACCTATTTATACAGCAGGTAAGGAGTGCGCTTTTGCGCGTAAGCCTCCACCGCGTCTTCGAACGAAGCCTGGATCGTGCGCGGATCCTCCCCTGCCTGGATGCGGCGGATCGCATCGTCGCTGCCGATGAGCCGCGCGCCCAGTTTCCAATCGATCCTGCCGGGATAGAGTTTCTCGATGGCTACCGCCAGTTCCAGGCCGAGCCGCGTGGCGTCGAGCAGTTCGCGATTGATGATCACGAAGCGCACGCCCTCGATGCGCTTGCCCTTGAAGTTGGACTCCGTGGGGGTGAACGCGGTCGGGTAGACACGCACGCCGGGCACCTGCCGTATGTTGAGGTAGTGCGCCAGTTCCGCTCCCTTGATGAAATCCGCGCCCACCTGTTCGAAGGGCGAATCCGTACCGCGCCCGACCGAGAAATTGCGCGCGGCTTCGAGCAGGCACAGGCCCGGATACAGCATGGCGGCGTTGAGGCTGCGCATGTTGGGCGAGGGGTTGATCCAGGTGAGATTGGTCGAGTCGAACCAGTCACCGCGGTTATAGTCTTTCATCGCGATGACCGTGAGGTTCGCGCCGATGTTGCGCTCGGCGTTGTAGAAGCGGGCCAGTTCGCCCATCGTCATACCGTGGCGCACCGGTTCGCCGGCGGCGTACCCGACGAAGGACGTGTGCGCGGCGTCGAGCAAGGGGCCTTCGACGCGCACGCCCGTAATCGGGTTCGGCCGGTCGAGCACGTAGTACGGCACGTGCGCTTTGGCCGCGGCCTCCATGGCGTAAAGCATGGTGGTTTCGAACGTGTAGAAGCGGACTCCCACGTCCTGTATGTCGAACACCAGCGCGTCCAGCCCGGCGAGCATTTCGGGCGTGGGACGATTGGTGGCGCCGTAGAGCGAATACACCTTGATGCCGGTGGCGGGGTCGGCCGTGTCGGGCAGCCCCGGGCGGTCCTCCACACCGAGGAAGCCGTGCTCGGGAGAGAAGATGGCGGCGATCTGAATGCCGGCTTCGCGCATCAGGTCGATGTTGCGGCGGCCGCCGGCCGATAGCCCGCTCTGGTTGGTGATGAGCCCGATCTTCTTGCCGGCGAAGGGCGCGAACTTTTCCAAGGCAAGCACGTCGAGGCCGGTGAGCGTGTGGCCGTTGCGTCCCACCATGCGGCGCGCGCCGGGTCCGGTGAGCGTTTCGTCGTAGCCGGTGAGCGCGACCTTTTGTTCGGTGACGCCGAACGCGGCGGCGGCGATGGTCGCCACCTTGCCGCGCAGCGGCGTGATCGCCGGACGCAGGTCGGGATGCACGCTGTTGGCGAGCAGGATCACGTAGGTCCTGGTGTTGGGGTCGATCCAGATGGAAGTGCCGGTGAAGCCGGTGTGCCCGAAGGAACCGATGGGGAAGAGTTCGCCGCGATTGCCCGAGAAGGGCGAATCGATGTCCCAGCCGAGTCCGCGCAGGATCGGCTGGTCGGGCGGGCTCTGCGGTTCGGTGAACTTGGCCACCGTGAGCGGCGAGAACAGGCGCACGCCATCGAGCGTGCCGCCGTCGATCATCATCTGGGCGAAGCGCGCCAGGTCGTCGGCGGTGGAGAACAGTCCCGCGTGTCCGGCGACGCCGCCCATGTTGCGCGCCGTGGGGTCGTGGACAATACCGCGGAAGGGCTCGGCGGTTTTGCTGGGACGCTCCGTGGGCGCGATCCGCGGGATGAGCGATGCCGGCGGCTCGAACATCGATTCCTTCATGCCGATCGGCAGGAAGATGTGCTGCCGCGAGTAATCGCTCAGCATTTCGCCGGAAAGGCGGTGGACGAGTTCGCCGAGCAGGATGAAATTGATGTCGCTATAAACGAAGCGGGTGGAGGGCGGTCCGGCGGGCGGGTCCGTGCAGGCGAGTTTGATGCCGGTCTCATAGCCGCTCCACGGCTCCTTGAGCGGAACGTCGGGCTTCAGTCCGGAAAAATGCGTGAACAGATTGCGGATCGTGATTTCGCTCCTGCCGCCCTGAAATTCGGGGATGTATTGGGTGATACGGTCGTTGAGCCGGAACTTACCCTCTTCGAAGAGCTTCATCAGCGAGCTGGTGGTGGCGATGACCTTGGTGAGGGAGGCGCAGTCGAAAATGGTATCCACGGTCATGGGCTCGGAGTGCGGGACGATCGCGCGCTGTCCGTAAGCCTTGCGGTATACGACGCGGCCGTCGTGACCGATGAGGAGCACCGCGCCGGGGATGCGGTTCTGCTGGATCGCCTCTTCGATCGCGTCGTCGAGGGCCTTGGCCGCGGGGAAGGTGGTCTGTGCGCTAAGCGCGGTCAGGGTGAGGGCCGCGCAGAGGAGCGTTTTCATGTTCATATGATAGTTCGTGGCACGGATGAGCTTGGCAGCGGACAGGGAGGCAAGATGCCGGTTAGTTTAGAGAAGCAGGTGGTTCTGGTGGTGGGCGCTTCGAGCGGGATCGGGCGCGAGACGGCGGTGGCGTTCGCCAAGGAAGGCGCGCGCGTGATGGCGGCGGCGCGGCGCGCGGACCGCTTGAAAGCCCTCAAGGACGAGGTGCCGTCCATCGAGACGGCCGTGGCCGACGCGGGCGACCTCGCCTCCATGCAGCGGCTCGCCGAAGAGACGCGCGCGCGGCTGGGCGATATCGACATCCTGGTGTACAACACCGGCACCAACGTCAAGGACCGCGCGCTCACGCGGCTCACGCCCGCCATCTGGGACATGATGCTGACGACGAACCTCAACGGCGCGTACTACATCACCAGCGCGGTGCTGCCGCGGATGCGCGAGCGCAAGAGCGGGCACATCATCTTCGTCGCGTCGATTTCCGGGATCGTGCCGGACGTTTCGGGCGCGGCCTACCAGGCGGCGAAACGCGGGCTGATCGGGTTCGCGCACGCCATCCGGGTGGAGGAGCGCGAGCACGGCATCCGCACCTGCGCCATCTGTCCGGGCCTGGTGGATACCGAGATCCTGGAGAACCGTCCGGTCAAGCCGGGGCCGGAGATCCTGGCCAAGGCGCTGCAGCCGGGCGACGTGGCCGAAGCCATCCTGGCGGTGGCCAAACTGCCGGCGCGGGTGGCGGTCCCCGAAATGCAGATCATGCCCACGGTTCTGTAAGGAATCGCGCGAAGGCCGCGCGCGAACCGGGGTTATAATCCGCGGATGCGCCAGGTGCTGCCGAAGCCGACGGATCGCGTGCCGCTGGGCGGCAGCGGCTTGCGCGTGAGTCCGCTGTGCCTCGGCATGACCGCGGATCCGGAGACGGTGATCGCGGCCTGGGAACACGGGATCAACTTCTTCTTCCTCACCGCGGACCTGCACTGGCCGCTCTACGACGGGCTGCGCAAGGGCCTGGCGCGGCTGTTCGAAGGCAATCGCGCGCGGCGCGACGAGGCGGTGGTGGCGGTGGTGTCCTACCTGGACAATCCGCTGTTCGGCGCGCTGCAGTTTAACGAGGTGATCGCCGAAGTGCCGGGGCTGGAGCGGGTGGACGTGATCGTGGCCGGCGCGGTGGCGAGCGATACCGGCTTTCAATCGCGCCTGGTTTCCATGGCGTCGGCGCGGCAGAGCCGGCTGCACGGCGCGCGCGCGATCGCGGCGAGTTTCCATCAGCGCCGCCTGGCCCTGCTCAGCGATTATTACGGATTGCTGGACGCGAGCTTCGTGCGCTACAACGCGGCGCATCCCGGCGCGCGGAGCGACCTGTTCCCTTACCTGCGTCCGGCGCGCCCGTGCCCGGTGTTCAACTTCAAGAGCGTGATGGCGCATGTGACGCGCGAGCAGTTCGACGCGCTCAAGTTGCCGGCGGGTTACTGGCGGCCCGAGGCGGGCGACTACTACCGGTTCGTGCTCACCCGCCCGGAGATCGATGGCGTGCTGTGCGCGCCGCAATCTCCCGCCGAACTGCGCGAACTCGTCGCCGCGCTCGAACGCGGCGGCGTGACGCGCGAGGAAGAAGAGTACATGATGTGGCTGTCCGGCCTGACGCAGGCTCCCGTGCTGACGTGACGCGGCCTCAGGCGCGCTGCGCCCGCTGTCTTTCGGCCGGGATGCCGGAGGCGGCCGGCGCCATCAGCAACAGCGACGGCACTTCGGTGGAATCGTAGAGACGGAGGAAGAAGTGGCCGATGCCGGCCAGCCCGAGCATCAGGTTGGGGGTTTCGCCCCCTCCGTTGACGCCGCAGGGCCATGGCAGATCGTTTGGCAGAATCTGCTCGATGGCCCGGCGGGCGGCATCCTCGGCGACCGCGCGGAGTTCAGGCCGGCCGAGAGCGGCGGCGGCAGCGATCAAAAGATCGGCGTTGCCGCCCAATCCGTGACACAGACACAGCCCGCTGCCCGGCGCTGGAACCCACTGGCGGCACGCGTCGGCGGTAGTGGCCAGCGCGGCATCGAGTTCGGCGGCGATGGCGGTGTCGTTGGGCAGAAGCTGGTGCGCGAGCAGGCGCGAAAGGCCGATGCCGGGCGCGCCGTGGCACCAGCCCATGGCGTAGACCGCTGGAGCGGGCGCCTGGCCCTGCGCCGGCATATAAGCGCTCATATCACGCAGATCCGGCCAATTGCGCTGCTCCTGACTGTAATATGAGCGCTCATATCGAAAAGCATCGAGCGCGGTGTCGCGATAGCGCTTCTCCCCGGTCGCGGACCAGAGTTCGAGCAGCGCGCTGGCGATGCCTCCGGCTCCGTGGCCGTAGCCGCACAGGTGCGCGGTGGTCTGGCCGGGCATGGTGTCCCACGACGTGCCGCGGTCGCCGCGCACGGCGGCGTGGAGCAGGCGCGCGGCGTGCGCGCGGGCGAGGTCGGGGAGGTCGAATTCAAGCAGCGCCTGAATCGCGCCGGCGGCGCCGCCGAGCACGTCCAGCCACTGCGCCTTTTCGGCGGCGCGGCCGAGGTGGGCGGCTTCGCGCTGCGCGCGCCGGACGATGCGTTCGTCGTGGAGCGCGCGTCCGGCGGCGGCGGCGCCCCAGGCGATGCCCAATCCGCCGCTATACACGCTGGGCCGCACTTCCTCGGGTAGCGAGGGGAGCGACGCGAAGGCGTGATTGAGCGCGCCGGTGGCGGTCTCGGCGAAGGCGGCTTCGCCGGTGATGCGGTGGAGGCGCGCCAGGAAGAGCGCGATGCCCGCGGTGCCGTCGTACAGGTTGGGCGATTGCGCCTTGTAGACCAGGCTCCAGTTGCGGCCGAAGACATCCACTGCCCAGCCCAGCCAGTTGCACTGCTGCCCGTGCCAGAGGGCATCGCGGCACAGGCGGCGCGCGATGCGCGCGGCGGCGTCGATGAAGAGCGTGTCACGCATAGGCGAACTCCACGCGCGGCGGCGGCGGCTCCAGTTCGGCGGACGAGGGGCTGAGGTGCGGGCGGTCGAGATCGCAGCCGGCGCGGGTGAACGCCTGGGCGATGGCGCGGATGCGCCCGCCGGCGGACTGGTCGCCGCGCGACCAGGCATCGACGATTCCCTCGGCGGTGAGGCGGCAGCGGTGCATCCCGAAGCTCTCGCCGGTATTGGGGTCCTCGGCCAGCCCGATGCCGGGCGCCAGCGGCAGCGTGAACAGCGGAGTCGCGGGACGCAGCGCGGCGGCGATCTCCGGCGGCATGCGCAGCGCGATGCGCGCCGCGGGCTGATGGTAGCGGCGGGCGAAGTAGAGCACAATCGGGTCGGTGCGGTAGTATAACGCGGGTTCGATCAGCGCCTTCATGCGGAAGGGAACCTGGTAGCGGTTGAGTTCGCCGGTGAGGTACTCGATCACGGCGGGCGCCGACTCGGCGGTGGCGTGAAAGTAGAGCCGGAGGAGGTGGTGCTCGTCCCAGAGGTCGGAAAGCGTCTGGCCGTAGATGAAGTAGAAGCCGGGCTGGGCGACGGCGGAATCGCGCGGCACGGCGAGGGTCACGGCGGCGCCGGTCTGGGGCGGCATGCCGGGAGGACCTGCGGTGAGGTACTCGCCGGGTTGCGCGGCGCGCTGGCGGTCGCCCTTCTGCAGGTAGACCTGTCCGCCGGCGCCCAGCGCATACACCGCCCAGCCGGACTCCCACGAGGACTGCGTGCGGTTGGCGGCGGAGAGTCGCTGCACGTAGCCCGGATCGCTTGTGAAAGTGGGGACGGACGCGGTGTCCTCGAAGCGGCGCGAATAGCAGCGCGCGTAGAGCAGCGCCTGCAGCTCGCGGGTCAGGGGGAATTCCGGCAGCGGGTGCGCGGGGACGCCGGGGATGGGCTGCACCGGTCCGGGCGTGACCGCGACGGGTTCACCGCGGAAGGAGAAGACCGCGGGCGAGAGGATCGCGATGGCGTCGAGGAGGGGAGCGAGTTCGCGGCGGATCGGGTGTGTCATAAGCTCAGCAGGCGGCTCAGTTGGCGGGCGCGCCGAGGAGTTGCGCGGCGGCGATCCGCGGGTGCTCCAGGATGTTGCGGGCGCTCTCCAGCATGAGGCGTCCGGCGCCGTCGAGTTGTTGGGCGTAGGCGGAGTATTCGAGCACGGCGATGACCAGGCGAGCGCCGGTGTAACGCACGGCGCGGTCGAAGTACGCGGCAGCGGCGGCGCCGCTCATGCCGCGTCCGGCACTGTAGGCGCCCCAGAAAGCCAGCAGCGAGGGGCGCGTGGTTTCGAGCGTGACCGCGGCAGGCTCGGGCAGGTGGCGCGCGCGGGCCTGTTCGCGGGCGGTGTAATTGAGCAGCGTGGCGGCGACATACTCCTTGAGGAGCGATGCCACGTCCCAGGCGCCGTCGCCGAGGTCGGCGAGTTCCCAATCGACGATGACCAGATCCTCGCCGCGCAGCAGGCAGTTGTCCCACTTCATGTCGCCGTGGGTGAGGCTGTCGTACTGCCAGTGGGCGCGCAGGGCAGAGAGCGCGGCAGGGAGTCCGGGAGCTTGCGCGATGGCCTGGCCGAGTTGGGTGCCGAGCGGACCGTGAGCGGAGAGGAATCCGTAGCCGGTCTGATCGAGATTGAGCGGCCAGGGAATCTGGGCGGGCAGCGACGGACGCAGCGCGGTGTCGGCGGAGGCCACGGCGCCGCAGGCGTGGACGCGCGCCAGCGCCCCGCCCAGCCGCGCGGCGATCTCCGGGGGGACGGTGGCGTCGCGTACCTGCCGCTCACCGAGGCTCTCGGCGTTTTCGGCGAGGGAGAGCGTGAGCGCGTGGCGCGAAGCGTCATAGTCCAGGAAGCGGGGGATCATTGCCGAAAGGGGAGCGTAGCGCGGGTCCGTGGAGACGGCGCGGTAGAAGGCGGCCTCCCGCTGAATGGTGATTTCGGCCTGCGGTTCGGCGGTCTTGATCTGCTTGACGAAGATGCCTGGGAGGCCGCGCCGCGCCACTTTGAAGTTGCGGTTGCGGCGTCCGGCTTCGGCGAGGATGAAGTCGCCGGCGACGACGCTTTCCTGGGTGATCAGCCCGCGGGCTATGAGATAGTGCGCGAGATTGTAAGCGGTGAGGAACATAAAGAAGGCGGGGCCGGCGGAGGAACCGGCCCCACCAGGGCTCTAGGGATTCAGACGATCAGCCGATCGTGTTGTAAGTCCCATAAGTGACAATGGTGCGGGTCACCGTGGGAGGGAGCGTAACCGGGCAATGGATCGGGTATGACGGGTGACACTGCCACAGGATCTCACTGGGGAAGCATCCCTGAAGCGGACTGACGCAGTGGACGTTCGCGCTGAAGTGAGTGGCCGTGGCTCCGGCGGTGAGCGCCTGCGCCGCGGCCTGCGGCGCAGCCTGCTGCGCGACGCCCGAACCGGCCTGTAGCGTCACATGAATCGTGGGCGGCGTGCAGTAAGGACTGGCCGGAGTGAACGTGCAGTGGATTGGGAATGACGGGTGGCACTGCCAGAGGATCTCACTGGGGAAACATCCCTGCAGCGGGCTGACGCAATGGACGTTCAGGCTGAAGTGGGTAGCCGTGACCCCGATGTTGAACGCCTGCGCCGCGGCTTGCGGCGCCGCCTGCGCGGCGGCCTGTTGCGCCACCGGCGAACCGGTCTGCACCGTGGTCGGGATGGTGGTCGGGAACGTCGGCGGCGTGCAGTTGGGGCTGACCGGGCCTCCGCATACAACCAGCGGACTATGGCAGAGGATGCTGTGCGGGATCGTGCACGGCGCCAGTACGCTGTGAGGCGGACAGAAGACATAAGGGCTGGGATGGCAGCCGAGGATGGTGTGCGGGATCGTGATCGTGGGTCCGCCGAAGGTGAATGCCTGCGCGGCGGCTTGCGGCGCGGCCTGCGCGGCGGCCTGCTGCGCAACGGGCGATCCGGTCTGCACGGTGGTCGGGATGGTGGTCGGAACAGTAGGCGGCTGCGTGGGCACGCAGGTCGGACTCACCGGCTGCACGCATACGGGGAGCGGGCTGACGTGACAGATCACGAGCGGGCTCGGCGGGCAAAACACCGGCGGACTCGGACAGTGATACGGCAGCAGGCTGTGCGGCGGGCAGAGATAGAAGGGGCTATGGCACACCGGGGTGATGGTGCGCGGGAAGGTTTCGGTGGCGGTGACGGTGATGGGGAAGTTGGTTGTTTGCGCGGCTGCCGCGGCTCCGGTAAAGGCGTTCATGGTCGGCTGTCCTCCTTGTGTTTGCTGAGAGAGATTGGAAACCACCTTGGAATCGCGCTTGATCCAGAGGACCACAGCGCCCAGCGGATCGGTATCGGCCGGCACCGGCTGTTCGTGAAGCACGTCGGCCTCGGGGATGTCCCAATAGAGGGAGAGTTCGGCGTTGGCGTAGAGCCGGACGTGTCCCTCCATCGACGAAGCGCCGCGGTAGCCGGCGAGCCGCGCGAGGTCGGGCGGACTGGCCGGGTCGGGTACGAGTTTGGCGACGAAGTTCTCGGCCGGACGGCGCGCCTCGGCCTTTCTTTCCTGGTCTGCCATGCAGTTGCCTCCTGAGATGGCGTTTGAATGAATAGCGGGGGCGGTATCGGGCCGCGATCCCCTCCAAGCATCCCGGGCCTTTAGGACCGCGAGCACATCGATTTCGCGGTCCAAGCTAGGTCGATTATATGGACGAGTAAGTGGGATTACGTCAGGAGTTTCCCCGACTTAGTCGCGCGGAGCAGCCCGATGAGGGCGTTCCAGCACACATGCCGTAACTTGCGGTACCAGTGCAATTGCGGCGTTTCCGGTGCTACGATATTCCGCCATGAAGCCTGGATACTCCCGGCGGTACCTGCCACATCCAACGTACTGGACGGAGCGGCCCTGCAGCGGATTGCATTCCGGTTCGCTGCGAAGAACGGTCGTGCTCGCGTCGATGCTGGCGTTGGTGTGCGCGGCGGCGCAGGCGCAACTCGAGGGCGTGATCGACATCCACGTCCACGCCGATCCGGACAGCATGCCGCGATCGATCGACGCGTTCGAACTGGCGAAGATCGCCAAAGCGCGCGGGATGCGGGCGCTGGTGCTGAAGAACCACTACGAGCCGACGGCGTCGCTGGCGTGGAGCGTGCAGAAGTTCGTGCCGGGCATCGAGGTCTTCGGCGGAATCGATCTCAACCGCTCCGTGGGCGGGGTGAATCCGGCGGCGGTGGAGCGCATGGTGCTGATGAAGGGCGGATACGGCCGCGTAGTCTGGATGCCGACATTCGACAACGAAAATCAGGTGCGGTATTCGAAGGAAGACCGCCCCTCCGTCGCGGTGTCCCGGAACGGCGCGCTGCTGCCGGAGGTCAAGGAGGTGATCGCGCTGGCGGCGAAGCACCGGTTGACGCTGGAAACGGGACACTCCTCGGCGGCGGACTGCCTGCTGCTCATCCGCGAGGCGCGGCGCGCCGGCGTGGACCGCGTCGTGGTGACGCACGCGATGATCGCGCCGGTACACATGTCGATCGCGCAGATGCAGGAAGCGGCGGCGATGGGCGCGTACCTGGAGTTCGTATACAACGCGCTGATCGGACCGAACCGGGAATTCACCTTCACCGAGTACGCCCGGGCGATCCGCGCGGTCGGGGTGGAGCACTGCATCCTGGCGAGCGATCTCGGGCAGGCTGCCAACCCGATTCATCCCGATGGGCTGGTTGCGTACTTCGCGGGGCTCAGGCAGGCCGGATTCACACAGGCCGAGATCGACCGGATGGCGAAGACGAATCCGGCGCGCGTGCTCGGGCTGGAGTGACGGCGGCGCTACCGAGCCGGATTAGAACATGAGGCGGAGGCCCATGAAGATGCGGCGCGGCTCGTCCTGGGTCGCGATGATCCGGCCGAAGGCGGAACTGGTCGGGGTCGTATTCGGCGCGGCGAAGATGGGCGTATTGGTGAGGTCCTCCCAATCGGTGCGGAGCTGCATCTTCATGCACTCGCGAATCTGGAAGTCCTTGAATGGCGAGCCGGAGATGTACTGCACGCCGGGCGCGCGGACGCCGCCGGAGAGCACGATATTGTGGATGTCGCCGGCCCGCCCCACTCTCAGTGCGCCCCCACTCTCAGTTTCCGGCCGTGGAAGCGGCGGGTTGCGGCGCCGCCGGCCGGGGCAGGTCGTTAAAGTTCAGGATCGAGTTGGCGAGCATGTTGAACTCGCCCAGATTCTGCCAGCGATACGCCGGGTTGGTGGAGAAGATGAGCACCCTTCCCTGCCCCACCGGTTCGTCGAGGATCGCCGGGCGCATGCGGATCTCCGCGACGCCGCGCATCAGGCCGCTGAGGATACTGCGGTCCGTGCCGGGGAAGCGCATGAGCACGCTGGTCCGCTGTTCGTCGTTGGGGACGCGCAGCAGCGGACCGCCGGCCCAGCGGACGGGCACCGTGCGCTCGGTGTAGCCGTAGAAGATGGGGTGATTGGGCTGGAGGATCTCCGCTTCGACGATCGGACCGGGCGCGTAGAAGGCCGCCGTGGTGGATGCCGCATCCACGGTGCGGGTGATGAAACTCTGGGGTGCGAAGTAGCTGGCGGCTCCGAGGGTGATGAGCAGGCCGCCCTGGTTGACGAACTTATCGAACTCGCCCACTCCCTGGAGGCCCATGCCGCCGGTGAGGTCGTCGCTCTCGCCGTACATGCCGAGCGTGGGATACCGCGGATCCTTCTTATAGGCGAAGGTCTTGCCGGGACGCGGTTCGACATCGAAGATGATGCCCTTGGCGCTGCCGCCGCGGCCTCCCTGGCTGGGCATCAGGATCACATCGTAAGCCGCGCGCAGGTTGCCCTGCCTGACGCGGTCCTTGTAGATCAGGTCGTAGTTGACTTCGAACTTGTCGAGCGCGTAGCGCACCCAGCCGATGTCCTGCGTGTTGCCCCAGGAAGAATAGACGGCGAGGCGCGGTAGATCGAGCGCGTGCTTCTTCACGTCGGGCGCGGCGGCGAGTTGCACCGCGTGCAGGCCAAGGCGCTCGACTTCGGCCTGGACGCGCGGGCTGGAGGCGACCAGCAGGGTGCCGGCGGGCAATTCGGTATCGCCGGCTTTGGCCGCGGCTTCGATGGCGTCGAAGGAAAGGTCCTTGAGGCGATAGCGCAGGGTGACGAGGTTGTTGGAGCCGTTGTGCAGGATGGCGGTGACGGGTCCGTTGCCCTTGACGGCGCCCCGCGGATTATAGACGTCGATGTTGCGCACGGGCACATCGAGGATGGCCTTGTCGCCGATCTCGTCGACGGTGGCCTGGGACATCAGCCCCATGGTCCAGCCGGTATCGTCGTAGGTAGTGGTGGCGTCGGTGGGAAAGTTCTGCTTCTCGAGCAGGATTTTCGCCAGGCGTCCGTAGGGCTGGTTGCGCTTGAGCACGAGCGAGCCGGCGGGGTAGGTGGTGTCGCCGATCTTGAACTGGCTGGAGGCCTCGCCGATTTCAATGCCCTGCTTGCGCAGGATGTTGACGATGAAGGCGACGCGCGTGAGGTCCTTCTGGCTGGAGGGGAAGACGTAGCCGTAGGGCGCCTCTTTGGAGCCGGATTCGATGGAGTGGAGGCTCTTGAGGTAGAAGTTATCGAGCACGGTCTGCGGGAAGGCGGCGGTTAATTCGAGGCCCGCGAGCACGGCCGATTCCATGTAGTTGGTGTTGTTGCGCATGCTCCAGACCAGTTCGCGCGGCGGCGGAAGCGGGCGGTACCATTCGCGCGAGGTCATGCCGCCGCGTCCTCCGCGTCCGCCGGCGGCTTCAGGAGCCGCGGCAGCGGGCGAGGCCGCGCCGCGCGCGCCGCGTCCCGGGGAAGCCGGTTCGGCGGCAGGCGGGGTGCCGCCCCCGCCCTGTCCGGGACCGCCGGCAAGGTTGCGCCGCATGGTGTTGGCGCCGCCGTTGCCGAAGGTCTCGTACATGCGCAGCATGCCGTTGTGGTTCGACGACATGAACCCGAGGTAGCCGGGCGACCACATATCGACGAAAGCGTGCGTCCACACGCCGGGCATGCCGTAGCCGAGCATTTTGGTCATCTCGAACTCGGCGAACCAGGGCAGTTCGCCGTAAAGGATGGGGTCGAGCGTGGGGTTCTGCGGGGACTGGCCGCTGAAGGTATAGAGGAGCGGCTGCGACTCGTGCAGGTCGTGCATGATAGGCGGGTGCCATTCCAGGTAGAACTTGAGCCAGTTGGACATGGTCACCTGCGAGTAATTGATGTCGCGGTTGTTGTCGTGGTAAATGTACTTGCCCCAATAGGGCGGCGCGGGCGTGCGGTCGTCTTCGCCTTCCTCGCTGAGTTTGTACTTGTAATACCAGTCCACGTAGCGGTCGCGGCCGTCGGGTTCGCTGGCGGCGTTGACCATGACGATCACGTTCTTGCGGATGGAATCGTAAGGCGCGCCTTCCTCCACGGCAAGGCGGTAGGCGAGTTCCATGAGCATCTCGGGCGGACCGGTTTCGGCCGAGTGCAGGCCTCCGGTGAGGAAGTAGACCGGCTTGGCGCGGGCGACGATCTGTTTGGCGTCGGCGGGGGAAAGTCCGCGCGGGTCGGCGAGCCGGGCGAGGTAGCCTTTGTAGGTATCGAGGTTGCGGATGGTGTCTTCGTCGGCGATGACGGCGACCAGGCACTCGCGGCCCTCGTCGGTGGTGCCGGCGGTAAGCACCTTGACGCGTGGCGATGCGGCGGCGAGGGCGCGATAGTATTTCCCGATCTCCGCGGTGCGGGTGAGTTTCTTGGGCGCGCCGATGTAGTAGCCGAGGACGTCCTTGGGGCTGGGGACGCCGGTCACTTTCGGCAGGTGGTCCACCAGGGGGCTCATGAACTCGCTGCGCGTGGTCCATTCCTTCACGAGGCGGGCGTATTCCTCGTCCTGCGGCTGCCTGGTCTGGGTGAGGACCAGGCCGGCGGCGCACCCGGCGATCGCGAGAAGGCGGGAGAGTCTCATTGGTATAAGATAACCCCTGCACGCGCGGAGTTGGGAACTCGTCTATCAGGACGAGGAGACGGATTGACTCATGCGTACAGCGTTCCTACTGGCGGTGGTATTGGCGGCGCCGCTCTGCGCGCAGCCGCAGCGCGACGTGTTCAAGGTGGATTTCACGATCCGCGATTCGGGCGACGCCGGGGGCAAGGCCGGGCGCAAGTACTCGATGCTGGTCTACGGCGGAAACAAGGGGATCTTTAAAATCGGGAACCGCGTGCCGGTGACGACGGGCGGCGGCGGGGTCGGACAGAGCACGCAGTTCACCTACGTGGATGTAGGGGTGAACATCGAGTGCACGGTGCAGGAGACGGCGAACGGGAAGATCGGGCTGCGTGGAGATATCGATCTGAGCACTTCGGTGGCGCAGGAGAAGCCGGCGCCGGCGCCGACGATCTCGCAGATCCGGCTGTCCTTCGAGACGGCGATTCCGCCGGGGAAGGCCACGTCGGTGGCGAGTTTCGACGATCCGGTGACCTCGCGCAAGTTCGATGTGGAGGCGGTAGCGGCGAAGGTGAATTGAGGTCCCGAAACCTGGACGGACAGGACGCCGGGGTATCATAGAAGCAGACCGTTGCCTCGAACCCTCCAAGTGGTGCTTCTGGCCGCTTCGTGCGTTGCCGCCGCCAGCGGTGGCGCCCCCGCGCCCAAGCGTCCGTCCGATCCCCTGACTACCGCCGCGCAGGAATTCCGCGTGCTGACGCGCGATTGGGGTCTGCGCGACGACAGCCCGGCGGCCGCTGCGAAAGGGCGCCCGCGCATGCTGTGGCACGGGCGGTTGTACGAAAACTTCCGCAACGACATGCTGGACGCCGTGCCGCACGAAGTCACCCAGAACGGAGGCGACAAGAGTGTGCTGCGGCGCAATCAGTTCGGCTTCAACGTGGCCGGTCCGCTGCTGATCCCGAAACTGATTCACGACCCGAATAATACGTTCCTGATGGTCTCCTACGAAGGCGTCCGCGAACGGATCTCGCGCGCCTCCCTGCACACCATTCCCACGGCGCCGGAACGCACGGGAGATTTCTCCCGGACGGTGGACCAGGCCGGATTGCCGCTGCCGGTTTACGACCCGGCATCCACGGCGCTCAACCCCGCCTACAACCCCAACCAGGCGGTCTCCACCGGCAACCTTCAGTACCTGCGCACGCCGTTTCCGGGCAACGCGATCCCGCAAGACCGCCTCGCGCCCAACATTCAGGATGCGCTCAAGCTGTACCCAATGCCCAACGCGAGTATCGGGCCGTTCTTCCAGAACAACTACTTCGTCAACTCGCCGCAGACCGATACGGCTGACGGTTTCCTCATCAAGATCGACCATCCCTTCCGCCGGCGTCACCGGATTACGTCGAGTTCGGCCATCTCCAACGGATTCCTCGGGTCCGCTAAGTACTTTCCCAACATCGCCAGCCCGACCTCGCCGGACCAGAACTTCTCCACCCTCCGCTCATCGCTGAACTACACCGTCACGGCCAGCCCCCAGACCGTCTATTCCGCGGGATGGAGCGCCAACTCCAACCGCGCCACAGGCGGCGACTTCACCCAGCCCGCCTTCCCCGATTACCAGCTCGGCAACTACCTCTCCATGGGCACGGCCTATCCGCAAACGCGCAACGCGCGCAACACCTACGAATTCGACGCCGGCGCCTCCACGCGGCGCGGGCGGCACGCTCTCAGCCTCTCCTTCCATGGCGACCTGCACCAGGTGAATACGCTTTCGCCCGCGTTTCCCGCCGGCGATTTCCAGTTCTCCGCCGGCCTCACCAGCCTTCCCGGCATCATCGACACGGGCACGCCGTTTGCCAGTTTCCTGCTCGGACTGCCTCAGTACGGGGAACGCACGATTACGGTGTCTCCTTCTTACTTCCGCGACCCTTACGGAAATCTCTCCGCCAGCGACCGCTGGGAGGTGACCAGGAACCTCACGGTCACGGCCGGGCTCAATCTGGGGCTGCACCTGCCGCGCGTGGAGAAATACAATCGCCAGAGCACGGTGGACCCGGCGGTGACCGACCCCGCCACCGGGCTAGCCGGCGCGCTGGTCTTCGCCGGACGCAACGGGGTCCCGCGCGGACTGCGCCCCGCGAATCTGGATCTCGACCCCAGCGTGAGCATCGCCTGGAATCCTCCGGGCAACGCCAATACCGTGGTGCGGGCGGCATTCAGCCGGCAGCACGGGCGCATCCCGACCTACACCGGCCAGTGGGCCACGCAGGGGTTTAACGCGCGCCAGACCTTCGTCTCACCCAACACGCTGTTGAGCCCGGCGTTGGACCTTGCCGCGGGCATTCCCCCGCTGGCCACGCCGCTTCCCAACCTTAACCCTTCCGGCATGGACAACGCCGTGGCCGATTACATGGACCTGACGGGGCGCGAACCCGTGTATCAATCCGCGTCGTTCTCCATCGAGCACGAGTTTCGCTTCGCCATGCTGGTTTCCGCCGGCGCCACCTATAGCGGCGGCCGCGACCTGCTCGCGGGCAATAGCGCCGCCAATCCCAACGCGGTGAGTCCGGATGCGATGACCTTGGGCGACGTGCTGTACAACCAGGCGTTCCGCGCGGCGCTGCAGCCGTTCCCGCAGTTCACGGGCTTCAATCTGTCCGGCCTGTATCCGGCGGGACGCTACCAGCGCGACGCGGGCTTCGTGCGGGTGGAAAAGCGCGCCTCTATCGGACTGACCTTCACCGCGTACTACCAGTTCTCGAAACAGTTGGACGACTACTCGGCGCCCTACGGCAACCAGGACTTTTTCAACCTGCGCAACGATTGGGCCTTGACCGCTTCCAACCCGCCCCAGTACCTGCAAGTGAGCTACGTCTACGAGCTGCCGTTCGGCTCCGGCAAGCCGCTGCTGCATTTTTCGGACTGGCGTCGGCCGCTGGTGAGCGGCTGGTCCGTAATCGGGTCGACGTACTGGGATGGCGGCCGGCCACTGGCCATGCACCCGGAATTCAACAACACCGGGAATGTGCTGGCCACGCTCAACGTGAATGTGGTTCCGGGAGTGGACCCGCGTGTCGCCAATCCGGGGCCCGGCTTGTGGTTCAATCCGGCGGCCTTCAGCCAGCCGGCGGATTTCACCATGGGCAATGGCCCGCCGACGGAGCCGGGCCTGCTCGGTCCGGGTTACAACTCGATGGACCTGAGCGTAAACAAGCGCGTGGCCATCGGCGAGCAGTCCCTGGAGTTGAGCGCCTCCGCGTTCGATTTCCTCAATCACGCCAACTGGAACTACCCGGATACCAACATCGGCCCGGCGAGCGCGCCCAACCTCAACGCCGGACGCATCATCGGCTCGCACGGCGGACGCGTCGTCCAACTGGGCCTGGAGTGGACGTTCTGAGCGCGAAACGCGCGGCCGGGCGCGTCCGGCTCAGGAGCCGCACATCATTGATTTCCATCCGCCTCGGCGTTCTGTGGGCGGTGGCGGCGGCGACGGCGTGCGCGCAGCCGGCGCTCTCCATCCCCGCCTGGATCGACGGCGGAAACTCCGGATCCAGGCCCGCATTCGAAGCCACCCTCAACGGCAAACCCGCGGCGATCCGCTCGCAGTTGGGTCCGGCCAGCGATCAGATCATCCTGCTCGTGATGGACGTGACGGGAAATCCCTCGCTGGTCGATCCGGCACGCGAGGCACTGATCGCCGAAGTCGCCAAACTCCCGCACAATGCGTGGGTGGGGCTGCTGCGAGCGCAGGACGGGCTGCACGCAATCGCCGACCCGGCGCCCGGCCGCGAGGGGGTCACCAGCGGCATCCGCGATCTCCCCGGAACGGGCAATCCGGGACTGCTGGATACGGTGGTACAGGCACTCTCGCTGGCTGACGGGATCCTGCGCAAGTCGCCCGTGCGCGTGTCGGTTCTTTATGTAACGGACAGCAGCATCTACGGTTACCGCGAGGATTACACCAATCCGGTGATCAACCAGAGCGATCCGCACGATCTGAGCCGGCGGTTTCCCGAATCGCTGATCGACGAGAAGATCGCGAAGCTCGAAGACGCCACCGCCGCGCTCGAAGCGCCGCTGTTCATCGTGCATCTGCACAACCGCGGAGACCGGCTGAACCGCGCCTACCAGAACGGGCTGGAGACCCTGTCAGGCGCCACCGGCGGGCGGACCGCGATCTGCCGCTCGGTGGCGGAGATCCCCCAGGCGATTTCCGAAACCTTAGCGCGCATTTCGGCCGCCTGGAGGTTAACGCTGAACGTTCCGCCCAAGGTGCGCGGGCTGGCGCAGGTGCGGCTGAGCGCCCGCTCCGGCGATGAGGAACTGCGGCTCTCCTGGCGCACTCACGTAGAGGCGAAAGAGCCGGCGAAACCGAACATGGCAAAGCACAGGTGATCGAAGTCACTGGCTCCGACCAGGCGCGACGGTACGCTGGAGTCAGGGCAGGACAATGAAGATCACACACGCACTTCGCGGCGAGCACGGGGCCATCTACCCGCTGCTCGACATCATCCAGGAGTCGGCGCCGGTCGTGGGGATCGAGTCGATCCGCACACAGGCTCGTATTCTGCGGGCGACGCTGATGAGCCACGCCGATATCGAGGACGCGGTGCTGCGCCCGGCAATTGAACGCTACCTGCCGGAACCCGCGCCGGAACCGGATGGATCGCGTCCGCCGAGCGACCACCAGCGCATCCGCGCGGGCCTGGAACACGCCATGGATGCCGGTCTGGTGGAAGAAGCGCGGCGTTTGCTGATCCAGACCGTGGAAGCGATCAGCAGGCATTTCGCCAAGGAAGAGGGTGTCATCTTCGCAATCGCGGAGTGCGAACTCCCCGAGGAAGTCCAGCACGACCTTGGGGCCCGGTGGTCGGCGCTGAGGAGAATGCCTCCGGCGCCGCAGCCTCGCGCCTAAAGGATTCCGCCAATCCCGCCGATAAAACACCTGAGGGCGCGCATTGAGCGCACGCGGCGAACGCGTGCGGACATCGCACGGCGCATGTGACGGGCAACGAAGCTACGGGTCGTCGTACTCGCGCTGCCGGTCACCCTCGGGAGATCTCATGAAAACGAAACTGACAGTGGGTAAGAAGTTGGGGCTCAGCTTCGGTGCAATCATCCTCCTGCTGGTGATTCTGGGCTGGTCCTCGCTCAGCGCCATGAGTAGCATGGAAGCGACATTGAGCGTACTCGGCAATCAGAGCGCACGCAAGATGGAATTGGCCGGACTCATCAATACGGCCGAGTCCGACATGGCGGCCGCGGAGCGGGGGATGATCATGTTCGCGTCGAACAAGGACAGCGCCAACATGGAAGCCGCCGCGCGGCAGTTCCAGGAGAATCTGGCGGTGGTAAAGAAGTCCGCGCAGGAGTTTCACGCGCTGGCAACGCTGGCCGAAACCAGGGAAGTGCTGGACAAGACCGACAGCGACGTCGACCAGTGGAGCGCGGGGTTCTCCCAGGTTTCGGCGCTGTTGCGCGCGGGCAATATCGCGGAGGCGTCGCGGATTTCGAGTTCGAAGGATGCGCAACTCTACGACAGTCTCGGTAATGACGCCGATCAACTCAGTAAATTTCAGAAGAGAGTCAACACGGCGGACGTCGTCCGAAGCGTGGCGGCGGCATCCAACAGCCGCACGATCGCGATCCTCCTCACGCTGGTCGCGCTGGTGGTGGGGGCTGGGGTCCTGTTCCTGGTGCGCAACATCAACCGGGATTTGCGCCGCCTGGCGGCATCGCTCTCCGAGGGGGCAACGCAGTTGGCGGGCGCGGCGAGCCAGATTTCCAGTGCCGGAGAGACCCTGGCGCAGGGAGCCAGCGAGCAGGCGGCTTCGCTCGAGGAGACATCCGCATCGAGCGAGGAGATCGCTTCCATGACGCGGCGGAACGCCGAAAACTCCCGGGAAGCCGCGCAGCGCGTGGCCTCAACGGCGCAGAGCGTGGAGAGCGCCAACCGCAAGATGGAAGAGATGTTGCGCTCGATGAAGGAAATCACCGCATCGAGTGACAAGATCTCGCGCATCATCAAGGTGATCGACGAGATCGCTTTCCAGACCAACATCCTGGCGCTGAATGCCGCGGTGGAAGCGGCGCGCGCCGGCGAAGCGGGCATGGGATTCGCGGTAGTCGCCGACGAAGTGCGCAACCTGGCTCAGCGCTGTGCCGATGCCGCCCGCAACACGGCGGAACTGATCGAGGAATCGATCTCGCGGTCGCGTGAGGGCGGCTCCCGGATCACCGAAGTGTCCGAAGCCATCGGGGGGATCACCGAACAGAGTGCCGCGGTCAAATTGCTGGTCGAAGAAATCCGTACCGGCAGCGACGAGCAGGCACGGGGGATAGAACAGGTCGCCGGCGCGGTGGCCCAGATGCAAAAAGTGACGCAGTCCACCGCCGCCAGCGCCGAGGAAAGCGCCTCGGCCGGGAGCGAACTGGCGTCTCAGGCGGAAAGCCTCAGCCGTCTGGTCGAGGATCTCAACGCCATGGTCGGAGCCACGGAGACTCACGGTACGGAAGTCCGGCACACCAGCCACAATCTGGTGTCCGCCGGCGGCTCCCGTCAGAAGGGCTTGGGCAAGAGCGGTCACGCAGCCTTCCCGCTGGAGTAAACGGCTCATCGAATCAACCACTTGCGCGGGGCGGGAACTTTCCGGCCCCGCGAGGTGTCTACTCCTTTGCAAGGCAAGCTCTTTCCTGATAGCCTGAAGCCAGGCAAAATGTGAGGCTGCCGGTGCCGATCTCGATCTTCGATCTGAACTCGGAAAGAACGGCGGAGTCCTTCGACCTCGAGGACTTGCGGCTCGTGGACGCCCTCCGCGAGAGCTCCGAATCCGCGTATGAGGAGCTGATCCACCGCTTCCAGCAGCCGGTTTACGCTCTGGCACTGCGTCTCCTCGACGATCAGGGTGAAGCCTGCGACGTGGTACAGGAAGTTTTCATCAAAGTATTTCGGAACATCGGCAATTTCCGCGGCCAAAGCAGTCTGAAAACGTGGATATACCGCATCACGGTGAACGAAGCCCACAACGCCCGCCGCTGGTTTTTCCGTCACCGGCGCCGTGAAGTGGAACTCGACTATACACCGGATGACGCCCGCGATTGGAAGGAGATGATCCCCGACGGCAGCCGTTCCCCTTATGATGTAGCCTCGGACCACGAACAGCACGTGATGATCGAAGCAGCACTGGAACAAATCAATCCGATTTTCCGCGAGGCGGTGGTGTTGAGAGACATCATGGACCTCTCCTACGAGGAGATCGCGGAAGTAATCGGAGCCTCTCTGGGGACGGTCAAGTCCCGGATCCTGCGCGGCCGCGAGGCCCTGCGGGAAAAGCTCGTGGGGAGCATGAAGTCCGAACGCGCCCTGCGACTGGTGCCCAAGACGGCAGAGTGATGTATGAGTTGTCAGAAAGTTCAGGAACAAATTTCGTTGATGCTCGACCGGCAACTGACCAGCGATGAGTGGGAGGAGTCCAAGGCCCACATCCGTTCCTGCCGGCGCTGCGATGCTCACCTGGAAGCCATGCGTAAAATGCGCGGCGGCCTGAAAGACATGGTGCAGATTGCGCCCCCGGCGGAACTTGGGGCCCGTCTGCGCGTGGTGGCCTCGCACGAACGCGCGCGGCAAATCGCTCGCGCCAACCTGGCCGTCCGCATCCACAACTTCCGCTCCACACTCCGCCTGTACTTCGACAACATGATGCGCCCCTTCGCCGTTCCCGTAACGGGCGGCCTGTTCAGCGCCCTGCTCATGTTCAGCATCCTGGTCCCGACCCTGAACCCGTTCCAGCGCAACAGCGGCGACGAACCGCCACTGGCGATCATCACCGACCCCGAAGGAGAAATCGTTGGAGCGAGCAGAGAAGTTCTCCGCCTGCAACCCGGTGGAGCGACCATCACCGGCGGCGAAGTCTCCCTGGTGCTGCTCATCGATGAGCGCGGCCACGTGCAGGATTACTACCTGTCCGGCGGCGAACTCACCGACGAAATGAAGAGCCTGATCCTGCTCAGCCGGTTCACTCCCGCGACCATCGACGGCCAGCCGACCTGGGGCCTGAAACAGGTGGTCTTCCCCACGGTCACCCACCCGCGCGTCAGGAGCTGACGGCCGGGTGCCGCAAAAGCTCGGGCAGCATTTCCTCGCCAGCCCACCCATACTGGAACGGATCGCCTCGGCGGCGTGTCCTCAACCGATCGAACGGATCCTCGAAATCGGTCCCGGCCAGGGGGCGCTCACCGCGAAACTCCTGAACCACGCCGGCCGCGTCATCGCCGTAGAGGTCGATGCCGCGATGGTCGCCCACCTGCGCGAGCGCTTCCCCGGCGAACCCCGGTTGGAAGTCGTTCACGCCGACGTGCTGACCACCGACCTCACCCGGTGGGGCCAGATCCCGGTCGCCGGCAACCTGCCGTACTACATCACCTCGCCGATCATCGAAAAAGTCCTGCGCGCCCGCCTGCCACGCGCGGTCTTTCTGATCCAGAAGGAAGTGGCGCTGCGGCTGACCGCATCCCCCGGGAGCCGGGACTACGGCTACCTGACGGTGCACACCGCCTTCTTCGGGCACGCGCGGCGCCTCTTCGACGTCAAGCCGGGCGCATTCCGTCCACCGCCCAAGGTCGATTCCACGGTGATAGCGATCGAGCCGCACGCCGTGCCACCGGCAGTCGCCGATCCGGAAGGCTTCCTGCGCTTCCTGGGGCAGTGCTTTCGCCAGAAGCGTAAAACACTACGTAACAATCTGATAGAGATGTATCCTAAAGCGATTGTCGAAGCCTGGCCGGAAGCGGCGATGCGCGCCGAGCAGATCCCCCTTGAGCGATTCCTTGAGATGTTCCTGCGACTCCCGCCTCAGGCGTCGGCCGCTGTGCGCATCTCCGGGTGAACGTCCAGGTACCGCTCCCGCGCGCGCCGGATGGCTTCCCGCGCCTCACGCGGCCCCTTCCATCCCTTCATCACCGTACGCTTGCCTTCCAGTTCCTTGTAGATCGCGAAGAAGTGCTCGATCTCGCGCAGTTTATGCGCGAACACCTGGTCGATGGTGTGGATCTGGTCGAAACGCGGGTTTTTGGCGGGCACCGCGAGGATCTTCTGGTCCGGTTCCTCCTGGTCCACCATCTCCAGAACCCCCACGGGCCGCACCAGGATCATCACGCCCGGATAGCTGGCCTCGTCCACCAGAGCGAGCACGTCGAGCGGATCGGCGTCCTCGGCCAGGGTGCCGGGAATGAACCCGTAATCGCCGGGGTAGTGCAGGGGCGAGTACAGGGCGCGGTCCAGGCGAAACACCCCGAGCTTTCCGTCGTACTCGTACTTGTTGCTCGAGTTCTTCGGGATCTCGACAATCATCCGGACAATTTCGGGGGTATCCGGACCCGGTTCGATGTCGTACAGGCTCATGGCTCGTACTATCGTAGCAGCGCATGTGCGGCCAGGACGAGCAGCAGGCCCACCACCGAAGCGATGGCTTTCATCGAACTCCAGGTCTTCAGGCACTGGGTCACGTTCAGTCCGAAGTACTGCGACACCATCCAGAATCCGGAGTCGCTTACCTGAGAGCACGCGCTGCCGCCCACGCAGAGCGCCAGGATCAGTTCGTCGGGCGAATAGCCCGGGATGCCCTTGACCAGCGGCGCGGCGATTCCCGCCGCGGTGATGATCGCAACCGTGGCCGAGCCCTGCGCCAGGCGCATCAGCAACGCCAGCGCCCACACCACAATCAGCGGCGAGATCGCCGACGTCATCAACTGGTGCCCCATGTAGGGCCCGACGCCCGAATCGACGATCACCTGCTTCAGCGCGCCCCCGCCGCCGATGATGCACATCAGGGTACCCACCGGCATCAGCGAGTCCGTCGCCATTTTGAGGGCCTTGTCCCGGTTCAGCCCGCGGCGGATGCCGAAGAAGTAGATCGCGACCAGTGTGGTCACGGCAAGGGCCGTGTACGGATGCCCGAGGAAGACGGCCACGCCCTTGAACGGGATCGCGCGCATGCTCGCCAGCGTGGCGCCGAACACCAGCAGCACCGGCAGCACCAGCAACAGGATCACCACCGGCACCGACGGGGCGTTCTCGGCCGACTCGTGATTGGAGTGCGTCGCCGCCATCAGCGGCACGGGGATATCGATGCGCCTGGCGATCCACTGTCCGTAAATCATGCCGGAGATCACCGACATCGGGATCGACATCAGCACGCCGTAGATGATGGTCTTGGAGAGGTCGCCGCCCATCAACTGTGAAGCCGCGGCCGGCGCCGGATGCGGCGGAACGAGGGAGTGCGTCATGGTCAGCGCCGCCGCCATGGGCAGTCCGTAGAAAAGCAGCGAGCGCTTAGTTTCGCGCGTGAGGCTCCACACCAGCGGCACCAAAATGATGAAACCCACCTCGAAAAAGATGGGCAGCCCCACTAGAAACGCTGCCACCAGCATGGCCCACGCGGCGCGCTCCTTGCCGAATTTGTCGAGCAGCCAATCGGCCAGGGCGCGCCCGCCGCCCGAGTATTCCAGGAAACGGCCGATCATGGCGCCCAGCCCGAGTACCACCGCGATGAAGCCGAGCGCGTCGCCGAAGCCCGCCTGAATCGACTTCAGCACTTTCTCCGGCGCCATGCCGGCCGCCAGCCCCATCGTCATCGAACAGAGCAGCAGCGACAGAAACGCGTGCAGTTTCACCGCGAGAATCAGGATCAGCAACAGGGCCAGAGTGGCGAGTGTGACCCAGATGAGGAAGGGACCGTTGGCCGGAGACATTCAGCGGCTTATTGTAATCCCTAGATCCGCTCGAAGATGCCGGCCGCGCCCTGGCCTCCGCCGACGCACATCGTCACCATGCCGTAGCGCGACTCCGTGCGCACCATTTCGCGCAGCACGGTGGCGGTCAATTTCGCGCCGGTGCAGCCCAGCGGATGACCCAGCGCGATGGCGCCTCCGTTGCGGTTGACACGCTCCGCGTCGAGGCCCGCCTTGCGGATCACGGCCAGCGCCTGCACGGCGAAGGCCTCGTTCAACTCGATGGCGCCGATGTCGTCGAGTTTCAGTCCGGCCATCACCAGCGCTTTGGGTATCGCCACCACCGGGCCGATCCCCATGATCTCCGGCGGCACGCCGGCGGTGGAGTACGCGACGAAGCGGGCCATCGGTTTCAGCCCGAGTTCGCGCGCCTTCGTCTCCGACATCACCAGCGCCGCGGCGGCGCCGTCGCTGGTCTGCGACGCGTTGCCGGCGGTCACCGTACCCTTGGCGTGGAACACGGGCTTGAGCTTGCCCAGCGCTTCCAGCGACGTGTCCGCGCGCGGCCCTTCGTCGCGGTCCAGCACCACCTGTTCCCTGCCCTGCGGCGTAACCGCCTCGACCTCTACCGGCACCAGTTCTCCCGCGAAGCGGCCCTCCTCCTGCGCGCGCACCGCGTTCTGGTGGCTGCGCAGCGCGAACGCGTCGGCTTCCTCGCGGGTGATGCCGTACTTTCGCTGCAGGCGCTCGGCGGTGAGTCCCATGGAGAGGTAGACCTCGGGCCAGTGTTCGACGAACCAGGGATTCGGCGCCGGCTTGCGCCCGCCAAACGGCGTCAGGCTCATGGATTCGGCGCCGCCGGCGATCATCGCGTCCGCGGCGCCCGCGCGGACCTGCTCAGCGGCCAGCGCGATGGCCTGCAGCCCGGAACTACAGAAGCGATTGATGGTCATGGCCGGCACGCTGTCAGGAAGTCCGGCGCGCAGAGCCGCCTGCCGCGCCATGTTGCCGCCGGCTTCGCCTTCGGGCATGGCGCAGCCGAGGATCACGTCGTCGATCGCATCCTTCGCCGCCGGATATCTTTCGAGTAGCGCGCGGATCGCCACCGCCGCCAGGTCGTCCGGCCGCACGTTGCGCAGCGCGCCGCGCGGCGCCTTGCCCACCGGCGTCCGCAAACAATCGATGATTACCGCTTCACGCATGGATCGCTCTCTCTCAGTTCCGCAACGCCTTCCCGGTCTTCAGCATGTGCTCCATCCGCGCCTGCGTCTGCGGATCGCCGCACAGGCTCAGGAACGCCTCGCGCTCCAGGTCCAGCAGATGCTGTTCGCTGACGCGCTGCGTGCCGGTGAGCCGTCCGCCGCTCAACACGTGCGCGAGCTTCTCTCCGATCACCGCATCGTAGTCGCTGATATATCCGCCCTCGCGCGCCAACCACACCGCCATCTTCATCAGCGCGTAGCCGGACTCGCCTTCCACCGGGATATCCTGCCGCGGCTGGCCGGGCGACCACACCGGCACCAGCGCCAGAGCCGCGGTCCTGGCATCGCACAGCAGGCGCTCGCGGTTCATCGTGATGCCGTCGGAGGCGCGCAGGTAGCCCAGCTCGCGCGCGTGCGCCGCGCTCTCGCTGACCTTGGCGTAGCCGATGAGTTCGAAGGCGCGCCGGGCTTCGCCGAACCGCAGCAGCATCTCCTTGCAGCCGCCGCCGGCGGGCACCACCCCGACCCCGGCCTCCACCAGCCCCATGTACGATTCCGCCGCGGCCTGCATGCGTCCGGCGTGCAGCGCGACTTCGAGTCCGCCGCCCAGCGTCATGCCGAACGGCGCCGCCACCACCGGGAAGGGCGCGTACTTCATCGCCATCATCGCGTTCTGGTAGCGCCGCACGGCCCTGTCGAGTTCGTCCCACTCGCCGTCCTGCGCGGCCAGCAGCACCAGCATCAGGTTGGCGCCGGCGCTGAAGTGCTCACCATCGTTGGCCACCACCATCGCGCGGAAATTGCGGGCGGTTTCGTCGAGCCCGGCGTGCAGCATCCGCACCATGTCCTCGCCCAGAGAGTTCATCTTGCTGTGGAACTCCAGGCAGAGGACGCCCTCGCCCAGGTCCACCAGAGACGCGCCGGCGTTGGACCGCACCACGCCGCGCGCGCGCTTGATCGCGGCCAGTTCGGCCACGCCCGGGCGCTCCTCCAGTTCGGCGAAGGCGCCCCCGGCGAGGTCGAAGTAGCGCGTATGCGGCTCGCGGTCGCGGTCGGCTGCTTCGTAGAAACTGCGCGCCCCGGAGGCGAGCATGCGTTCGACGCTTTCCGGCACCGCCGCACCATCGCGGCGCATGCGCTCGACGGTCTCCGGCACACCGAGCAGGTCCCAGTATTCGAACGGCCCGCGCGCGAACGCGTAGCCCCAGCGCATGGCGCGGTCGATCTCCACCACGCGGTCGGAGATCTCGGGAACCATCAGCGCGGAGTAGATGAAGAAATCGCGGAACAGCGGCCAGAGGAACCGCCCCACGCGGTCGTCGCCGGAGACCAGCGCGCGCAGACGCGCGCCCAGGTCCTCCATGCCGCGCAGCGTGTCCAGGCTGAAGAACTTCACCTTCTGCGCCGGATGGTATTCCAGGGTCTTGCGGTCCAGCGCCCAGATTTCTTTTTCCGCCCCCTTGCCGACGCGCTTGTAGAAGCCCTGCCCGCGCTTTTCGCCGAGCCAGCCGCGCTCGAGCATCTGCTGCATCACGTCGGGGACGTGGAAAAGTTCGCGCGCCGGATCGTCCGGCACCGCATCGTAGAGGTTGCGCAGCACGTGCGCCCACACATCCACCCCGACGATGTCGATCAGCCGGAAACTCGCGCTCTTGGGCAGTCCGATCGCCGGACCGGTGATCGCGTCCACCTCTTCGATGGTGTAGTCGCCCTCTTCGGTGAGCTGCGCGATCTTCGCGCCCCAGAAGCAGCCGATGCGGTTCCCGATGAAGTTGGGCGTGTCCTTGCAGAGCACCACACCCTTGCCGAGGTGGAGATCGACGAACTCGCTCACCCACGCCAGCACTTCGGGCAGCGTCTCCGGTCCCGGAATGATTTCGGCCAGGTGCAGGTAGCGCGGTGGATTGAAGAAGTGGGTGCCCAGAAAGTGCCGCCGGAATTCGCTGCCGAAGCCCTCCGCGATGTGCGCCAGCGGGATTCCGCTGGTATTGGTGGAGAGGATCGAGCCCGGCTGGCGCAGCGCCGCCACCCGCATCCACAGGTCGCGCTTGATTTCGAGATTCTCCGCGACCGCTTCGATGATCCACTCGCAGTTGGCGACGCGCGCCAGATCGTCGTCGAAATTCCCGGGAGCGATCAACTGTCTGGCGGATTCGCTCATGAAGCCGCCCGGCTTGGTTTTGGCGGCGGTCTCGATGCCGGCGAGCGCCGCCTGGTTGCGCTTGGCATGACTGGGGAGAACGACGTCCAGCAGGTCCACCGGGAACCCGGCGTTGGCCAGATGGGCAGCGATCCGCGAACCCATCGTGCCCGCACCCAGAACCGCGACACGGCGTAGTGGCTTCATCAGAGCTAGGGTACCGCAGACCAGGGCGCTCCGACGCCTGGCCGCGCTCAGGCCATCGACTTGAGGATCTTCAGCGCGTCACCGGTGTGCTGTTCGCCGCGCCCGCGCGCCTTTTCCGTCCCGTCCTTCACCCGCTTTTCGTAGTCCGTGATCTGCGTCCGGAAGTCCATGGCGACCAGGGCGCCCAGGTCACTCACGGAGGTGCCGTCGGCGACCCGGATGAATTTGACGGCGCCCGGAGGCGGTCCGTCCACTTCATACGCCGCCTTGACTTCGAACGCCAGAGCTTCCAGATCGGTTTTCAGGTGCTTCACCGCGTCCATCCCGGCGACCGCGGCAACCTTATCGGCCTCCGACTCCACCTTCTCGATCAGCCGCTGAAACTGCTTGGCCTGCGCTTCCAGAGGCGGCCACTGCGTGCTCAGGATGGCTTCGGCCTTGTGTTCGCAGTCCTGAATCTGCCGGATGAACTCCGCAACGTGGGGATTATTCTTGTAACCGGCCAGCGTGGGAGACTGATTGCCGTTGGCGCGCATCTCTTCCACCACGGCCCACAGCGAGTTGACGCCCTCCACTCCCATGTTGACGAAGTGGCCGTAATTGGTGGCCACCTTGGCCATGGCCTCGATCTGCGCGCGCGCCTTCTCGCTGACGTCTTCCACCAGCGCCGCGATGCGCGCCACCGCGGCGTGGAAAGCGGGACTCGCCTTCTCGTCCTTCACCGCCACGGTCGCCGTCACCTTGTTGCTCTTGCCGACCGCGCAACTGATGGTCTTGCCCAGGTCCTCGAACTTCACGTCCGGCTTGTCTTTGCGTTTGCTGCAATCGGACATCATCTTGAGGATGTCGGCTTGCGTTTTCTGGAGTTTGAATTCGTGGTCTTCCGCATACTTCTTCAATTTCGCGAAAGCAGCGGGCAGGGTCTTGGTGCTGTCGCAGGCAGCGATGGTGGTTCCCATGGTTCCCCTCTCCTGGCAGAGATTCTATCAACTCCCGGCGCCGGCCGGCTGCGTGTTGACGCACTGTCCGGGCTTCGTTAAACTGCAAGCCATTACACATACTGATTCGCCAAGGGGGCACAACCGATGAGCCATACGCGTCCGCGCGCTTTCGCCGTTCTTCTCTGTGCCGCCGGAGCGCTGAGTCCCGCCTTCGCCCAGGGACGCCGCGGCGGAGGCATGGCCGCGCCGGAAGGGCTCTCCTTCCGCTTCATGGGCCCCGCGGTGGGCAACCGCATCTCCGCCGCCGCCGGCATCCCCGGCGACCCGGGCACCTACTACGCCGGAGCAGCCAGCGGCGGCGTGTGGAAGTCCATCAACGCCGGACAATCCTGGTTCCCGATCTTCGATCGCGAGACCTCCATGGCGATCGGTTCGCTCGCGGTCGCGCCCTCCGACCCGAAGACGGTGTGGGCCGGCACCGGCGAAGCCTGCGCCATCCGCGACAGCGACATGCAGGGCGACGGCATCTACAAATCCACGGACGCCGGCGCGACCTGGAAGAACATGGGGCTCGTCGAGAGCGGGCGCATCGGACGCATCCTGATTCATCCCAAGAAGCCGGACACGGTCTACGCCTGCGTCGCCGGACGCATGACCGGACCGCAGAAAGAGCGCGGCGTCTTCCGCACCACCGATGGCGGCCGGACCTGGAAGCAGGTGCTCTCCGTCAACGAGGATACCGGCTGTAGCGGGCTCACCATGGATCCCAACGATCCCGACTTTCTGGTCGCCGGCACGTGGCAGGCCGTGATGCACACCTACGCCATGTTCAGCGGCGGACCCGGCAGCGGCGTGTTCGTTTCGCACGATGGTGGCGACACCTGGAAGCGCGCCGCCGCCGGATTGCCCAAATCGCCCGTGGGCAAGATCGATGTCAAGATCGCGCCCAGCAACCCCAAGCGGGTATACGCGCTCATTCAAACCGCCGACCAGGGCTCGCTGTGGCGCAGCGACGACGCCGGCGAAAACTGGGCCGTCGTCAACTGGCAGCGCGCCCTCATCGGACGCGCCGGCTACTACATCCACCTCGACGTCTCGCCCTCCAACCCGGATGAAGTGCTGGTGGCCAACTCTTCCTTCTGGATTTCCGACGACGGCGGCAAGAGCTTCACCACGCGGCCATGGGGCGGCGACACGCACAACATCTGGATCGATCCGACGGACGGCAATCGCATCCTGGTCACGCACGATGGCGGCATGTACATGACCACCGATCACGGGCGTACCTCGAACCGCGTCACGCTGCCGATCGGGCAGATCTATCACGTCGCCGTGGATAACGACGTGCCCTTCAAGATCTACGGCAACATGCAGGACGACGGCACCATGCGCGGGCCCAGCAACGTGGTCGAGGCCGGCCCCAACGTGCCCGGCATGAGCGCCGGACGCGGCGGCTTCGGACGCGGCGGAGGCGGCGGACAGTGGGAACACGGCCTGGGCGGCTGCGAATCCGGCTTCACCATCCCCGACCCCACCGACAGCAACATCGTGTGGGCCACCTGTTACGGCAACGAAGTGACGCGCTACGACGCGCGCACCAAAATGGCGCGCTCGGTGAGCCCATGGCTGCACACGCTGGATGCCGCGCCCAACCAGGTGAAGTATCGCTGTCACTGGACCCCGCCGCTGGCTATCGATCCCTTCGATCACAACACCGTCTACTACGGCTGCCAGATGATCCTGCGCACCACCAACGGCGGCGTGAGTTGGAGCGAACTCTCGCCCGACCTTTCCACCAGGGATCCGAGCCGCATCGTTTCTTCGGGAGGCATCGTCGGCGATAATTTGGGACAATTTTATGGCGAGGTTGTATTTTCCATCGCGCCCTCAGACGTCCAGAAGGGCCTCATCTGGGCGGGCACCAACGATGGAAAGGTTTGGTACACGAAGGACGGCGGCAAAACCTGGAATGATGTCACCAAGAACATCACCGGGCTGCCGGCCTGGGGGACCGTGTCCAAGATTGAGCCGTCCCACTTTGATGCCGGGACGGCTTACCTCGCGGTCGATTTCCATTTGATGGACAATCGCGATCCCTTCCTCTACAGGACCACCGACTACGGCAGGACCTGGACCAAAATTAGCGACGGTCTTCCGCACGGCGGGCCGCTGACCTACGCGCGCGTAATTGCCGAAAACCCCAACCGGAAAGGAAACCTGTTCGCGGGCACCGGCAACGCGCTCTATTACTCGCTGGATGATGGCGCGCACTGGAAGCAGTTCCGGGAAGGGTTGCCCGCCGCACCGGTGAGTTGGATCGTGATCCAGAAGCAGGCGCACGACGCGGTGGTCTCCACCTACGGGCGCGGCATGTACATCATGGAAGACATCACGCCGCTGGAGCAGGGCGTGATGGAATTGAGCACGGCGGATGCCTCCGCGCCCGCCGCGAAACTGGTGGCGCCGCGTCCGGCGTACCGCATCGTGCGCGGACAGGCGCGCGCGCTGTTCAGCTTCTGGCTCAAGGCCGCGCCCGCGAAGCCGGTGGAACTGGAGGTCCTCGATTCCAGGGGGCAACTGGTGAAGAAGCTGTCCGGCATCGCCGCTAAGCCCGGCCTCAACCGGACCGCGTGGGACCTGCGCTACGACGCGCCGCCGCTGGTGGCTCTGCGCACCACGCCGCCGGAGAATCCGCACATCTGGGAGGAGCCGCGCTTCCAGGGACAGGACACGCGCCCGATCACGCACTGGGGCCTGGCGCAGGCGGAGGTGGGCCCCATCGCGGCGCCCGGTCAATACACGCTGCGCATGACCGTGGACGGGCAGTCGTACACACAGCCCCTCACCATCCTGCGCACTCCGGACAGCCACGCGGACGATGCCGCGCTCCAATCCAGCGTGCGCCTGCAGTTGAAGGTGCGCGAGGACATCACGCAGGTCAGCAACATGACCAATCAGCTCGAGTGGATGCGGCGGCAACTCGAAGACGAAACCAGGGCCAACGCGGGCAAGGCGAACCTGATCGCTCTCATCGCCGGAATCAACAGGAAGCTGGAGGACGTGGAATACCAGCTCATCACGCGCGCCGACGCGCTCAGCGACGATAAGTATTTCCAGACCGCGTACAACTTGTATCAGAACTTCCTGTGGTTGAACGGCGAAATCGGCACCGGCGCGGGCGACGTGCAGGGGTCCGGCGATTGGGGCGCGACCGAAACCGGCATCGGCCTCGTGTTGGACCTGGAGAAGACCCTGGCGAAGGTGAAGGCCGAGTACCAGTCCGTCATGGACAAAGATGTGCCGGCGTACAACAAATCCATCGAAGGCACGGAATTGAAGCCGCTGAAGACCACCGGCGCGCCGCCGCCTCCACCGCGGCAGAGATTTGGATTCGGGGGATAGCGCGGAACTCCCGGCCGGCCGGCGAATGCAGGGACGAAAAACCCGGGCGCTTGGGGCACACTGGCGCGGATTGCGGCTCGATCCAAAGGTCGGCCGGAGGCCGACGCTACCATGCCGCGCCCTGACAGGCCATTACTTTCCCAACCGATTCGCTGCCGGCGCGTCTAATTGCCGTGCTCCAGGACATTCGCTACGCCCTGCGCGTCCTCGCGCAAAACCGCTCCTTCGCCGCGGTGGCGATCCTCTCGCTCGCGCTCGGCATTGGCGCCAACACCGCGATCTTCACCCTGATCGATTACGTGGTTTTGCGCTCGCTGCCGGCGCGCTCACCACAGCAACTCGTGGTGCTGGCGCGCAACCCGGAGAAGCCGTCCGCCAGTTTCAACTACCCGGACTACCGCTTCATCCGCGACCACAACAAGTCCTACTCGGACGTGCTCGCGTCCAGCGAAGGCGCCGCGGTCGCGTTCGCGGTGTCCGGCGAGAAGGGCGCCACCGCCGAGGTCGTGCCCAGCGCGCGCGTCTCCGGCAATTACTTCAGCATGCTTGGCGTGCCCCCGGCCATCGGCCGCCTCTTCACCTCCGCGGACAACGTCATCGAGGGCGCGCATCCCCTGGCCATCCTCTCCTGGGATCTCTGGCAGCGGCGCTTCGCCGGCAACCCGAACGTGCTCGGCCGCAAGATCACGCTCAATGGCGTGCCGTTCACCGTCATCGGGGTGGCCGCGCGCGGTTTTCACGGCATCTCGGTAGGCAGCCACAGCGATATCTTCGTGCCGATCGTGATGATGCCCACGCTGAACCCACCGGCCGACGGATGGAACACGCGGCACTGGTGGTGGCTCACCGTGATGGGGCGGCTCAAGCCGGAAACCACGATCCAATCCGCCGCCGCGGAACTCAACGTCCTGTGGCAACAGATCCTCAAAGCCGACCCCGAATACAAACCGCTGCCCTCCTACGACAAAGAGTACGCGAACTACAACCGCATGACCGTGGTTCCGGGCAGTGGCGGGTGGTCGTACTTCCGCAACCAGTTTTCGCGTCCGCTCACGGTGCTCATGATTGTGGTCGGGTTGGTGCTGCTCATCGCCTGCGCGAACGTGGCCAACCTGTTGCTCGCGCGCGCGGCGGGGCGCCAGAAAGAAATCGCGGTGCGGTTGGCGATCGGCGCCGGACGGGGCCGCCTGATCCGTCAACTGCTGATGGAGACGCTAGTGGTGAGCGTGCTGGGCGGCATCGCCGGTCTCGCCTTCGCTTACTGGGGAGTCGAAGTGCTGTTGAACCTGATGCCCAAGCGCACGATCCCGATCGACCTGCACCTTTCGCCCGATCCGCGCGTGCTGGGGTTCGCCTTTCTGGCCAGCGTGGTCACCGGCCTGGTCTGCGGACTCGTGCCCGCGCTGCAAGCCACGCGTCCCAACCTGGTGGGCGCGCTTAAGAGCGAGACCGCCGCCGCGCGCCGCAGCCGCTTCGATCTGCGCCGCGTGCTGGTGGTGGTTCAGGTGGCGGTCTCACTGCTGCTATTGATCGGCGCGGGACTCTTCGTGCGCAGCCTGAGCAACCTGGAGACCCTGGATCCCGGTTTCCGGCGCGACCGCGTGCTGCTCGTCAACATCAATCCGCAGGCCAGCGGCTACCAGGGCCAACGGCTGCGCGATTACTACCAGCGCCTGATCGCGAAAGTGTCATCGTGGCCCGAGGTGCGTTCCGCCAGCCTCGCCAGCATCACGCCTCTATCGAACTCGCGCTGGAACGGGGACATTCGCGTGCTGGGCTACGAGTTCAAACCGGACGAAAAGCCGTACGTGGATTTCAACGCGGTGGGTCCGCGCTTCTTCGAGAGCATGGGAATCCCGCTGATCGCCGGCCGCGACTTCCGGGACCAGGACAGCCCCGTGTCCACGCCCGATCCCACGCCCAAGCCCGATCCCGCGGTGAAGCGCGCCGGGCCGCACGTCGTCATCGTCAACCAGAGTTTCGCGAAACGCTTCTTCGCGGGCCGCTCGCCGCTGGGCGGACGGCTCTGCCGCGAAGACAAGTTCACCATGGAGGATTCCTTCGAGATCGTCGGTGTGGTCAAGGATGCGAAGTACTTCGGCGTGCGTGAGGCCACCGAACCCATGATTTACGTACCGGCGTGGCGCGACGGCGCCGGCTCGCGCACCCTGGTAGTACGCACCAACGCCGATCCCGAGCGCATCGCCGGCGCGATCCGCGGCGAAGCGGCGGCGCTGGATCCCGCGATCCCGGTGCTGCAAACCCTGACCATGGCCGAGCAGTTCGATAACAACATCGCGCAGGAGCGTATGTTGACCACGCTCTGCGGCTTCTTCGGCACGCTCGCGCTGCTGCTCGCCGCGGTCGGACTCTACGGCGTGATGGCCCACTCGGTGGCGCGCCGCGTGCGCGAAATCGGCATCCGCATGGCTCTGGGCGCGCAAGCCGGCGAAGTGCTCTGGCTGGTGCTGCGCGAAGTGGTGTGGATGGTCGGAATCGGCGGTGCCGTGGGGCTGCCCGCGGCGTTCGCGCTCACCCGCCTGGTGAAGACTTATCTCTACGGGCTGACGCCGCAGGATCCGCGCAGCATCGTCGGTTCGGTCGCGCTCCTCCTCGCCATCACCGCCGCCGCCGGGCTCGTCCCGGCGCGCCGCGCTACCCGCGTGGATCCCATGGTCGCGCTGCGCTACGAGTGAACGCGCCGCTCACACCCTGGGGACGCCGTACGGCTCGCGGTGCGCGCGCGTCAACATGCGATTTGCCGCCGCATCGCCGGGGAACGTCTCCGTCTTCGCGTCGAACTTCACGTCGCGGCCCAGCAGGTAGGAAATGTTGCCCAGGTGGCAGAGGGTGGTGCTCAGCCGGCCGATCTCCACGTCCGAATTCGGCTTTTCGCGCGACTTGATGCACTCCAGGAAATTGCGCTCGTGCGTCTCCGGCACGCCCTTCACTTCGGGTCCCGGCGAGCCATCCTTGAAGTACACCTTCGAGCCGCTTTGCGTGACCATCAGGGTGCCGTCCGTGCCGTAGAACGCGGTGTAGAAATCGGTCGGCTGGCCGCGCAGCGCGCCCTGGTGCAACTGGTGATCGTGCGCGAAGCTGCGGAGTTCGAAGCTGAGCAGCAGGTCGGGGTAGTGGAAGTTCACGATCTGGGTGTCGGGCACTTCCTTGCCGTCGTCGAGCCAGTAGATGCCGCCGGTCGCGGAGACACGGTCGGGCAGCGAGTGCTCGACGCCCTTCATCTTCTGGATGGCCCACATGGCGACATCCAGCACGTGGATGCCCTGGTTGCCGATCTCGCTGTTGCCGTAATCCCAGAAGAAGCGCCAGTTGTAGTGGAAGCGGTTCGCGTCGAAGGCGCGCTTCGGCGCCGGGCCGAGCCACACATCGTAATCCACGCCCGGCGGCGGCGCGGCGCCCGGTTGCTGCTTCAGCGGCGGCCGCACCTGGTGGATCCACGCCTTCATCTCGCAGACCTTCCCGAGCTTTCCGGCGGCGACGTACTCCACCGCCTGGCGGAACGCCTCGCTGCTGCGCCGCTGTGTGCCCACCTGGAAGACGCGGTTGTACTTGCGCGCCGCGTCGCGCACCATCTGGCCGTCGCGAATGGATTGCGTCATCGGCTTCTCGCAGTACACGTCCTTGCCCGCCTGGCAGGCCATGATGGCGATTCGTGCGTGCCAGTGGTCGGGTGTCGCGATCACCACCGCGTCGATGGATTTGTCGTCGAGCACGCGGCGGAAATCCTTTTCGAAGCCGGGTGCCCTGCCCTGTGCTTTGGCGATGTCGCCGCCGGTCTTTTCGAGAATGGCCGGATCGAGATCGCAGAAGGTCTTGATCTCCGCTCCGGCCTGAATCGCGCGCAGCGCCACGCCGCGTCCCTGATTGCGACCGCCGATCAACCCGAGCGTGGGACGCTCATTCGCGCCCTGGACGGAGCGGCCCAATGCCAGGGCCGCACCGCCGGCAAGAAAGCTCCGCCGGTTCTGCATACGCTCACAGTAACTCAGTGAGCGCCGGATCAGTTCAGCTTTTTCACCCAGATGTTGCGCACCGAGACCTTGGTGGTGGCTTCGATCTCGATGCCGAATTCGCCGGTCCAGTTGTTGATGGAGGCGGGATCGTCGTCCACCATCACCGCCATCAACTGTCCGTTGACGATGTGGAGGAACACGCCGCCGCGCGCGATCACAACGTACTGGTTCCAGTCGTTCTTCTTCACCAGGTCGTTGAGCCCCGCGTGGTCGCCGATGATTCCCATGAGCCGGCGGGGCGCGAGTCCGGCGCCTTCCACCACCTGTCCGCGCCAGGCCATGATGCGCATGGGGTGATTCTCCGTATAGAACTGGCCGGTGTAATCCTGGCTGGGCCAGAAGTCGGCCTGCGGGCCGGTCATCATCCAGTTGAGATTGACCGGACCGGAGTTGGCCATCACGTTGAGCGCGACGTTGGCCAGCCAGGGAATCCCGGTCTTGCTGCGATACTGAAAGCCGCTGCCGCCGCTGCCCTCGACCTTGATTTCGAACTTGAGCGTGAAGTCGTGGGCCTCCATGCCGCGATAGACCAGGTAACTGTTGCCGCTGGGATTCCGCGGCGTGGATTCGCCCACGATGGCGCCGTCTTCCACGCGCCAGAACTTGGGATTGCCGTCCCATCCCTTCAAAGTGGAGCCGTCGAAGAGCGAGACGTAGCCGTTATGATCGTTGAAGTCGATGGGATCGGGCTGCGTGAAGGCGAGTCCGCGGGATGCGATGCCGGACGCCGGTCCGCCGCCGGCGACGAGCGCGGTCACCTGCGCGGGCGCGAGTTTGTCGGACGACTGCTGCAAGCGCGCGAAGGCTTCGGCGCGCGCTTTGGCGAGCGCCAGTTCAGCCGCGGCGAGGGCGTCGCCGGACGCGCGCAGCACGGTATCGTTGCGCGGAGTCGCCACCGACGCGTCGGCCAGCGCCGCGCGCGCCGCGGCCACGGTTTGCGCCAGCGGACCCAACTCGGCGCCCATGCGCGCCAGCGCGGCAGACTGCTGCGTCGAATAGGTCGCCGCACCACGGCCGCCGCGTCCGCGTCCGCCCGCCGCGCTCATCGCGGCGAAGCTCGCAGCCTGCTCGGACGTGATCCGCTCCGGTGACGATTGCAGCTTCGCGAAGGCCGCCGCGCGGGCCCCGGCGAGCGCCATCTCCGCGGCTTTCAGAGCATCGACCTTCGCTTGGATCGCGGCGTCACTGCGCGGCGCGGAGAAGGTGGCTTCGATCACTCCGGCGCGCGCCGCGGCGGCCGCCTGCACGAGCGGCTGAATTTCGGATTCCAACTGAAGCAGCGCGCCGGCCTGTTGCCGCGAGAGCTTCTGCCACGCGGCGCGCTCGGCGTCGGAGAGCGGCTGGGCCTGCAACGGCAGAAGCGACAGAGCCAGCGCGATCGGGATGAGACGGAAGAGGGCGGATTGGATCAACTCGGATTCTCCTGCGGACCCGTTGATTATATAACCGCTGTTGCAGGCAAAGGACGCGGACTAAGCGAGCAGATCCGCGTCGTGCAGGTCAATGTGTCTGCCGGTGCTACGCTTGTTGCGGATCAGATCCTGGCGCCCGATAAACCACGTTCGTACATCGCCCAGCGTAGCTTCGTGCCGGTTGGGCCACGCCTCGTCGAAACGAAGCCCATCGACGGACATGAGGATGTCCACGCGTGCCGGCGGGATCCCCATCTGGTAAAAGAAGCCTTCGCGGGCAAAGTCTTCCGGCGCCAATCCGGAGAGCGGGGCGCCGAATCCAGCGAGCGCGCGGAACACACACCGCGCGTTCTCCTCACTCGCCTCGACCCAGATGTCGAGATCCTTGGTATATCGTGGTTCCGAGTACAGCATCACTGCGTACCCCCCCACCACCAGATACCTAACGCTGTTGTCGTTGAAAGCTCTCAACAGTTCTTCGAAGTCGGAGTTCATCGGTACCACCGGGAAGTCGCTTGTGAGCGTCCACCACCATCTGCCAGGCGGCTTCAAAGATGGCGTCCGGCCCCAGGCGCTGCCAGTAGGCGATATCGAACGATCGATCCATCTCTTCGATGCGTCCGTACCGCTCCATGATGAAGGGTGGCGTCTGCTTGGGCATTCCGATGCCTGCTCGTTCCTATTCTATCGCCGGCCATAGACGAGAAGTGGGACGCGTCGCTCGGACGGTCATTCGTGCCGGAGTGCTTCCAGGGGATCGACTTCTGTCGCTCGTTGCGCCGGAATATAGCAGGCCAACAGGACCGCCAGAAGAAGCACTCCCGCGCCAAACGCAAACACGGCGCCGTCCGTCGGCTCCACTCCGAACAGGAGCGTGCGCAGCGCACGCGTGGACATCCAGGCCCCGCATAACCCCAAAACGAGTCCTGCCGCCGCCAGCCCCGCGCCCTGCCTGACAATCATCCCCAGGATGCTCGCGCGCTGCGCCCCCAGCGCCATGCGAATGCCAATCTCGTGCGTCCTGCGAGTTACGGAATAGTTGACGGTACCGTAAACCCCGACCACCGAAACCACCAGCGCCAGGATGGC
>JAFDVU010000089.1 GCA_018268835.1 Acidobacteriota bacterium | reverse complement strand
GTCGCCCGGTTCATGTCAAAAAGCCTCCCGGTTCCCCGGGAGGCTTTTTGCATTTATGATCGAGCCCTCTGCCGTTCTGACTCTGATCCGCGGCTTCGACGACCCCTCCGACGGGGCCACCGGCAAAAGCTTCGAGCTGATTCAAACGCTCCTGGAGCACTCGCCCGCTCCGTTTTCCCGCGAGCAGTTCATCCCGGGCCACATCACGACGTCCGGCCTGGTAGTCTCCCCCGATTCGACCCGCATCCTCATCCTCCACCACCGCCGCCTGGACCGGTGGCTGCTCCCGGGCGGCCACGTCGAGGCGGACGACCCCTCGGTGGAAGCCGCGAGCGCGCGGGAGGTGCTGGAGGAAACGGGCGTGCCGGTGAGCGGGGGTGTGCTGGCCGGCGCGGACGTTCACGGCATCCCGGGCAAGCGGGACGAGCCGTACCACCTGCACCACGACCTGCTCTTCAGTTTCCGGGCCGGGACCGAAGACCTGCGGGTGTCCGACGAATCGCACGCGGTGGCATGGTGTGCCCCGGCGGATTTCGACCGATACGCCATCCCGCCCAATGTGCGGCGCGCCTGGGAGCGGATCAGTGCCCGTGGACCGCTTCCCCGAACGAGCGCATGAACGCCATCTCCTCTTCGTCCAGCGGACCGCGCCGGATGCCGGCGATATTCTGCTCGAACTCGCGCAGACTCCCCGGCGCCATCAGGCAGAGGCTCACGGCGGGATTGGACAGCACGAAGCGATAGCACATGCCCGGGGTGGGAAGCCGGCCGGTTTCAGGATAGCCGCGCGGCCGGCGCAGAAGCTGGCCCCACCGGGTGGCGGTGAACCCGACGACGAGCGGGCGAGGGTCCGGCAGCAGCGGGAAGACCTCGGTCTCCGCGGCGCGCGACGCCGCGTTGTAGCGCACCATGGCGGCATCCAGCACGCCCTCGCGCAGGAGTTCGGCGGCGAAGGGCCGGTCGTGCGTGGAGATGCTGACGCCGCGCACGAGGCCGCTCTCGCGGATCGCCTGCAATTCGTCGCGCACGCGCGGCGTGAAGTACTTGCGGCGGGTCACGCCGAAGAAGTGGAAGAGGTCGATGTAGCCGGTCTTCATCTGGCGCAGCCGGCGCTCGAGTGTGCGCCGCAGATTCTGGTGTCCGAGGATCAGGTTGTACGCGCCGGTTGCGAGGACGTAGTCCTCGCGCCGCCCGGCGATGGCATCGGGGAGGACACTGGTCATGTGGGTGTCGAAGCCGAAGAAGAGGAAGTAGTTGAGTCCCTCGTCGAGCGCGCGTTTGACGGTTTCGCGTCCAGGGCGATAGGTTGCCGAAAGTCCGATCCGGCAGGCGTGCGTGCCCAGCCCGGGCAGCGGCGCGCGCAGAAAATCCGGCTGCATTCCAACTCCAGTATAGGAGCCGCGGCCGATCGAGGCCCGCTACAATTGAGGTTCGACCATGAAGACGTTCACGATTGCAGTCATCGCCGGCGACGGAGTCGGCACGGAAGTAGTTCCGCAGGGCAAGCGCGTGCTCGAAGCGATCGCGCGCAAACACGGTGTGACGTTCGCGTTCCAGGATTTCGACTGGGGCGCGGAGCACTATTTCCGCTGGGGAAGGATGATGCCCTCGGGCGCGATCGACCTGCTGCAGCCCTGCGACGCCATCTTCCTGGGCGCGGTCGGCCACCCGGAGATCCCGGACCACACGACGCTGAACGGGCTGCTGCTGCCGATCCGGCGGGCGTTCGACCAATATGCGAACGTGCGTCCCGCGTACCTCTATCCTGGGGTGCAATCGCCGCTGGCGCGGCCCAAGGGCGGCGACATCGATTTCGTGGTGGTGCGCGAGAACACCGAGGGCGAGTACGCGCAGGTGGGCGGCTTCGTCTACCAGCATCAGCCGGAGGAGATCGCGATCCAGACGAGCGTGTTCACGCGCCGCGGCATCGAGCGCATCGTGCGCTTCGCGTTCGACCTGGCGGTGAAGCGCAACGGCAAGAAGCGCGTGGCCAGCATCACCAAGTCCAACGCGCAGGGCTACACGCTGGTGTTGTGGGACCGCGTCTTCGAAGATGTGGCGGCGCAGTATCCGCAGATCGAGACCGAGTCGCTGCTGGTGGACGCGGCGGCGATGAATTTCATCCGCCGTCCGGAGAGCTTCGACGTGGTGGTGGGCTCGAACCTCTTCGCCGACATCCTCAGCGACATTTCGGCGATCATCGTCGGCAGCATGGGGCTGGCGGCGAGCGCCAACCTGGACCCGCTGCGCCGCTTCCCCTCGATGTTCGAGCCGGTGCACGGCTCGGCGCCGGATATCGCGGGTAAGGGCGTGGTCAACCCGCTGGCCAGCATTCTCAGCGCGGGCATGATGCTGGATCACCTGGGCATGGCGGAAGCCGCCGCGGGCGTGGAGAAGGCCGTGGCGGCGGTGCTCGCCGAGGGCAAGGTGCGCACTCCGGATCTGGGCGGCAAGAGCAGCACGGAGGAAGTCACCTCGGCGGTGATCGAGGCGCTGGGGTAGGCGCCGGGCTTTAGGGCGCGAGGATGCGGAACGCGGTGGTCCGGCCCTTGGGCAGGTCGAGCATGAGGATTCCGCCGGCGTCGGCGCCGGTCTCGAACATTTCCTCGTCGTCCACTTCGACCTTGTAGGTGCGGTGGGGTTCCAGGCCGAGCACGAAGACCGCGTCCTCGTCCTCCACGGGCAGGCTCCACTGGTGCTGCTGCCGCGCGAAGCACAGCCAGGCCTCCTGCAGCGAGACCGGGGGCGCGGCGAGTTGCGGGTTCAGCCGGCTCAGCTTGCCATCGGTGAAGAGTTGCATGGCGCCGTCGAAGTACCCGAACCAGGTGGCGTCCGGCTCCCAACTGGAGCGCACAAAGAGCCGCCCGAAGTCGGGATCGTGGAAGATCAGCGGTACGTGGTAGTAGCTCAGCCCGGGCTGATAGGGGTTGGCCCACAGGAACTCGTAGGGCGCGCCGAAGGGGCTGCGGAGGATGAACTTGTCGTGCATCAGCCAGCCTTGCAGGACCTGGGTTTCGGCGGCGTTCACGTCGAACGCTACCATGGCCAGTTCGGCGACTCGCGAGAGCGCGGCGGAGCGCACGTCGGGCTCGCCGGGCTTCGCGGTGGCGCCGACCCGGTACTCGTTCTCGGCCGCCTGGTAGACCACGGGGTAGTGGCTGATCAGGTGTTCGATCGGGAAATCCTTGAAGAATCGGGGATAGGATTCGCGCAGGTCGATGTTCGTGCTTTCGCGCAGGGCGTGCATGAGTTCCCAGAGGGGATAGGCGTCGTCGCGGGCGATGACGTGCCGTCCGGCCTTGAGCGCGCCGACGATGCGCACGGCCCACCACTGGCGCACCACGCGCTCGAGTTCGCGCTGCGGGGCCTGGGGCACGTGATCGGAGAGGGCGATGGCGGCGAGGACGCGTCCGCGGACGCGGTCCACGGCGTCGCTTCCCGGCTGTTCGGCGAGCGCCCGGGCGAGCCGTGAGGTCAGATCGCGGGACTGCGTTTCGGTGAGCAGGTCCTGGCACCAGTCGAAGACCAGCGCCTGCTGGCGCAGGTCGGCGGCGGGGGAGAGGGCGAACTCGATGGCCTTCCGTCCGAACGCAGCGTCGCCCGCGATCTGGTAGTAGAGCGCGTCGGCGAATCCGGGTTCGGGCATGGGGGCGCCCCCGGTCACCAGGGCGGCGAATTGCTGCCATCGGGGACTTTCGCGCTGCCGTTCCCGCTTGAGCAGGCGCAGGCGTTGCGGACGCAGCAGAAGGCGGGGATGCTCGGTGAATACGGCGACTGGATCGTCGGCCTGGGCGGCGAGGGGCGTCCCGATGGAAACGAGTGCCAGCGCCAACCCGAATGTGAGCCCCATGGAGCCAATTGTGTCATAGGGACACACCACCTGCGCACGCGCAACCCATCCAAAGTCGATTCGGTGGCCACAAAATATTGCAAGTAAAGTGGGTTAAAGAGATTGACACATGGGGATCCGATTGCTATTCCTAGTGGTGAATTGGCGAAGTACCTTCAAACCTGCCCTCTGCTGCAACAGGCAGGCGGAAGTGAAGTGGGCCGAAGAAGACAGCGTGCTTGCGGGAGCCGATGTTCTGTAACAGTTTAAGCTCACCCTCCTTCCCTTGTTGGTTGCTGCAGAGGGGTTTTTTTGCCGATACGAATTGAGAAACGGTTTCTGGAAGTCTCTCCCGGGGTTCAGGTAGCGGTGGTTGTGTGGCGTTTCTGGTAAGGAATAATAAGGACGCGGACCTGACCAGGAATTTCGGTAGTTAACGCTGGTCCAGACAAGCCGACGCCGGATCCCAGCCCAACCCAGGGCGAGCCGCATCGGAGTCAGCCTCGAAGGTCTTGAGGTTGAACCGATGCGGTTTTTCTTTTTGGGGGAGGCGATTGTGCGGGGTACTGCTGGGCGGCGGTTAACGTTTGGCAGCTTTCCAGGGGCGCCGGAGGGTGGCAGACTCGGAAGCATGAGACTCGCGCTGTTGCTGGTGGCTTCGGCCACTCTCTATGGACAGGCAGCCGTTGAAGCCGGGCTGGGTGCCGCGCGGGCGGTTACCAGCACGGCGCCCGCCCGGGACCTGGGGAAGGGCATTGCCGGCGCGTTCAGCAACCTGGACAAGGCGCTCGGCGGCAAGGTATCGACCGGCGGCGCCGGGGCGGCCGCCACGAGCACCGAGACGGTACTGGTGCGCTCGCACGCGGCGGCGGAGTCCAAGGAACCCGCCAGGACGTATGAGACGATCGCCCATGCCGAGGTCGGCATGGCCTACGACGACCTGGTGCGGCGCTTCGGTCCGCCCTCGCTCGAACTGGCCGCGGGGGAAGGCGTGAGCAAGCTGACCTACTCGGGCAAAGAGGGGCCGACCCAAATCGAGGTGAAGGAAGGCAAGGTCGCGTCCATCAAGGCCGCGGGGCCGGCGAAAACGCAGCCGGGCGTACTCGTGCTGCCCGGGGCGGCGCGGCAGTAGCGCGCGAGGGGCACTTCGGCGTTGACGCAGAGACGCTGAGGCGCCGAGAAGTTTTCGCGACAGGGTGGCCAACGCGGCGATGCGCGGCTAGAAGCTCAGCGTGCGGGTGCGCGGTGTTTCTTCGGGATTCGGCAGGTACAGGGTCTTGCAGTGCTCGCAGCGGTAGATTTCCGCCTCGGCTCCGAACTTGCTTTTTACCTCGTCACCGAAGAAGAACCAGCGCTTGAGGTGGCCCGCGCAGAGCTTTCCTTTTTCGTCCTTCTCATTGCAGGCCCTCATGCGCGGCAGGCGCCGCTTGACCTTGGTTCCATCGCCCAGCGTATCCACCAGCTCGCAAACGGGAGCAGGCGTATCGCCCGTCGTGTATTTGGGATTGGCCACGTTTATTGCACCGGCAAGACGATGGTAGCACCATTCGTGCCGCCGACCTTGGCCGGAGTGGTCTTGCCGCCGATGGATACCGAGATCGGCTGATTCCCCGTGCCGATACCGCCGGGCACCGTGACGTTGATCTGGTACAGTCCGGGGAAGCCGGGCGCTAGACCGGAGTACTGCACCGCTGCGTTCTGTCCGCCGATGGTGACGGTCGGGGTGTTCTTCGTGGTGGAGAGCGGGCTCGCACCGGCGACGTCGCCGCTGGCCGGGGGATTGTTCACCGGTCCCAGTCCGTTGAGGAACAGGGACACGATCTGGCCGCGCGTCGCCGGGTGGTTGGTGAAGACCTGGACGCCGTTGACGTCGCGGGCGGCGACGATTCCGGAGGCGAGGTCGGTGAAGAACTCGGGCGAGGAATCCGCCACCGGTACGGAGACCACGTTGCCGTACGAATAGCTGTCGATCGTGACCTTGACCTGAGCCGAGGATTGTCCCTGGAGTTCCCACGGGACCTGCACGTTCACCTGGGTGGGGCTGACGTACACGAGGTGTCCGGGCACGCTGATGCCGGCCGAGGGCACGTCGAAGCTCACGGTCACGCCATCGATCGTGAGGGGAAGCGGCACGTAGGTGGCGGAGTCGGTATATCCGGGGTCGCTCAGCCCGCTGCCGTAGATGGAGATGTAGGAGCCGGGGGCGATGGTGGTCAGGGCGTTGCCGGTGCTGACCACGCCGCCGGCCGAGATCGTCGGCTGCACGCGGCCGAAGCAGTTGCAGTTGGAGGTGTAGTCGAAGGCCGAGCTCAGGCCGCCGGCGACCACGTTGATGGTGAAGTTGCCGGTCTGGGCGATGGTCACATCCGTGGTCGCGATGCCGTAGGCGTTGGTGGTGGAAGACGAATTGGCGAAGTTGATGGCGCGCCGCGGCGTGGAACTCCAGGTCACGGGCGCGTTGGCCACCGGCGCGCCCTGCGCATCGGTCACCTGAATCGCGATGGTCGGATTCGGGGTGGACTTTGTGATGCTGAGATCGTTGATCACGGGCTGTCCGACGATGCCCTCGACGTTCGCCGGCAGGGTCCAGAGGTTGACCGCCTTGCCGTCGCCCACGAGGTAGAGGTAGGGGACGCGCAGGGAGACGTTGCTACCGGAGAAGGTCACTTCACCCGAGTAGGAGCCGGCGGCAGGCATGGCGCCGTTCAGGGTCAGGGTGACGGTGCCGGACGCGCCGGGCGCCAGCGCGAGAGTGGTCTTATCCAGCGCGGGCACCAGGCCGCCGGTCAGGTTCCCGGTGTAGCTCTTGGCGCCCTGGGCCACCGCGACCGCAAGGGTGACCGCGGCCGCGCCCGTGTTGGTGAGCGTAATGGATTTCTGGATGTTGTTCGGGGCCGCGGCGAGCACGCCGTAGGAAACGGTGGATGGAATCGCCAGCACCGTGGCGTTGACCGCCGCGCCGGCGTCCAAACGGCCGGCGCCGATCCATTGCACGTCCACCGCGTCGCCGTTATTGCTGTTGATGATGCCGTCGTCCGTAGTCACGCTGGTGTTGGCCGTGTTCACCAGCGCGGCCTTGATCTGTATCGGGGTCCAGCCGGGATGCTTCTGCTTGACCAGAGCGGCCGCGCCGGCGACCAGGGGTGAGGCGAAGCTTGTTCCCGCCGCCGCCACATACCGGGAGTCGCTGAACAGGAAAGAATTCGGATCGTAGTTCTGGGTGGCCATCAACATCCCGCCGTACGAACTCGCGCTGGAACCGGCGGCCACGAGATCGGGCTTGAGATTGCCGTCGATCGACGGTCCCACGGCGGAGAAGTACGCAAGCTGGTTCTGGTAGGCGCTGTCATCGACCTCGACGCCCGCGGGGTCGATGATGCCGGTTGCGCCGGCATGGGACGCCAGCCAGGTCTTGACGTTGGTTCCGTCGGCCAGAGAGATCATGGCCACCGGTTCGGTGCCGTTGAGTCCGCTCGGCATGAAGATCGCCGAGGAGTCGGCCAGGTAGAAAATGACGCCCACTGCTCCGGCATTGAGGGCGTTGGTTTCCTTGGTGGCGAAGGGGCAGGTGCCGCGCTGGATCAGCGCGAACGCGCCGGTCAGCGAACCGGCCGGAAGCGCCGAACAGGCCAACCCGTCGTTGCCCAGGGTGCTCACGTCGATCACCGGAGCGCTGGAAGCGCCCAGCGGCGAGGATCCATAGTTGTCGCCCACGCTGGCCGCGATGTTCTGCAGGTTGGAGGAGCCGCCGGAGATGCTCACGCTCTCGTCCATGTAATGCGAGTTGCTGCTTGCGCCGACGGCGATCACGTCCGGCGCGTCCCCGGGCGAGGTGATGGTCTCAAACGTCGGGTAGGAAAGCCCGTCGCTGCCGTTGTTGCCCGCCGCCGCCACCACCACGAGTCCCGCCTTCACCGCGTTCTCAAAGGCGGTTGCCAGGGGATCGCACGGGGTTCCGGCTGCCTGGCCGCAGGCGGCGCCGGTGTCCAGGGGGCCATACACGGCGGGGAAGCCGAGCGAGATGTTGACCACGTCCATGCCGTCCTTCACGGCATCGTTCACGGCCATGATGATGACGCTCTCCGGCGGGTTGTCGTTGACGCCGGGCGAGCCGGAGACCTTGTAGTTGCCCAGGTACGCCTTAGGCGCCATCCCGAGGATGGTCACGGAGCCGCCGCCGGCAGCCACGGAGGCTGTGGTCGCGGGCATCGCCGCCGCCGCCGAGGCGACCGCCGTGCCGTGACCGTCGCGGTCGCGCGGCGAATAATCGTCGGGACGCGAATCCGCAGCCGGGTTGGACGGGTTGGACCCCGGAGCGATCTGGCGCACGTAACTGCGGGCCACGATCACCTTGTTGGTGGTGTAGGAGCAGTCCTCCGCGTGACCGTCCGTGCACTTGGGAAATCCCGCGGGCATTTGGAGCGAGGAATCCTGGAACGCGGGGTGAGTCTGGTCGATGCCGGAATCGATGACTCCGATCTTCATCCCGGCGCCGGCGTTGCTCTGCCCGCCCAGCACGGTCCAAGCCGCGGGCGCGTTCATCAGGTTCACCGCCTTGTTCAGTTGCGGCACGGCCGAGCGCATGCGGATCACCGCCTTGACTCCGGGGATCGCCCGGAGGGCGGCCAACTGGTCCGGCGTGGCGTGCACGAACACAGCGTTCAGGACCGTATCGGCCGAGCCCGTGACCGACACGTGGCGCGCGATCGCGGCCGCCCGCACGGCCTGCTGCGCGGAGACCAGTTGCCGCCGGTAGGCCTGCGCGGCGGTGGAACGGGCCGGGTCGCGGCCCGGGAAGCGCGCGATCACGGGGGTGTCATTGAGGATCAGCGCGTACTGATCGGAATACTGTTGGCCGAAGGCCGGTAGAGATGCGGCAAGCAGAGCCGCGAATACGATGGCGCTACAAGGTTTCCCGAGCAACATAGTCCTCCAGACGTATTTCCATTGTATGGGTTACAGGAATTCCGGGGCCGGCAGCTTAACTGGATGGGGCGTCACTGTTTGATGGCGTAGTAGCCTTTGCGGGCCTGCGCTTTGTACTCCTTACCGGCCAACTTGATGTCGATCTTGCGGTAGGAGCCGTCGCGGGCGTCGTTGTCCGGGGTGTAACCGATCATGTACTGGCTGCGCATTTCGTCCTGCAGTTCCTTGAACACCTGGTCGAGGGTGTGGCGACGGTCCACTTTGTAGACGCGGCCGCCGGTTTCGTCGCTCATTTTCCTGAGCGCGCCCTCGCCGCCGCCGCCGCCGAAGCCGAATCCGCCGTAGGCGCTGGGGTCGTAGTAGTCGATCGAGTAGATCACGGCATCGGCCTTCTGCGCCGCTTCGATCGCCTCGGAGATGCTGACCCGGCTGCCCTGGTCGACGCCGTCGGTGATCACCACGATCATCTTGCGCCCGACTTCGCCTTTGAGCTTTTCATTGGCGGCGAGATAGACGGCGTCGTAGAGCACGGTGCCGCGGGGCGAGCCGATGGTGGGAACGGGGCCGGGCATGGGGCCGGAGACGCCGCTGGAAATGCGCAGTTGCCGCAACCCTTCGTAGAGCAGGCGGGGGGAACTGGTGTAGTCCTGGAGCAGTTCGGCTTCCTCGCCGAACTCCATGAGGAAGGCCAGGTCCTTTTTGCGCAGGACCTGGCCGAAGAACTGGTTGGCGGCGGACTGCTCGATGCCAATCAGGTTGCGCTGGCTGGCGGAGACGTCGACCAGCAGGCCCATGGTGAGCGCGAGGTCGGTCTCGCGCGTGAAGTACTTGATGGTCTGCTTCTTGCCGTCCTCGAAGACGGTGAAGTCATCTTTGGTGAGGCTGGGGATGAGCGCGCCCTTTTTATCACGGACGCTGGCCAGGATGCTGACCACGTTCACGTCCACCTTGATGGATGGAAGCGAGTCGTCGGTCTGCCGGTCGAGCGGCTTCTGCGGAGTCTGCGCCGCCAGGGCGGCGCACAGAGCGATCAATGCCAGTGGTTTCATCCCGTGATCAAAGTGACGCGCCGGACCCGCCTGATGTTTCACTTGGCTACCGCGATGGTGGCCTCTTCGTTCCAAGCGTCGCCCGACGTAGTCCCATCTCCACAATACACGCTCAGGGTCAGGGTGCCGGTGGGCAGATTTGCCGGGAGGGTGAGGTTCACCTGGTACAGACCGCCCCACCCGGGGGCTAGCCCCGAAAACGCCACCTTGCCGTCGTAGAAGACGCCGCCGGAATCGCGCACCCCGATATCCACGGGGATGGTGGTGGTGTTCAGCGGATTGGTGGGTCCGGCGCTGCCCGCAGCGATAGAGTTCTTCACGGCGCCCAGACCGGTCAGAAAGAGTTGGATGGTCTCTCCCGAGTGCGCTGGGTTTGCCGCGGTTACCAGACTGTAATCAGCGTGCAGCACCGCTGCACTGCCGATACCGGTGCTGCCGACCGTAAAGATTCCAGGCGATGCCGGACCGCTGTAGACGCTGGCCGCGTTGGACGTCACCCCGTTGTAAGTTACCGAGAAGACGAGCGTGGTGCCGTCGCTGGGCACCGTGTAAGGGACGACCGCCGAGATCTGCGTGGGGCTCACGTAATAAACCGGAGCGGTGACGTTGACGGTGGTGTTCGTGGCGTCCTTATAAGCGATGTTGACCTGCGCGCCGCCCAGCGTGTTCGGGAACGGCGTGCCGCCGGCGGTGGCGACCTGTCCCGCCAGGCCGCTGCCGTAGAGGGTGACCACTTCTCCCGGCGATACCTGCGCGGTGAACGGGATGTAGTTGGCGGCGTTGACCACCCCTTGCGGGTTCAGGTACACCGCGCCCACCGGGGTCATGGGAACCGACTTGGTGTACACGCCCAGCATGTAATTGCCGCCGCTGCCGGCGACGATCATCAGGTTGCCGGCGGCGCCCAAGGCCTGGTTGCTGTTGGCGGCGATGCCGTTGGCACCGAACTGATAGGTGTCGGTGTAGGTGTAGTCGTAGGGATAAGAGCTATCGGAGTTGGTCCGCTCGTGGGCCAGCACCTTGCCGAGCGCGGAGAGGGCATTGGTGCTGCCGCTGACCGCGTAGACTCCATCGGAGCTGCTCCCGGTGGCGTAGTTTTGCAGGTACGCGGAGAAGTACAACCCGTCGAAGGAGGCGCCGGGCGCGGCTTTCGCGCCGAAAACCAGGTCGTAAGTACCGGTCCCGCCGGCGATGAAGAAACTGCCGTCCGCGGCCGTGTAGAGCACCTTGCCCCCGGAGAGAAGCACGTTGCCGGCCGACACGCCGCTGGGCGCGGGCAGCGTCATGGTCCCCGAGCCGTTGGCGTTCAGCGCATAGGTGGCGCCGGCGCTGGTCTGCACGGTGGCGGCGCCGCTCAGGCTCTGGGCTGTGCCGTTGATGGTGACGCTGCCCAATCCGCCCTTGCCATCGGCGGTAAGCGGGAAGAACGTGTCGCGCGTCTGCTTGGTATCGCCGTTCAGGAACTCGAGGCTGGCCACGTTGTAGGTGCCGCTGAGCGTGGCGTTGGATGCGGCGGTGCTTGCCGGAACGGCAAGGAAAATATCCAGAAACGTTCCTTCGGTGCTGCTGCCGCTTACAATCCCGGTTCCCATTCCGCCGTAAATCGGACCGCTGTTGGACGGGCTGGCGGTATCGAAGGGGTTGTCCAGGATGACGAGGGCGTTGGAGAGAACGTAATAGTTGCCGCTGCTGAGGAACTTGAGGGCGTGGTCGGTGGTCTTGCTGCTGGCACCCGCGCCGGCCACGGTGTACTTGCCAGTGCCGTCGAAGGTCATGGTGCCCTGAAAGCTCACCACGGCGCCGCTGCCGGTGTCCTCGCCGAGGTAGCGCACGTAGTAGGCCCCCTTCAGACTCGCCGCCGAGGGGAGTTGAGCGAACGCGGTGCACGCGAAGCCGGCAAACGCCGCCGCCATGCACAAGAGGTTGCGTACGGAAATGACCTTCATGTCCGAATGATACCAGTGGCATCCGCCGGGCGCTGCGGGGGGGAGGTGCGCGCCTGTACAATCGGGAATGGGATGACCCACGCCATCCAGCACCTCCGGCGCAACGACCCCATCCTGGCGCGGATTATCGACCGGGTGGGCGAGTTCGCCATGCGGTACCGTCCGGCGGACTTCGATTGCCTGGTCCGCTCGATCGTCTACCAACAGTTGAGCGGACGGGTCGCGAGTGTGATTTTCGGGCGTCTGGAGGGAGCCGCCGGTTCGCCGCTCACCCCGGAGGGGATTCTGCGGCTGCGTCCGGCACGCATGCGTACGCTGGGTCTCTCCGCCGCCAAGACCGCCTACATCCGCGATCTCGCACGGCATACCCGGGAACGGCGCGTGGTGTTTGAGGAACTGCCCGCCCTGGACGACGCCGAGGTGATCGAGCGGCTCACTCAGGTGAAGGGCATCGGAACCTGGACGGCACACATGTTCCTCATGTTCGCCCTGCGCCGTCCGGATGTGCTGCCTACCGGCGATCTGGGGATCCGCAACGCGATTCGTAAGGCATACGGCTTAAAGGAGTTGCCCGCTATAGCCGAGATTGAGGCCATGGCTGCGCGATGGCGCCCGTGGTGCTCGGTGGCAAGCTGGTACCTGTGGAGAAGTCTGGAGGGCGACGCGAATTTGTAGTAAATCGCAACAGATTGAGCAGGTTTAATGATGCGGCGTGTTGCGCAAGCCCACAGTCGGAATATAATTTATTCAGGATATTGAGATCCCGATACCGGGACGTCAATCAGGAGTAATCGAATCATGCGGATGATGAAGCTGGTGGTGCCGGTGGCGGTGGCCTTTGTGGGCCTGATGCTTTGCACGAGCGCTACCTATGGCAAGCCGGAGTACGCCAAGAAGGAAAACCAGAAGTGCGTGTACTGCCACAGCAAGATGGGCAGCAAGGAAGTGATGGAGAAGAGCCTCACCGAAGCGGGCCAGTACTACAAGGCTCACAACCACAGCCTGGACGGCTACAAGAAGTAAGCATCAGACGATTTCTGGCGGACCATGGGGCAGGCTTTCGGGCCTGCCTCACACCGTAAACTTCTGTCTCCAGCGGGTCAACTCACCGGTCAACTGGGTACGCACCGCGAGGAATTGCGGGTTATCGTACTGATTGACTCTCTCCCGGGCATCCGCGGTCAAATCGTATAATTCGTTCGGTCCCTTCCCCTCGTCGCGCAATACCAGCTTGTAGCGGTCGTCGCGCGCCACCCCGAAACGTCCATCGGCCAGGAAAGCCGTCTTTCGCCAGGGCTGTTTTTTGGGCAGGGGTTTATTTTGCACCAGGGGCAGGTAGCTGCGCCCGGGATAGGTACCGGCGGGGAGGTCGGCCGGAGTCAGATCGCAGATGGTTGGGGTGAGGTCGGCACCGCTCACCAGTTCGGGCCGGGTATTGGACGGCGCGACCCGCGCGGGCCACACCCAGATCATGGGAGTCGCGATCACCTCTTCGTAGAAGTTCGGCGGATTGCTGCCCGCCGAACCGTTCCACAAGCCGTGGCGGCCGATCAGGGAACCGGTCGGCGAGGTGAAGACGATCAGGGTGTTGTCCAGCAGTTTCTTCTGGGACAGCTTCGCGGTGATGACGCCGACTTCGGCATCGATCCCCACCACGGCCGCCGCCGCGGCGCGCAGGTTTCCCAGCAGGTCGCCGGTGAACATCTCCTTGCCGGCCGCGATATTCGGCGCGGGGGGCACCTGCTCGAAGGTATCCAGTTTCGCGTTGGCGAACTGTCCCAGGTATGGTGCGCCGCCCGGGTATGGGGGTGCGAATCCGGAGAGGGTCACGGTGAGCAGGAAGGGCTTGGCGCCGGATTCGGCTTCCAGCACGCGCACGGCTTCGGCGCCGCTCGCGGCAGTGTGCGTGGAGTAGCCGACGCCGGAGAGTAACTTGTCCACCGGGGTGCCGCCGCCCGCCAACATTCCGGTAAGCAGCGCGGCGCGCGCCGCCGCCGGATCGCCGTGCGCCGCGATGTGGTTCATCAGGCGCGTTCCAGTGAGGGAGAGCCGGTCGATGTTCGGCGTCCGGACTTCCTTGTTGCCGTAACAGCTCAACAGCCACGCCGGCAGATGTTCGGCCAGGATGAGAACGATATGTGGCGTCTCGCCCGCGGGCTTTTTGGCGGCCAGGGCGGGCAGGGCGAGACTGCCGAAGAAGAAATGCCGGCGTGAAAGCTTCATGACGGATGAACCTCCAGTATAGGACGGCCCGGGTGTGACGATCACGTCACACCCGCTTTCTTGCTGGTATAGTTGGGGTGGACGGATGAATCTGCCGAACGCGCTCACGATCCTGCGGATTTTTTTCGTGCCGCTGCTGGTTGCGGCGCTGGTGCAGGAGAACGTCGCGATCAAGGTAGACGGGCTGCTCATCACCAACGAGTGGCTGTCGCTGGCGATCTTCCTAGCGGCCGCGTTCACGGATCTCCTGGACGGGTACCTGGCGCGCCGCTGGAAGCAGGTCACGACGATCGGCACGCTGCTCGACCCGATCGCCGACAAACTGCTCATCTCGGCCGCGCTGATTTCACTGGTGCAGGTGCGCGAACTTGCCGGCTGGATGGCGATCCTGATCATCGGCCGCGAGTTCGCGGTGAGCGGACTGCGCAGCATCGCCGCCGCCGAAGGCTACACCATTAAGGCGAGCGACCTGGGCAAGACCAAGATGTTCTCGCAGGTGGTGGCGATCTCCTGTTTACTGGTGGCGGTGCGCCATCCCGAGTTGCACACGCCGGGCATGGTGCTGATGTGGATCGTGGTGTTCTTCGCGCTGGCCTCGGCGGTGAGTTACTTCTGGAAGTTCTGGCACAAGGTGGATGAGAGCGTCAAACTGCGCCGCCGGCGGGAATTGCTGGTGCTCGAACGCAGGCGCCAGCGCGCGTTGCGGCGTCAGCGGTCCGACAGCGGGTCCGGCGCGGGGGGCTTGGGCGGCACGATCTGGAAGCCGCCCGAAGTGAACTGAACCGTTCGCACTTGTCCCTTGGGCCCCACGGCGCCCACGGTTTTTCCGTTGAGCAGGAGGGAGACTCCGCCGGCGTTGCCGAGCCGCACGACCACTTCGGTATTGGCGTCCACGGTGCGGCGTCCGCCCGGATCCAGGGTTCCCGAGAAGACGTACTTGCCGTCCGCGCGCGCCGCGACCCACGCCTGTTCATCGGCGACGATCTCCACGTGAACCGGTCCGGGCGGAGTTGCCGGCGCCGGTGTGGCGGGCTGCGCCGCGGCAGCCGCCTGCACGGGTGGCGGGGCCGCCGGCAGCGGCGATGCGGCGGGCTGCGCGGACTCGCCCGCCGGCGGTTTCGCGTCCGCTCCGGATGGCGCGGGCAGGGTGACGGGTACGGATGCGGCGGGCTGCTGCGCGGCGGTTTGCGGTACCTCCGGCCGCGGCGCGGGTTCGTTGTGGGCGACCGCTGGGGGAGGGGTGTGCACGTTGGTGTAGCGCGGACGCTGCATCCACGCGTACACGGCGGAGCAGATGAGCATCACCACCACCACGAGCGCCGCCGCGGAGAGCGATCCGGAGGGCCGGAATCGGCGATCGCCCACGGAACTCCACTCTTCGACGCGAGGCACATCGACGGGGTTCACCGCCGGTTTGGATTTCTCACTGGGGCCGATATCGAGCACCGGAGGTTCCATGGCGCGGCCGACCTGCGCGGCGAGGTCCTCGCCGTCGAGCGAGAGCAGGTTTGCGTACTGGCGCACGAAGGCCTTGGCGAAGATCGTGCCGGGGAGCCGCTCGTACTGATCGGCCTCCATGGCTTCGAGCAGGCGGTGCGAGATCTTCAACTCGCGGGAGACATCTTCGAGATTGAGTTTGCGCTGCTCGCGCGCGCGCCGCAGCGTGTCGCCGACGCTCGTCATAGCCCCGTATTTGCCCTCTAACCTACTAATATATCAACCCGTAGCGGCTCGCGGCCGGCAAGCTGCTAGCATAGTCTCGTTGATCAGCGTGGTGATAGTGAACTGGAACCGCCGGGAGCTGCTGCGCGCGTCGCTGGCCTCGCTCGAGCGGCAGCGCGGTATCGACTTCGAAACCATCGTGGTGGACAACGGCTCGAGCGACGGCAGCGCGGAGATGGCCGAGGCCGAGTTCGGCGCGCGGGTGATCCGCAACCGCGAAAACCGGGGCTTCTGCGCGGCCAACAACCAGGGGATCGCGGCCGCGCGCGGCGAGTTCATCGCGCTGCTCAATAACGACGCCGAAGCCGAGCCGGGCTGGCTGGTTGAACTCCACCGCGCCTGCTCGCGCGCGCCGGATACCGGGATGGCGGCGAGCAAGATTCTGGTTTGGGAGGATCCGAAGCGCATCGACAAGGCCGGGCACCTGATTTTCCCGGACGGCCAGAATCGCGGCCGGGGCAGCGGCACGCTGGACGAAGGGCAGTTCGACCGCGAAGAGGAGGTGCTCTGGCCGGACGGCTGCGCGGCCATGTATCGCAAGCGCATGCTGGAGGAAATCGGCGGTTTCGACGAAGACCTCTTCGCTTACGGCGACGATGCCGAACTCGGGCTGCGCGCGCGCATCGCCGGGTGGCGCTGCTGGTACACGCCGCGGGCGGTGGTGCGGCACCATCGCGGCGCGACCATGGGGAAGGGGTCGGGCGCGCGCCTGCGGCTGATCGAGCGCAATCGCGTGCTGCTGGCGGTGAAGCTCTTCCCGTGGAGCCTGCTGGCGCTGAACCCGATCTACTTCGCGCTGCGCCTGATCGCCGGGGCGGCAGCGGCAGGGCGGGGGGCGGGCGATACCGCGCATTTCCCCGGCTTGGGCGGCAAGCTGCGCATGATGGGCGCGATTCTCGCCGGAGATGTCGCGGCCCTCGCCATGCTGCCGCGGACGCTGCGCAAGCGCGCCGCCATCGCGCGCATGCGCAAACTGGGGCCGCGCGACGTACGCCGGCTGATTCTGGCGCACCGCCTTCGGCTGGGAGATGTGGCATGAGCGCGTGCCTGATCTGCGGCGGCGCGCAGGCCGCGCCGATGTTCCGCGGCAGCGACCGCCTGTACCACACCACCGAGGAGGAGTTCGCGGTGGCGCGCTGCGCGCAATGCGGCATGATCCGGCTGGATCCGCTGCCCGACCCCGCGCAACTCGGCCGCTACTATCCGGACAACTACTGGTTCGCGGCGGATTCCAGCACGGCGGGCCGCATGGAGGAGGCTTATCGCCGGCTCGTGTTGCGCGATCACGTGCGGTTCGTCGCCCGCGCGCTGGAATCCTCAAGCGCGCGCGGCCCGTTGCTCGACGTGGGCTGCGGCGGCGGGCTTTTCCTGGGCATGATGCGGGAGCGCGGGGTGAACGTGGCGGGGCTGGACTTTTCGCGGGAAGCGGCGGGGGTCGCCTGGTCGCGGCAGCAGGTACCCGCCCTGGTCGCCGATTTTCCGCGCGCGCCGCTGCGCCCCGGCGCCTTCGCCGCGATCACCATGTTCCACGTGGTGGAGCATCTCTACGATCCGCAGGCCTACTTCACCGCGGCGCGCGAGTTGCTGGCGCCGGACGGCCGGCTGATCGTGCAGGTGCCCAACGCCGCATCCGGGCAGGCGCGCCTGCTCGGGCACCGGTGGAACGGGTACGACGTGCCGCGCCATCTCTTCGATTTTCGCGCGCGCGACCTGGAAGCGCTGCTGGCGCGCAGCGGCTTTGAGGTGCTGCGGCGGAAATTCTTTTCGCTGCGCGACAATCCAGCCGGGCTGGCCAGCAGCCTGGCGCCCGGGCTGGACCCGATGGCGCGCCGCATCCGGCGAGTCCCGGAATCCCGCGGCGCGCGGCTGGCGAAGGACTTGATATACCTTGCGCTGGTGGCGGCGTCGCTGCCCTTCGCGGCTCTGGAAGCGGCGGCCGGCGCCGGGTCCAGCGTCATGGTGGAGGCCCGGCCGCGATGAGCTACACCCGCATCGCGTACCTGCTGCCGCGCCCACTGCGCCGCCACATCCTGCATTTCGAGGTGGAAATCGAAGACGCCGTGAGCGGTTTCGCGGGCGATCTCGCCGCCGGCGCGCGCGTGCTCGACGCCGGCTCGGGGGAAGGGCAGTACGCGCACCACTTCGCCGGACGCCGGTACACCGGAGTCGATCTCGCGGTAGGCGATACCGGGTGGGACTACAGCAAACTCGACGCGGTCGCCGACCTCTGCGCGCTGCCTTTCGCCGAGGGCACGTTCGACGCCGCCATCCACATCGTCACAATCGAGCATCTGCGCGAACCCGCCGCCGCGCTCCGCGAGATCGCGCGCACGCTACGCGAGGGCGGCACGTTGCTTCTTTTCGCGCCTCTCGAGTGGGAGGTCCACCAGGCGCCGCACGATTACTTCCGCTACACGCGCCACGGGCTGACGTACCTTCTGGAGCGCGCCGGGATGCGGGTGGTGGAACTGCGTCCGGTGGGCGGCTATTTCCGGCTGCTCGCGCGGAGGCTGCTGAACGGGCTACAATTCTTTACTGGAGGCCCGCGCTGGCTATTGTTCCTGCCGGCCGCAATTCTTCTGGTGCCCCCGGCGCTGATTCTTCCTTTCCTGGATTTCCTGGACCGGGAGCGCAACTTCACGCTGGGTTATCTGTGCAAGGCGCGAAAACATTGGACGGAGTCATCGTAATCGACAAGCCCGAGGGCTGGACCTCGCATGACGTAGTCAACAAGGTGCGGCGCATTGCCGGCACGAAGAAGGTGGGGCACCTGGGCACGCTGGACCCGATCGCGACCGGCGTGCTGCCGCTGGTGATGGAACGCGCGACGCGACTGGCGCAGTTTTACACGCGCAGCGACAAGATCTACGAGGGGCTGGTGCGGTTCGGCTGGTCCACCACCACGTACGATCGCGCCGGCGAGCCTACCAGCTACGAGCGGGAAGTTACGGTGGATCCCGAGGAGTTGGAGTGCCACCTCGAGCGGTTCCGCGGAGAGTTCCTGCAGACGCCGCCGGCGGTTTCCGCGAAGAAGGTGGACGGCAAGCGCGCCTACGATCTGGCGCGCAAGAACGTCGCCGTCGAACTGGAGCCGGTGAAGGTGCACGTGTACGAACTCACGGTGCTCTCCATCGACGGCGCGCTGGTGAAGTTGCGCGCCCACTGCTCCGGCGGGACCTACATGCGCTCGATCGCGCACGATCTCGGGCTCGCCATGGGGCCGGGCGCGCACCTGGCCGAACTCCGCCGCGTAGCCAGCGGCGAATTCGAACTCGACCAGGCGCGCACCCTGGAGCAACTCGAACGCCTCGCCGCCGACGAGCGGCTGGTGGATGCGTTCGTGCCGGCGGCGAAACTCCTGCCCGGCATGCCCAGCGTCTTCGTGGACGACGTGACCGCGCGCCAGGTCCGCAACGGCCGCAACTTCCCAGCCTCGCCCTTCCGCTCACAGCCTGCATCGAAGTTCGTGAAGGCGGTGACGCGGACGGGCGAACTGGTAGCCATCGGCGAGGCGGTCCTCCCGAATCTCTATCATCCTGTTGTGGTGTTGTAGCGGAGTTACTGGGCGTGCAGGACGTTGAGGGTGATGTGGTTGGGCAGGGAGATTTTTTCCAGGTGATAGACGCCGTCCTTCTGGTCGAGGATCACTTTGACTTCGGATACGTCCGAGCTGACATCTTCAAACCGGTTGACCAGTGCGTTGACGTGCTCGCCCGATGCCGAGCGCAGGGTCAGGAACATGGTTCCATTGTTGCGCACCATCTGGATGGACACGTTCCCTGCGGGAAGCGTCACGCCGTTCACCTCTACGGGCGCGGGGAAGTACGCATCGACGCGGTCCACCGGGATCTGGGCGTAAAGTGTGCTCCCGATTGCCAGCGCGGCGCATAAGAGAACGTTTCTGAGTTTCATTGGTGTAGCTCCTTCTGCATAGAAAGATGACCGCGCTACACCCGCAGTTACCGCGCCCGCGGCTTCTTAACACGAATTGACATTGTTCACGTTTCTTTACTGTTCGCGCAATGCCTCGGTTGGATCGAGCGATGCGGCGCGCCGCGCGGGCAGCCACGCCGCGAGCGTCGCGATTGCGGCAAAGAGCGCGATCATGGCGATGAAGGTGAGCGGATCCGCCGGCCGGATTCCGACCAGCATGGTGGTCATCACGCGGGTCAAGGCGAGTGCCGCCAGAATGCCGGCGGCGATCCCGATCGCGCTCAGCCGCAACCCGTGGCCGACGATCAGCGCGAAGATGCCGCGGGGCGCGGCGCCCAGCGCCATGCGGACGCCAATCTCCGCGGTGCGCTGCCGCACCACGGTCGCCAGCACGCCGTAAAGCCCCACGCCGGCCAGCAGCAGGGCGACGCCGGCGAAGACGCCGATCAGGAGCAATTGGAAGCGCGTGGAGGAGCGCGCGCGGGCCAGCACCTCCTCCGCGCTCGCCATCCCGGTCACTGCCTGCGAGCGATCGAATCGCGCCACCGCCGCCCGCGCCGCGGCGCCGTATCGCGCGGGATCGCCCGCCACTCGCAGCGCCTGGTACGTCACAGCGCCGTGCCCGATGAAGGCGTCGGTGAAGTAAATCTGCTCGCGCCCCGGTTCGGCCAGCGACGTGGCGCGAACATGTCCCACCACCCCGACGATCTCCACCGACTCCGGCTGCGGCGTGTTGATCCGGGTCAGGATCTGTTTCCCCACAGCATTCTCCCCGGGGAAGGCTTTGGCCGCCAGCGTCTGGTCCACGATCACCACTTTGCGACCCGGCACGTTGTCCGCGTCCGTGAACGTGCGCCCGGCGAGAAGCGGCGTGCGCATAGCTTCGAAATAGCCCGGCAGCACAATCTGAAAATCCGCCGCCTGAAATTTCGCCGGATCGCCGGCGGCCGCCGCGGTGCCCCAGCGGATCGGCGAATACCCCCCAGTCAGCGGAAAGAACAGCCCCGCGGCCACACTTTCCACTCCGGGTATGTCCGCGAGCGCCGTCTGCAGTCCGCGCTCGAACGCCGCGCGTTGTTCGGGTTGCTGCCCCCGCCGCCCCAGCACCTGGAAGGTCAGCAGGTGGCGCGCGTCGAAGCCCGGCTCGATGCGGTTGAGCGCGAGAAAACTGCGGAACATCAGGCCGCTGCCGATCATCAGCACGAAGCAGAGCGCGACCTCCGCCACTACGACGCCGCTGCGCAGCCATCCCGCGCGTCCCAGTCCAGCGTTGCGTCCGGCTCCGCGCAGCACGTGCGCGATGTCCGGCCGCGCGGTACGCCACGCCGGGATAGTGCCGAACAGGGCCGCGGCCGCCAGCGCGGCCAGTGTCGCGAAGCCGATCGTCGATGGATCGACCGCCACCGCGTCCAGTCGCGGCAGGTTGGCCGGCGCGAGCGCGCGCAATTCGGCGATCGCGAACGAGGCCAGAGCCACTCCGGCGGCGCCGCCCGCCAGCGCGAGCAGCAGCGCCTCCGCCAGCATCTGCGTGACCAGGTGCCACCAGTTGCCGCCCAGCGCGGTCCGCACGGCCAGTTCCCGCTCGCGCAAGGATGCCCGCACCAGCAGCAGGTTCGCCACGTTGGCGCAGGCGATGAGCAACAGGAAAAGCACCGCGCCCATCAGCGTGATCAGGGCCGGCCGCACCTCCTCGACCAGGTGCCGGTGCACCGGCTCCACGCGCACCGCGAATCCGGCCGTGCGGCTGATGCCGTTGACCGCGCGCATGGCGGCGGCGTACCGGTCCGCGGCCGCCTGCGCCTGTTCGATCGTTACGCCCGGGCGCAGCCGCGCGATGGCGCGCCACGTGACGTTGTTGCGCGCCGCGTTGTCGTAGAAAATGCGCGCCGCCGTCCACACGTCGGGCAGGCGTTCCATATTCGAGTCCGACGCGAACAGCAGTTCGAACCCGGGCTTCAGCACGCCCACTACGATGTTGTTCCCCTGCGCGAAGCCCGGTAGCGGCTTGCCCAGGATGTCCGTGCGCCCGCCGAAGCGGCTCTGCCAGTAGGCATGGCTCAGCATCACTACCGCCGGGAGACGCGCGGGTGGCGCCGGTGCCGCGGCGTCGGGAGGCGGCGCCGCTTGCGGCACTCCATCCGCGTCCGAAAATCCGCGTCCGGCTTCCACGTTCGCGCCCATCAGGTGGAAGAAGTTCGTGGTCACTTGAGCGAACCGGAGTTGCTCGCTGGTGCCGTCTTCCTTCGGCACCGTACCGCGAAACGTGGCGACCGCGCCCACTTCGTCGAAGACATTCGTGGTCTGGTCGCGCAGGTCGAGAAAATCCGCGTTGGAAAGCGGGAAGTCCTTCACGTTCCGCGCGCGCAGGTCGCCGATTACGAAGACCAGGCGGTCGGGATCGCGGTAGGGGAGGGGACGCAGCAGCACGGCGCCGGTCACGCTGAAGATGGCGGTGCTGGCGCCGATGCCGAGCGCGATGGTCAGAATCGCGGTAGCGGTGAAAACCGGGCTGCGCCGCAGAGTGCGCGCGGCGTATAGCAGGTCGCGGCCGAACATGCCGTTAAGGATATCGCAACCGGGCGGCCAACAGCCCGTGGTAAGCGTCCCGCGGGATCGCGCAGCCACGATTTGGTCAGGGCTGCTAGGGCAGCGGGATTTCGAAATACAGCAACTCTTTGGCGGTGGCTGCTTCCGTGATCCCGCTCAGATAGATCGTCGCGCCGGGGCGGAGCGTGGTCTGGAAGTAGAAAAAGCCGCTCGCAGAATTTCCCGCCGGCAGCATCTGCGCGGCGAAGGCGCGGCCCTCCACTTCCCAGGCATCGAGGGGGTTCTTCCTGGTCTTGATCACTTTGATCTTGGTGCCCGGCGGTCCGCCGATCATGTTGGGGCGCTGCGGACCGCGCAGATAGCGCACGTCCCTGGCCGGCGTGGCGTCGATGCGCTCGCGGTTCGGCCCCATGTACTCGACCCGCATGTTGCTGAGCCGCAGGGTTTGTCCGGAATCGTTCTGGATAACCACCAGCACCGGCAGTACGCCATACTCGTTGGGATCCAGTTTTCCGAAGGCCACCTTGAGTTTGCCGGTGTCTATGTACGGGTCGGCCGCAATTGTGATTTGCTGGTTGGTCTGGTGGGCCGGGTAACTGGCGGCGGGCTGCGCCTTGAATGGCGTCTCCTTGTCCGCCGCCGACACCGCCGTTATACTCAGAATAATAAGAGCCAAACGTTTGAAAACAAAAGGCATTTATTTCCTCTATCGCGTGGTTCAGGCGTTGGCGCTGCCCTTGTTGTTATTGTATTTCCTGGCTCGCGGACTGCGGAACCGGGGGTACTGGCGCAGCCTTCCCGAGCGTTTCGGCTTCCTCCCGCATTCATTCAGACAGACTGCTCCGGGCTCCATCTGGTTGCATGCAGTTTCGGTGGGCGAGGTGCTTGCCTGCCTGGAGCTGGCGCGCCGCTTGCGCGCGGCCTTTCCCCATGCGCGCCTTTTCGTCTCCACTTCCACCATCGCCGGACGCGCCACCGCCGGCGACAAGCTGCGCGGGCTGGCCGACGGGGTCTTTTACGCGCCGGTGGACTACGTGTGGGCCGTGCGCCGGGTGCTGCGCGCGCTGCGTCCGAGCGTGGTGCTGGTGGCCGAGACCGAGATCTGGCCCAACCTCTTCCGCGAAGTGCACCGTACCGGCGCGGGACTCGCCATCGTCAACGGACGCATTTCCGACCGCGCTCTGCCGCGCTACCGCCGCTGGCGCGCCATCTTTCCGGCGGTGCTCGCGGCGGTGGACTCGATCCTGGCGCAGACGGAGGAGATTCGCTCCCGGTTCGTCGAACTCGGCGCGCCGCCGGAGCGCGTGCGCGTGGCCGGCAACTTCAAGTACGATTTCGAAGCCCGCGCCGCCGGGCCGGAATCGCCGGTGGTCGGGTGGATCGGGCGCGTGCAGCCGGCGCGCGTGTGGATCGCGGCCAGTACCATGCCGCCGGCGGAACCGGGCGATCCCGATGAAGACGACTCGGTCATCGCCGCATGGCTCGCGCTGAGGGAACGCGTTCCCGATCTCGCGCTCATCCTGGTGCCGCGCAAGCCTGAGCGCTTCGATTTGGCGGCGGCGAAACTGGCCGCGGCGGGCATCGCCTTCGAGCGCCGCTCCGCGCTGGGCGGGGGCGCGGAGCGCGTGCTGCTGCTCGATACGATCGGCGAACTCGGCGCGCTTTTCGCGCACGCGGACGTGGTCTTCATGGGCGGGACCCTGGCGCATCGCGGCGGACACAACATCCTGGAACCGGCACTTTTCGGCAAGGCCGTCATTACCGGTCCGCACATGGAGAACTTTCAGGCCATCGCGGACGATTTCCGCGCGGCCGGTGCGGTGGTCACAATCGACGGCGCGGACGCTCTTGCCGCCGCCGTGGAACGTACGCTGCGCGATCCGGGCGCAACCGGCGAACGCGCGCGCGAGTGCGCCCTGGCCAAACGCGGCGCCACGGATCGCGCGGTCGAAGAGGCGCGCGCCCTCTACCGCATCCCGCGCTACCGTCCCGCGATGCCCTGGTACGCGCTGGCGCGCGGGCTGGCCGCGATGTGGCGCTTTGAGGCACGCCGCCGCGCGGCGCGGAATTACCAGCGCCGGCGCAGACTGCCGGCGCCGGTGATCAGCGTGGGCAACCTCTCGATGGGCGGCAGCGGCAAGACACCGTGCGTGCTTCGCCTGGTGGAGTTGCTGCGGCGGCGCGGCCGCAGGCCGGCCATCCTCACCCGCGGCTACGGCCGCACGTCACCGTTGAAGTCGATGGTGCTGCCGCCCGGCGCCTGCGCGCGTCCGGAGACCACCGGCGACGAACCGCAGATTTTCCTGCGCTCCGGGCTTGCGCCGGTCGGCATCGGCGCGGACCGCTTCGAAACCGGCACCGAACTTCTGCGGCGCTTCGATTCCGACGTCATCCTGCTCGACGACGGCTTTCAGCACGTGAAACTGGCGCGCGACGTGGACGTGGTGCTGATCGACGGGGTCGATCCCTTGTGCGGCAACGAGGTGTTCCCCGTGGGCCGCCTGCGCGAACCGGCCGCGGGACTGGCGCGGGCCCACGCCATCGTCATTACCCGCAGTGACGTGACCGATCTCGTGCCGGCGATCGAGCGCGCGGTGCGGCGGGTCAACCCGGTGGCGCCGATCGTGCGCGCGCATGTCGAGCCGGAAGCGTGGGTGGAGCAGTGCAGGGGGACGGTCCGGCAGCCCGGCGAAATGGCCGGGGTGCGTGCCGGGGCGTTCTGCGGATTGGGCAATCCGCAGGGTTTCCGCCGCACGCTGGAGCGCATCGGGGTGAGCCTGGCGGAGTGGGTCGAATTCGACGACCATCATCGCTACACGCCGGACGAATTGCGGCGCATCGCGCGATTGTTCCAGGCTGCCGGCGCCACCGTCATCCTGACCACGCAGAAAGACGCGGTCAACCTGTGCGACGATTCCGCGGACCTGCTCGCGCCGCTGCCGCTGTACTGGCTCAAGATCGGTATGCGCTTCGACGACGAAGCGGCGCTGATGGAGGCGATCGGGCGGGTGCTGTAGGGTCGAGAGCCGGAGCGCCCGGGGCGGGTACCATGGCCGTGAGGCTGGCGGTACTTGGAGCGCGGTCAGAAGTTCACGATCGAAGCGAACGACCCTGCGTCGAGACTCGCGCCGCCCACCAGCGAGCCGTCGATTTCCGGCTGCGCCATCAGGCTCTTGACGTTGTCCGGCTTGACGCTGCCGCCGTAGAGGATGCGCACGGCATCGGCGGCTTCCTTGCCGAACTTCGCCTTCACCTGCTCGCGGATCACGCGATGCGCGTCGGCGGCGATCTCGGGAGTCGCGGTCTTGCCGGTTCCGATGGCCCACACCGGTTCGTAGGCGATCACGATCTTCGCGAACTGCTGCCCGGTCAGCCCGGCGATGCCCTTGGTGAACTGGCTCACCAGCACGGCTTCCGTGCCGCCGCTCTCGCGCTCTTCCAGGCGCTCGCCGACGCACACGATGGGGGTGAGCCCCGCGTCCAACGCCGCCACCGTGCGCTTGAGCACCGTCTCATCGGTCTCGCCGAAATATTGGCGGCGTTCGCTGTGTCCGACGATGGCGTGGCTCGCGCCCACGGCAGTGAGCATGGCGCCGGAGATTTCGCCGGTGAAGGCGCCTTCCCTGGCCCAGGCGATGTTCTGCCCGCCGATCTGGATCGTGGAGCCTTTCGCGGCAGCGACCGCCGCGGCGATGTTCGTGAAAGGAGGACAGATCACGATCTCGCAATGTGTGCTCTTCTCGACCAGAGGCCGGAATTTCTCGAAGAATGCGGTGGTTTCCGCGGGCGTTTTGTACATCTTCCAATTGCCCGCCATGACTGGTTTTCTCATAGTAGTTGGGATAAAAAGCTTTGCCCTTTGGCGATGTTGGCGCCGAAGTTTTCGGCGACGGTCTGGCCGATGTCGCTGAGGGAAGCCCTCACTCCGAGATCGGCGCCTTGGCGCACGTCCGGTCCGTGCGCCAGTACGGGAACGTATTCGCGGCTGTGGTCGGTGGATGGCGTGGTCGGGTCGCAGCCGTGGTCGGCGGTGAAGACGGCGAGATCGCCCTCCCGCATCGCCGCTTCGAAAGCGGGCACCCACGCGTCGAACTCTTCGAGCGCGGCGCCGTAACCGGCGACGTCGTTGCGGTGCCCGTACAGCATATCGAAGTCGACAAGGTTGACGAAGATCAGGCCTGCCGGCGTTTCCCGCATGGCCTCGAGCGTCATGGCCATGCCCTCCGCGTTGCTTTTGGTCTTGGAGGTTTCGCGGATGCCGCGCCCCAGGAAGACGTCGAAGATCTTGCCAACGCTGTGGGTGACGACGCCGCGCTCCTCGAGCCGGTCGAGCAGCATGCCCCTGGGCGGCGGCACGGCGTAATCGTGGCGGTTGGCGGTGCGGGCGAACTTGCCGGGCGCGCCGATGAAGGGCCGCGCGATCACGCGCCCGACTTCGTGTGGACCGCGCAGGATGTCGCGCGCGGTCTCGCACATTTTGTACAACTCCCACAGCGGGATCACTTCCTCGTGCGCCGCGATCTGGAACACGCTGTCGGCCGATGTGTACACAATCGGCGAGCCGGTGCGCATGTGTTCCGCGCCGAGTTCCCTGATAATCTCGGTGCCGCTGGCCGGCTTGTTGCCGAGCCAGCCGCGGCCGGCGCGCTGCGAGAATTCGTCCATCACCTCCGGCGGGAACCCGTTCGGGTAGAGCGGGAATGGCTTTTCCAGGTGGATGCCCGCCATCTCCCAGTGGCCGGTGGTAGTGTCCTTGCCAGGGGAAGCGAGGGCGCAGCGTCCGTAGGCGCCCGCGGGAGCGTCGGCGGGGGCGATGCCGGGGATCGGCCTGATGTTGCCGAGTCCCAGGCGAGCCATGTTGGGCAGGCGCAGTCCGCGGATGCGCGCGATGTTGCCCAGCGTGTCGCTGCCGGTGTCGCCGTATTGGGCGGCATCCGGCATCTCGCCGATTCCTACGCTATCGAGTACGATCCAGATGATCCTGCGGAACACAATACTCGACTGTATCACGCGTACATGCGCGATTCGGCGAGTTACGGTCTACGAGTTACGGCTTACCGGCGGACCAGCGCTTCGATGGCCTCGAGTTCCCTACCGGCGTCGCTGAGTTTGCCCTGGGAGGTGAGTTCGCGGTAGCGGCGCAAGTGCTCGCGCACCTGGGCGAGGCGCGGGTCGGCCGCCGCGCCCGCCGGGGGCGCCTGTCCGCCGCCGGGCGGGGCCGGCGGCGCCGCGACAGCCTGCGCCGCCAGTTGCTGCGCGCCGCTGGAAAGCTGCGCCAGCGCGTCCGCGTAGGTATCGGTGTAGATCAGCCGGTTGCCCGCCGCCAGTACGATTTTCTTAAGCTGCGGCATGCGCGCCTGGGTGGCCTGAATGTAGATCGGGTCGACGTACAGGAACGTATCGCCGACGGGCAGCACCAGCATCTGGCCGCGCAGCACCTGTGAGCCCTGCTGGTTCCACAGCGTGAGGTCCTTGGAGATGTTCTGGTCCTGGTTGATGCGCGCGCCGACCTGCATGGGGCCGAAAATGAGTTCCTGTTTGGAGAGCAGCAGGACGCGCATGTCTCCGAGTGTGTTGCCGTCGCAGCGTGCCACCATCAGGCCGATCAGGTTGTCCTTGTTGCGCGGGGTGAACGGGATGATCAGCAGGAATTCGGCCTTCGTCTCGCCGGGCAGCGTCGCCACGACATAAGTAGGCGCCATGGGTTCCGGAGATCCGGACTGGCCGACGGTTTTGGCCACGTCCCAGAGGTCCTCCTTGTTGTAGAACGCCTGCGGATCCAGCATGTGGTAGGTGCGATAAATTTCCGCCTGCACGCGGAAGAGGGTCTCGGGATATCGCGCGTGGCGGCGCAGATCCGCGGGCATCTCGCTTTCGGGGCGGAACAGCGCCGGGAAGAGTCGCTGGTAGGACGCGACGATGGGGTCGTCGGGCGCGAAGATGTAGAGCCTGGTGGTGCCGTCATAAGCGTCCACGGTGGCTTTGACGGCGTTGCGAATGTAGTTGATGCTGCCCATCGCGGGCACGTCCACGGCGCGCGAGTAGGGGTGCGCGTCACTGGTTGTGTAGCCGTCCACGATCCATACAAGCCGTCCGGCGTCGGTGATCACCAGGTAAGGATCGCTGTCCCACTGGAGGAAGCCGGCCAGTTCCTGCAGGCGGTCCATGACGCGGCGGCGGATCATCATGCGGCTGTTGGGCGTGAGGTAGTTGGTGAGCAGAATGTTGGGCTCGCCCTCGCTGATGGCGGCGGCCAGACGCATGCCGAATCCGGAAATGGGGAATCCGCCCTTGCCTTCGTAGCGCGAGGAGACGTTGCTTTCGCCCGCCGGGTAGTTGAACTCTTCCTGGGCGGTGTGGACGAAGACGGGCTCATGCTCCACCTCGCCGTAGTACAGTTCCGGGCGGGTGAGTTGGAGGGATTTGGTTTTCACCTGCGGCGGCGCGTCGTCGATGAGGAGCACGGGCAGGCCGTCCGGCGTGATCTGGCTGACGGGCGCCAGCACGAGGCCGTAGCCGTGAGTGTAGATGAACGCAGGGTTGATCCAGTTGGCGCGCGCGGCGGGCAACTGGCTCAGGTCGAGTTCGCGCGGCGAGACCATCACCTGTCGGTATTGCCCGTCGATGGTGTAGCGGTCCACGTCGGTATCGTGGAAGACGTAGTAGGGGCGCAGCGCCTGAATCTGGGTGACGGTTTCGTGGAACGCGCGCCAGTCCCAGAGCCGGACATTGTCGAGCAGGGGACGGTTGGCGGCGGCGTCGACGGGGGCGTCGGCCTGCGCCTTGAACTCGACCTCTTTGACGCGCCGCTCGAGTCCGTAGGCGCTGCGCGTGGCGTGAATGTGGTCGTCGATGTAGGGCCGTTGCAGGGAGATTTCGTTGGGGCGGACGTAGAGTGCGGAGACCATTCGCGGCGCGACGAAGGCGATGACCAGGGCCGTGGCCATGCTTCCGGCCAGCAGCAGGCGGCCCATCCACACCAGGATGGCGGCGGCGATGCAGGCCAGGATCAGCAGCCATTGCAGGGGCAGTCCGATGTGCTGGTCCACGTAGTCCACGCCGACCAGAAACGTGCCGTGTTCGTTGTACACCATCTGGAAGCGGTCGAAGTAGTAGCGCAGCGCCAGAGTGAGCAGCGCCACCACGGCGGCGCCGCG
>JAFDVU010000088.1 GCA_018268835.1 Acidobacteriota bacterium | reverse complement strand
CGGCCCCGAGGCTCTCCGAATACCCTCAGAAAGGAACCTCGGCTCCGCCCCTACCCCAGCCACCGTTCAGGCTCATCCTTCGATGAGAAAATGCTACTCCCGCCGGCTACCTCAGCGTCGCGTTCAATACCTTCGCCAGCCGCACGCCGGCACGCTCGATCTGCTCCCGGACCACCGGATCGGCGGCCGCCTGATACTCCGCGCCGAGCTTGATCACGGTGCCGGGTTCAGCCTTGGGAAGTTTGCCGTACACCACCAGTTGCGCCTGCCGGTGCGATTGCTCCGCCCAACTCCGCACATTGCCCTTGGCGAAGCTCTTTGCCCGCGAAGGCGTCAGGTCTTTCGTCATCTCCGCGAACAGCGCGTCCTCGCCATCCATCCGTGCCAGCAATCCCGTGTCCCACAGGCTGTGCAGGTTCGTGCCCCGGCCCAGGAACTCCAGCTTCACATCGTTGCCGCCCTTGTCCTTGTTGTCGGAGCAGTGCAGCGGCTGGTGCATGTCGCCCACAAAGTGCACCAGAAACATGAGCGCTTCCTTGCGCTTTTCCGGCGCCGCCGAACGGTCCTTCAATATGCGCTGGAACTCGTCGATCTTGGCGAGCACGCAGTCGCCGCCCGGGCAGTCCCGCTTCATGTCCAGGTGCGGCGCGCTAATGGGGATATCGATGTAGTGCCACGGTCCGGTATCCCGCCGCGAGTTGCGAATCTGGTCCGCCCAACTCGCGATGCTGACGATCGTTGTGTCCGGCCCCAGAATCCCCGCGATGGCCGCCGCCGCCCGCGGCGACAGGCGCACCAGGGCCAGCCGCGCCACCAGGTTGTGGCCCTCGCCGCCCCACCCGAAAACCGACGGCGCCGCCGCCAGCCAAACTCCGATCACCAGCCTTCGCATACGGTTCGAGAGTAACACATGTAACTCGACTTTCGCGTTTTCTTCGCCTACAATGTAGGCGTGTCACTCAAGCTCTACCTCGTCACCTGCGATTTGACCGCCGAGGGCGATTACGCCAGCCTGCGCTCACGCATGCGGACCCTGGAAGCCCAGCCCGTCCTCGCCAACCAGTGGGCACTCCACAGCACCTACACCGCGCTGCAACTCAAGGACATCCTCAAGCAGTTCCTTCACGAAGGCGACCGCATCGTGGTCACCGAGGTCGGGGCCGAGCGGGCCAGCCGCAGGGCGTTGTCGAACCTGGCCGAACTCTGAGCCCGGCCTATTTGATCCCAACCACCATGGAGTCCGGGCCCACCAGGTGTTCCACGCGCGTTTCCCGGAAGCCGGCCTCGCGCATCCACCCCTGGCAATCCGCACCGGTGTAATCGAACCCGCCCGGCGTCTCGATGAGCATGTTCAGGCTCATCATCAGGCCGAAGGCGTTGCGCGACCGGCTGTCGTCGATGATGGCTTCGTAGACGATCAGCGCGCCTCCTTCCGGAACCGCCTCGTAAGCCTTGCCGACCAGCATTCTCTTGGTGTCCAGGTCCCAGTCGTGCAGGATGTGGCCCATGATCACCACATCGGCTTTCGGCAGCGGCGCCTCGAAGAAACTGCCGGCGGCGAAACTCAGCCGCTGCGAAAGGCCGAGCCCCTCCACGTATTCCTCGAAAATCGGGCCCACCTCCGGCAGGTCGAAACCGGTTCCCGCCAGGTGCGGATGCGCCAGGGCGATTTGCGCCGCCGTGTCTCCCTGCGCCGTGCCGATATCGGCGAAGCTGCCGTAATCCTTCCACGGAAATTTCGCCGCGATCGCCATCGCGCTGCCGCGGCTGATCCCGCTCATCGCCGCCAGAAACTGCTTCAATCGCGCGGGATCGGCATAGAGCGTTTCGAAAAGCGGCTCACCTCCCGTGCGCACTTCGTTCTGCGGTTTGCCGGTGCGCAGCGCTTCCGTCAGATGGCTCCAGTGGCCGTACAGCCGGTGGTTGGCCATCTCCAGCATCCCGCCCACGTAGGACGCCTTCCGGCGGTCCAGGTACAGGTCCGCGGCCGGCGTGTTGTGATACAGTCCGTCGCGCCGCTCCAGGAAACCCAGCGCCACCAGCGCGTCCAGAAAATCGTGCGCCGCCCGCGGATGCAGGCCCAGCCGCCCCCTCAATGTGGGCAAATCCTCCGGCCGGCGAGCCAGCTCGGTGAACAGTCCCATCTCCACCGCGCTGAGCAGCGTTTTCGATGCCCAGAATGCCAGGCCGGTTTGCAGAATATGATCCGGTGTCGCGTGCCCGCTCATGACGCTCTCCTCCTTGAACCTGCTGAGTATCGGAGGAGTATATCATCCGCGGCGCGAGCCACGGCTGGAAATTACCCGGGGAAGCGGCAGCGCGCGATCGAAGCCGGAAGGCGCGTCATACAGCGACGACACGTTGGCGTCGTCCTGCGCGTCCTCGTCGCCGTTGTCCTCCAGGTTGTTGTGCGCGTAGAGGCTGGCCAGCCCGCAGAGCAACAGGGCGGCCAGCACGACCCCGGTCCACTTCACGCTCTGGCCGTTCCAGCCGTGTTCGCCGCCTACCGCGGCGGCGGCGGCGCGCGTGATGCCGTACGCCGCGGTGCATCCCAAAACCAGCTTGATGGACCACGGCACCAGGTCGAGGTGCCCCTGCCCGCCGACCTGGCTCCATAAGGTGAATACCGCGATCAGCGCGAGCAGGAAAACCGAGATATAAGCCAGGCGAAGGATTGGCATCTTTTCGGGGTGACTCTTCATCTTACGTTATCCTGAAGGTAGCAGCCGTCACATGTCGCAACCCAACTCGGGATTTTCCCGCTCCTGGTACAACTTCAAAAGCGCCTTCGGTCTGGCCATGGACTCGATCCGCGCCCACAAGCTGCGCAGTTTCCTCACGCTGCTGGGTGTGATCATCGGGGTGGCCAGCGTGATCATGGTCGGCGCGGCAATCTCCGGACTCGGCGTCTACGCCGAGCGCAGCACCGCCAAGGCGTTCGGCAGCGAGAGCTTCCTGGTGGCGCAGATCGCCGCCACCGGACGCCTCAGCCGCCGCGAGTTGTTCGACAAGTTGAAGCGCAACAAACCGATCCGCACCCCCGACGAGCGCTACCTGGAAAGCATCAACGGCGACGACATCCTCTATAGCCCCTACCGCCAGAACGTCAGCGACGTCAAGAAGGACAACCTGATCTGCGAGGACGCCAGCGTCATCGGCGTCTCCGCCTCCATGGCCGCCATCCGCGATATCGGAGTCGTGGACGGACGCTTTTTTACAGACCAGGAAGACCGCTCGCGCATGAACGTCGCCGTGATCGGCGACACGGTGCGCACCACGCTCTTCCCCGGCGATGTCTCGCCCCTGAACCAGACCATCCGCCTCCAGGGCGTGGAATTCACCGTCATCGGCGTGCAGGAGCGATTGGGCAGCGCCTTCGGCCGCGATCAGGACAACTCGCTCTACATTCCCGAGAGCGCGTTCAGCAGGCTCTGGGGACCGGGCAACGGCTTCGCGCTGTTCGGCCGGCCCAAGCCGGAGAGCGGCATGAATCTAGAGGAGGCGCTCGATCAGACGCGCGTCGTGCTGCGCAACCGCTTCCACGCGCGCCCCGGGCAGCCGGACAACTTCGACGTGCTCACGCCCGACGCCATCCGCGGCTTCATCGACCAGGTGCTGGGAATGATCGCCGCGGTGGTCGTGCCGGTGACCTGCATTTCCCTAGTGGTGGGCGGCATCGTGATCATGAACATCATGCTGGTGAGCGTGACCGAGCGCACCCGCGAAATCGGAGTCCGCAAATCGCTGGGCGCGCGGCAGAGCGACGTGCTCATGCAGATCCTCATCGAAGCCGTGGTCCTGGCCATGGCCGGAGGCGCGCTTGGCGTCGCGCTCGGCGCCGCCATCACCGAACTGCTCGGGCGCATCTTCGAGCTTTCCATGCACATCACCCTGGGCTATGTGGCCCTGTCGCTGGTCGTTTCCACGGTGGTCGGCGTGGTTTCCGGCTGGTATCCCGCGGCGCGGGCCGCGAGGATGGATCCGGTGGTGGCGCTGCGCGCGGAATAGGCCATGACCATCACTCCGTTCGAAAACATGCGCATGGCGGTGACTCAGGTGGGCGCCCACCGTTTCCGCTCGCTGCTCACCGTGCTCGGCATCGTTATCGGAATCACTACGGTGGTCACGGTGGCGTCGCTGTTGACCGGGTTGCGCCAGGGCGTCGTGGTGTTCTTCGAGGAACTGGGTCCCGACAACGTCTTCATCTTCAAGACCTCGGGCAATCCGGATTTCGAGCCGCCCAAGGAGCGCAAGCGCCGTCCCCTGGAACCCGAGTACGCCGGTATGATCCAGCGCTGGTGCGGCAGCGTGCAGGACGTCGGGATTCAACTCCTGCTGCCCGCGACCGTCGAAGGCCGGCCGCTCACCGCGCGCGTGCCCGGCTACGAAAATGAGAACGTCAACATCACCGGACAGAGCGTGAACATGGCCGAGATCTCGCCCCGCGACATGGACCACGGCCGCTATTTCACCAACGAAGAGGATCAGCGCGGCGCACGCGTGGCCGTGATCGGGCCCAACGTGGCCGACTCCATGTTTCCCGGCGTGGACGCCGTCGGCCGCACCATGATGGTGGATGGAGCCGAGTTCACTGTGATCGGCGTCTGGGCCAAGGCCAAGGGCGGCTTCTTCGGCGAGAACGGCCTGGATAACGCCATCACGATTCCCTTCCACACCGCGCGCTACCGCTACCCGCAGATCGAACGCTACATGATCACGGCCAAGGCCAGACCCGGCATGAGGCAGCAGGCCTACGACGAAATCGAAGGCGCCATGCGACGCATCCGCCGGCTCTCCACCGGGCAGCCGGACGATTTCGCGCTCTCCACGCCGGACCAGATTATCCAGCAGTTCGATAAAATCACCGGACTGATCGGCCTCGTAGCCATCGCCATCTCCGGACTCGGCCTGCTGGTGGGCGGCATCGGGGTCATGAACATCATGCTGGTGAGCGTGACCGAGCGCACACGCGAGATCGGCGTCCGCAAGGCGATTGGCGCGCGCCGGCGCGACATCATCGGGCAGTTTCTGATCGAAGCCATGACCCTCACCGGAGCCGGCGGATTGCTGGGCATCCTGATCGCCGTCGGCATCACCATGCTGGTGGGGGCGTTGGTGCCCTCGCTGCCCTCGAAGGTGCCGTCGTGGGCCGTGGTCACTGGGTTCAGCGTGTCGGTGGCGGTGGGGGTGTTCTTCGGGGTCTGGCCGGCGGTGAAGGCGGCGCAACTCGATCCGGTCGAAGCACTGCGGTACGAGTGATGGCGCTGCTGGCAAGTTGTACCGGACTCTCCAAATCTTTCGGCTCGCGGCTCCTGTTCGAGAACATCGCGCTCGGCATCAGCGAGGGCGAGCGTCTCGGGCTGATCGGTCCCAACGGGGCGGGGAAGAGCACGCTGCTCCGCATCCTCGCCGGACAACTCGATTCCGATTCGGGCACCATCTCCATGCGCCGCAACACGCGCGTCGGCTACGTGCCGCAGGACGCCGAATTCGCCGCCGGACAGACTGTCTACGAGGTGGTCGCCGGAGCCATCCGCGACGAACACCTGGACGATGCCGAGCGCGCCGCGCGCATCAACCAGACGCTGGGCCGCGCCGGATTCACCGACGGCACGCTGCGCACCGAATCGCTTTCCGGCGGCTGGCGGCGGCGCCTGGCGATCGCCCGCGAACTGGCCGCGGATCCCGATCTGCTCTTCCTCGACGAACCCACCAACCACCTGGATTTCGAAGGCATCCGCTGGCTCGAGCGGCTGCTCACCGGCGCCGCCTTCGCCAGCGTGGTGGTCAGCCACGACCGCTACTTCCTGGACAACGTGGTCAACGACATGGCGGAGATCGCCCGCTCCTATCCCGAGGGCATCTTCCGCGTCGAGGGCGGCTACAGCAGGTTCCTGGAGAAGAAAGAGGAGTTCCTGCTGGCGCAGGCCAGCCGGCAGGAGGCGCTGGCCAACCGCGTGCGCCGCGAAGTGGAGTGGCTGCGCCGCGGACCCAAGGCGCGCACCGGAAAATCGCGCGCCCGCATCGACGATGCCGGACGGCTCATCCGCGAACTCGGCGAACTGGAATCGCGCGCCGTCAAGGGCGTCACGCAGATCGATTTCACCGCCACCGAGCGGCGCACCAAGCGGCTGCTCACGGTGGAAGGGATCTCCAAGGAACTCGGCGGTCGCACGCTCTTCCGCGACCTCACCTTCGCGCTCGGCCCCGGCATGCGCCTGGGACTGCTCGGGCTGAACGGCACCGGCAAGACCACGCTGCTGCGCATCCTCGCCGGAGAGATCGCGCCCGACGCGGGCACCGTGGAACGCGCCGCCGCCCTGCGTACCGTCTACTTCGACCAGGCGCGCGAGCAGCTTGACCGCTCCCAGACTCTGCGCGAAGGCCTCGGCGCGCACGGCGACCACGTGATCTACCGCGACCGGCCGATTCACGTGGCCGGCTGGGCCAAGCGCTTCCTCTTCGACTCCGGGCAGCTCGACCGCCCGATCGCCAGCCTCTCCGGCGGCGAACAGGCGCGCGTCCTCATCGCCCGCCTCATGCTGCAGCCCGCCGACCTGCTGCTGATGGACGAGCCGACCAACGATCTCGACATCCCGACCCTCGAAGTCCTGGAGGACAGCCTCACCGAATTCCCCGGCGCCCTGGTGCTGGTGACCCACGACCGCTTCCTGCTCGACCGCGTCTCCACCGCGGTGCTCGGCCTCGACGGCAACGGCGGCGCGGGCATCTTCGCCGATTACTGGCAGTGGGAGCAGGCCGGTCAGGCGGCCGAAGAGGCCCGTCCGGAGAAGAAGGAATCGGCGCGCGCCGCGGCGCCCGCGCCGCCGCCGAAGAAGAAGCTCTCCTACCTGGAGGCGCGCGAGTGGGAAGGCATGGAAGCTCGCATCCTCGAAGCCGAAAGCGCGCTCGAAGCGCTGCGCGCCGGCATGCAAGCGCCCGATGTGGTCAGCGACGGCGCGCGGCTGCACGAGTGTTATCGGAAGATGCAGGCGGCGGAAGCCGAAGTGGAAGCCCTCTACGCGCGCTGGGCCGAACTCGAAGCCAAACGCGGGTAGCATCCGGCCCCTCAAAAAAACGCTTCAATCCGGCTTGTCGCTTTGCGATAATCGGACCGGAAAGCCTCGTCTGGAGGTCGCCGTTATGCCGCCCCGAACGGTAAGGCGCCACCGAAGCGGAGAGACGCCCGGCACGGTCTCACGACCCGTCCCCCGGCGGAATTTCCATTTTTCCCGCATGACTTGCCCGCGCTGTCATTTCCTGGAGGTGCTATCGCCATGGCACAATATCCCGGAGAACCGAACCTGCCTCCGGAAGGTTCCGGCGGCGAAGAACACGGGTTGCACGCGGCCATTTTGGACGCCTGTCCGGCGGCCATCTGCGCCAAGGACTCCCACGGCCGGTACCTGCTGGTCAACCGGAAGTGGGAATCGCTCTTTCACGCCACTCGCGAGGCGGTGAAGGGCAGGACCGACGAAGATCTCTTTCCCGCCGCCGCGATTTCGCGCGAGCGCGACCGTGATGTGCTGGCGACGGGAGTTCCCAGCCTGAGCCGCGAAAGCCTCGGTTCGGCCGCCTTTGCCACGCTGAGCTTCCCGCTCCCGGGTCCGGCGGGACGTCCGCGCGGGGTCTGTTCGATCTCCACCGAGCTCGCCGCCATGGAGTTCACGCCGGGCGGCGACGCGGGAGCGTGCACGGCCGAACTGTTCGAGCGCCGCCTCGAGCGGAGCCAGGAGTATTACCGGGCCGTCATCGACCATTCGATGGATATCGTTTCGGTTCTCGAGGCCGATGGCACCATCCGCACCGCCAGTGCCGCCGTGGAGCGCATCCTCGGCTACACCCCGGAGGAAAGCGCCGGGATCGACATTGCCGAACGGGTCCACCCCGACGACCTGCCCGCCATCCGCGCTGCGCTGTCCGGCGCCCTGGAAGGATCCCGCGAATCGGCCACCGTGGAGTATCGCTATCGCCACAAGGACGGCTCCTGGCGTCTGCTGGAAACCACCGCGCGCAACCTGCTGCGCCATCCCGCCGTCCATGGCATCGTGCTCAACACGCGCGACGTGACCGAACGCCGCCGCGCCGAGGATGCGCTGCGCCAGAAAGAGCGCGACCTCCGCGACAGCCAGGCCCAGCTGCGCTCCCTCACCGCGCGTCTGATCACCAGCCAGGAAGAAGAGACCAGCCGCATCGCCCGCGAACTGCACGACGACCTCAACCAGAAACTCGCCTTTCTCGCCGTGGAGGCGGAGATGATCGAGCGCCGCCTTCCCGAATCGCCGGAGGCCGTCAGGGAGGGGCTCAGATCGCTCGGACGCCGCGCGGTGGAGATATCCGAAGATGTCCGCCGCATGGCCCAGCAACTCCACCCCGCGGTGCTCGACGACCTGGGGCTGGAGCCTGCGCTACGCTCCTACTGCGACGGGTTCGCGCGGCTGGCGGGAATTGCGGTGCGCTTCTCCTCGCGCAACATCGCGGCGGCGCCGCCGCCCGATATCGCGCTCTGTCTCTACCGCGTGGCGCAGGAAGCTCTGCGCAACACCGCCAAACACTCCGGCGCGCGGCGCGCCATCGTGACCTTGACCGGCGGTTCCCGCGCGATCCGGCTTTCCGTGTCCGACGCCGGCGGCGGTTTCGATCCCGAGTCGGCTCGCAGACGGGGAGGACTCGGCATCGCCAGCATGGAGGAACGGGTACGCCTCGTTCGCGGCTCGATCCGGATTGAATCTCAGGCAGGGAAGGGAACCCGCATCCGCGTTCAGGTTCCACTGCCGGGGATCGAGCCATGAAGCCGCCTCGCCTGTTCCTCGCCGACGACCATCCGGTCGTCATTGCCGGCTTGCGCAAGTTGCTGGAGCCGCAGTTCGAAATCGTGGGAACCGCCGAAGACGGACGCGAACTCGTGCGGCTGGCTCCGCTGCTCCGGCCCGACGTCATTCTGCTCGACATCTCGATGCCCCTGCTCAACGGGCTCAGTGCCGCCCGGCAGATCCGCAAACTCATGCCGGGCGCCCGCATGATCTTCCTCACCATGCACGCCGATATCGACTACGTGAAGGAAGCGTTTCGCGCGGGTGCCTCCGGGTATATCCTCAAGCGCTCCGTCGCCTCGGAGATGATCTTCGCCATCGAGGAGGTGCTGCGCGGGAAGACGTATCTCACGCCGGTCATCGCCGCCGGCTTTCACGGTCCCCTGCCGGCTCCTTCGGACGAGGGCGCCGATGCCGGCAACGAATTGACGCAGCGGCAGCGTGAAGTGCTCCAACTGCTTGCCGAAGGCCACACCGGCAAGGAGATCGCCGCGCTGTTGCACGTCACAGTGCAGACCGTGGAATACCATAAGGCGGCCATCCGGAAAAAACTGCATTTACGCACCACGGCGGAGTTGGTTGCCTACGCGATCCAGCACAAGATGACGGGCGAGTAACTCCGGTCATGGGATTTGCGGAAAAGAGGACATCAGGGCCGGGAAACTATAGTTTTCTCCAGTAGTCCCCGCCGCGGTGGCCTGTTAGCCTGAAAGTACACCGACACCGCAGGTGAGGATGGCATGAACGCTTACGCGCTCACCGGTTTCCTTCAACCTGATGGGGTGTACACGGCGCCGGCCGTGGACCTCGCGGACGCGGATCGCGTCCCTCGGACCTGCATCCTGGATGGCGCGCCCTGGGGGGACCAACCAGCGCGTGACCGCTCGAACGTCCCGGATGAATTGTGCCGCGCGCTCCCCGGGGGGCGCCGCGGATTCTGTCTCACCCTGGCCTCGGCCTCGTGTCGCCGTTCGGCCGCCACGCGCCGGGTTGCCGCACGCTGATCGCCCGCGGGCGAATGGAGAGCGATCCTCATGGTGGATACTTCCAGCAATCAAGTCACCCACAAGCGAAAGACCAGGACGCCGATGACCCGGCGGACGGACACGCAATGCAACACGCCGGGCGAGGCTGCTCTTGCGGCGCCGGACGGAGGTACCGGCACGGTCCCCAACGCCGTGCCGGTACCGGCGCACGAAGAAATCGCGCGCCTGGCCTACTCGTATTGGGAAGCTCGCGGGGGACAAGGCGGTTCGCCCGAGGAGGATTGGGCGCGCGCCGAACGCGAACTCTGCTCGCGACCCCGCGCGATGGCCGCCTCAGGAGGTTCCTCGTGCTGACCGAAACCCGCCAACCGGTGCCCGCGCCCATCTCGCGCGAATATCCTACCGAGTGGACGATCTATGCCACCGAAGACGAACTGAAGAAGCCGCCGAAGCGCGAACCCGCGCCGTCCGGCGCGAGGGAGAAGGACCATGCCGCATAGTGAATCAGTTCCTGTTCGCCGCGCGCCCCGTCATGTAGGGGTGGTCGCGGTGAGTCCGGTCGACGACGATTGCGTCGACCTGGCGCGCCTGCTCCTCGAAGCCAAGCCCTTCCTCGGTTCCCGGTCGGTGTGGACCGTCAGCGCCGCGCCTACCCCGGGCGCCGCGCTCGATCTTCTGCGGCGGAGCGAAACCGCCATCGCGGTCTGCGAGTGTGACCGCGCTCCGGATGCCTGGCGGGAATTGCTGCGCCTGTTTGCGCACCTGCCGCATCCGCCCTGCCTGATCGTGACCTCCCGGCTCGCCGACGACTACCTGTGGGCCGAAGCCCTCAACCTGGGCGCCTTCGACGTGCTCGCCAAGCCTTTCCGGCAGCAGGAAGTGACCCGCGCGTTCACTTCGGCATGGCTGCAGTTCCGCGCCAAGCGGGACCCGCGCCGGGCGGAAGCCGGGCACGCCACGCAAGCGGCGGCGCCGCCGCGCACCCTTTCAGCCGCAGCCGGGTAGCCTCCCTGCCATGTGGACCAGGTTGGTTCAAATTTCGACCAGTTCTCAACACTTTAAGTCAAAATTTTGAACCAACCTGGTCCACCGCGCGCCCCTACCGGCGGTCCCAATTGACCTGCATCCGGTCGCGGCCGTCGGTGACTTCGGTCGAAAGCGAGACCACGTTGCCGCCGGGATCGACGGTGAACCACAGCGTTCCCCGGTACCGTCGGTCTTCTGTCATCACGTCCGATTTCCAGCGGTCGCCTTCGCGCGCCATCACGCTCCCGTTGAAGCTGAGTCCGCGTCCGCGTTCGGTCCGCAACCACGCCACGATGCGCCCGCCGCGATCGATGTTGATGTTGACTTCGCCCAGGCGGGTGGGACCGAAATCGTTGAGCCAGGCCTCGCCGCGCCCGTTGCCGCGGAAGTTCAGCGTGTTGTTCCAGGCGAAACCCGGAGCGCCGCGCGGACCGTCGAAGCCGTCGCGCCCGCGCGCTGCGGGGTTGCCGATGCCGCCCGGCAAATTGCGGTAATCCGTGCCGGTCATCGCCCAGGTGAGCCGGAAGTGGTAGCGTCCGAAGCCGCCCGAGCTGTCGCGGATGCGCACGATGGCGGCGAAGCGGCTGCGCGGCGAGGGCTCGGAGAGCAGGGCGATATCGTTGCGGCTATCCACCACCTGGAAATTGAAATCCGCGATGTCGCGGTTGGGCAACGGCGCGTTGCATTCGCTGCCGTCGTCTCGCGCATCCTGCCCGGAAAGCGTGCGGATGCTCACCACGTCTCCCCGCACCATCACTTCGACTTCGTTGTCCACCTGCAGGCGGATATCGCACTGGCCCTTGCCGATGGGCACGTCGTTGCGGGTCATCCGGCGAACCTGAAATTGCGTGTCGGCCAGGGCGGGCAGCGCCGCCGCCAGCAACAGGAGTAGCGGAATTCTCATCGACTTCAGCATACGCCGGAATGGATGGATTTGAACATTTTCCCGTTTCAATGTTGCCGATTAATTTCCGTAAAGGCCGGCCGGACACTCCGCGCCCCGGCGCCGCCGGGAGACGCGCGGGGTAAGTCGGGCGCACTTGTTATCCTGAATACTGTACCCTCTATGCCCACACCCCAGGAGCGTCGCAGGACGCTCACCGAGTTATTGAACGAACGTGTCCTCGTGCTCGACGGCGCGATGGGAACCATGATCCACGTCGCCCCTCTGTCCATCGAGACCGACTACCTGGGGCGCGAGAACTGCCCGGAAATCCTCAACGACACGCGTCCCGACGTGATCGGGGACATTCACCGGCAGTATCTCGAAGCCGGCGCGGACATCGTCGAAACGAACTCCTTCGGCGGCGCGCGTCTGGCGCTATTGGACAATCACCTGGGCGAGCGCGCCTACGAACTCAACTTCGCCGCGGCCAAAGTCGCGCGCGAAACGGCCGACCGCTACTCCACGCCGGACAAGCCGCGCTTCGTCGCCGGCTCGATGGGGCCGACGAATAAAGACCTCAACATCACCGGCACCACGACCTTCGCCCAACTGCGCGCGGATTACTACGAGCAGGCGCGGGGGCTGATCGAAGGCGGCGCGGATTTCCTGCTGATCGAGACCTGCTTCGATACCGGCAGCCTGAAGGCGGGACTGGTCGCGGTGGAACAGCTCCGGCGCGATTTGGGTTTCGAGATTCCCGTGGTGGCGTCGGTCACCATCGAGCGCAGCGGCACCATGCTGGGCGGACAACCCATCGACGCGCTCTACGCCTCCATCGCCAATCACGATCTGCTGGCCGTGGGAATGAACTGCGCCACCGGTCCTGACCTGATGACGGATCACGTGCGCACGCTCAGCGAGATGTCGCGTTTCCGCATCTCCTGCTACCCGAACGCGGGGCTGCCGAACTCGGAGGGCAAGTTCGGCGAGACGCCGGATTCGCTGGCCGCGCAACTGGAGCGCTTCATCCGCAACGGCTGGATCAACCTGGTGGGCGGCTGCTGCGGCACCACACCCGCGCACATCCACGCCATCGCGGAGATGGCTCGGGGCAGGCAGCCCCGCCGAGTGCCGGAAGCGAAGCACCGCGCGTACTATTCGGGCATCGACCTGGTGGAGGCCGAGGAGAGCAACCGGCCGCTGATCGTGGGCGAGCGCACCAACGTGATCGGCTCGCGCCTCTTCAAGAACCTGATCGCGGAAGAGAAGTGGGAGGAATCCACCGATATCGCGCGGCGACAGGTGCGCGGCGGAGCGCACGTGGTGGACGTGTGCCTGCAATCCACCGACCGCGACGAGTTGAACGACATCCCGCTGTTCTACGAGAAGCTCACCCGCAAGGTGAAGGTGCCGGTGATGATCGACACCACCGATCCCAAGGCGGTGGAAGCGTCGCTGACGTACTGCCAGGGCAAGAGCATCATCAACTCGATCAACCTGGAAGACGGCGAAGAGAAGTTCGAACGTATCTGCCCGCTCGCCAAACGCTACGGCGCGGCGCTGGTGGTGGGCTCGATCGATGAAGACCCGGTGCAGGCGCAGGCGTTCACGCGCGAGCGCAAACTCGCCGTCGCCGAGCGCTCCTACCGCCTGCTCACGGAGAAGTACGGGATTCCGCCAGAGGACATCATCATCGATCCGCTGGTGTTCCCCTGCGCCACGGGCGACGCCAACTACATCGGCGGCGCGGTGGAGACCATCGAGGGCATACGCCTGGTGAAGGAGACGCTGCCCTTCGTCAAAACCGTGCTGGGCATCTCCAACATCTCGTTCGGACTGCCGGCGGCGGCGCGCGAAGTCGTCAACAGCGTCTTCCTCTACTACTGCACGAAGGCGGGGCTGGACCTGGCCATCGTCAACGCGGAGAAACTGGAGCGCTTCGCCTCGATCCCCGAAGAGGAGCGGCGCCTGGCGGAGAACCTGCTGTTCAATTCGCCCGCCGTGGACAGCCCCGATGAAGCGCTGCGCACCGCGCCCGAAGACTGGCGCGAGCAGACGCCGGAGCAGAAGACCGGGATCAACCAGTTCCACATCGCGGCCATCACGGAGCATTTCCGGCAGGCGGGCAGGCGCGAGAAGGTGAAGGCGGAGGACCTGCCGCTCGATGAACGCCTGGCCAACTACATCGTCCAGGGTACGCGCGACGGCCTGGTCCCGGACCTGGACCTGAAGCTGGCCGAGGGCGCGACTCCGCTGGCCATCATCAACGGTCCGCTGATGGCGGGGATGAACGAGGTCGGGCGGCTCTTCAACAACAACGAACTGATCGTGGCCGAAGTGCTGCAATCGGCCGAGGCGATGAAGGCGGCGGTGGCGCACCTGGAGCAGTTCATGGAAAAGAGCGACACGGCCGCGCGCGGCAAGGTGCTGCTCGCCACGGTGAAGGGCGACGTACACGACATCGGCAAGAACCTGGTGGAAATCATCCTGGCCAACAACGGCTACTCGGTGGTCAACCTCGGGATCAAGGTTCCGCCGGACGTGCTGATCCAGGCTTACCACCAGCATCAGCCTGACGCGATCGGGCTGAGCGGCCTGCTGGTGAAGAGCACGCACCAGATGGTGGTCACCGCCACCGATCTGAAGACGGCGGGAATCGCGGTGCCGCTGCTGGTGGGCGGAGCGGCGTTGAGTGAAAAGTTCACGCGCACGAAGATCGCGCCGGCGTACAGCGACGCCGTCTGCTACGCCAAGGACGCGATGACGGGCCTTTCGCTGATGAACCGGCTGATGGATCCGGCGGAGCGCGAGGGGGTGCTGGTGGCGCATCGCGAGGCGGAAGCGCCGGTGGCCGTGGAGGCCGCGCCCCAGGCGCCGGCGCCGCTTTCCACGCGCCGCAGCGCGAAGGTGCGCACGGACGTTCGGATTCCGCCGGCGCCGTACCTTTCGCGCAAACTGCGCGACGTGCCGCACCTGGCCGAAGTGTGGAGCTACATCAACCCGTTCATGCTCTACGGCAAGAACCTGGGCTACAAGGGCAATTTCGAGAAGGACCTGGCGCAGCACGTCCCGCTGGCGCAGGAGTTGTTCCACAAGGTGGAGGACCTCAAGCGCGAAGCTGCGGAGTTCATGAAGGTGCGGGCGGTGTGGCAGTTCTTCGAAGCCGAGCGCGACGGCAATTCGATCCACCTCTTCGAGCCGGGCGGAACCTCGCCGGCGCACACGTTCGCGTTCGGACGGCAGCGCCGCGAAGAGGGGCTCTGTTTGAGCGACTACATCCTGGAGCCGGAGGACGGGCGCCGCGATCATCTCGCGCTGCTGGTGGTGACGGCGGGCGAGTGCATCCGGGAGCGCGCCGAGGAGTGGAAGCGGCAGGGCGAGTTCTTCAAGTCGATCGCAATTCAGGCGCTGGCCACCGAGACGGCGGAGGGCACGGCGGAATGGCTGCACCGCCGCATCCGCGAGGACTGGGGCTTCCCGGATTCGCCCGCGGTGACGATGCACGACCGCTTCACCTCAAAGTACCGCGGCAAGCGCTACAGCTTCGGCTATCCGGCGTGCCCCAACATGGCGGGGCAGGAGGGCATCTGGAAACTGCTGCGTCCCGAGGAGATCGGGGTGCGGCTCACCGAGAGCTACATGATGGAGCCGGAGGCGTCGGTGAGCGCGCTGGTCTTCCACCACCCCGATTGCGCCTACTTCACGGCGGACGAGGGCGATGCCTGAGTGGGACTCCACGCAGTACCTCAGGTTTGAAGAGGAACGCACGCAGCCGTGCCGCGATCTTGCGGCGCGCATCCGGATGGAGCGCCCGGCGAGCATCATCGACCTCGGCTGCGGACCGGGCAACAGCACAGAGGTGATCGCCGCGCGGTATCCGGAGGCGGCGCTCACCGGTCTGGACAGCTCGTCCGCCATGATCGCCAGCGCGCGGCAACGGCATCCCGGGTGGCAGTGGGTGGTGGGCGATATCGCCGGGTGGGCGCGGGGCGGGGAACCGCACGACCTGGTTTTCAGCAACGCGGCCCTACAGTGGGCCGGCGATCACGCGCGCCTCTTCCCGCAAATCCTCGAGCGGGCACGCGTGCTCGCCGTGCAGATGCCGGCCAACCGGGACGCGCCGGCGCACCGCATCATGCGCGAGATCGCTGAGCGCCGCGGCATCGCAGGCGACGTGCGCGAGTGGCACACGCACGAGGAAGGCTACTACTACGAACTGCTGGCGCCGCGCTGCCGCCGGCTGGATGCATGGGTCACGGAATACCTGCACGTGATGCCGGACGCGGATGCGATCGTCGAGTGGTATCGCGGAACCGGGCTGCGTCCGTTCCTGGAGGCGCTGGCGGACGATGCTGCGCGCGAGCGCTTCGTGGCGGAGTATCGCGAACGCATCGGCGCGGAGTATCCGCCGCGCGCGGATGGCCGCGTCGTGTTCCCCTTCCGGCGTCTGTTCTTCGTGGCCTACCGATAGCCGCGCTATAGCGCCAGCCCGGCGAAAGCCAGCAGCGATGCCACCGCGGACATCGCGAGGCGCCGCGACGGCGTGGATGCTCGTTCGCCGTGCATTGCCAGGGAGAGCGCCAGCACCGCGGCCGCGACCGCGATTTCGACCGCCAGCACCGCCAGAGTCGCCGCCTGCGCCACGCGCACGGTGACGAAAACCGCCATCAGCAGTCCGCCGGCGATGGCCGCGGCGCGCGGGCCATGCTCGCGGCGCAGGCAGGCGAGGTGGACGGCGTACTGCATGGAGTAGCAGAAGTACAGGCGGCGGTCGGCGGTAAGCGCGAAGAGGGCCAGCCAGAACAGGCCGGGCGCGATGGCGGCGGCGAGCGGCGCGGCGCCGGGTCGCTCGCGGTAGAGCGCGAGGCAGAGGATGAGGCAGGGGACGGTCCACACCCATCCGCCCAGAAGCGCGGCCGCGGCCACGCCGATGAGTCCGATCACAGCAGCCGGCAAGAATCCCACAACCACGATAGATGCGCGCAGAGTAGGGACCGGCTGATTATTGTTGCTCGGCTGGGGGAGGAGGCGGAGTGGGTTTTTCGAAGACGATCTCCCAGCGGGAGTGGCCGTAGATGTAGAGGCGCGCGACGCGCCCGGCGCGGCGGTCGGTGCCCTGCGGACCGAGCCCGATCACCTGCGGATACCAGCCGGTATCGTCGAGCACCTTTTGCGGCTTGGTCCAGGACTCGGGCTTGGACAGATCCGTGCTGTAGCTCGCCCAGATCCCCTTTTGCGGGAATCCCGGGGAGCAGCAGGAATGGTTGAGCAGCATCACGTAGGATTCCAGGTAGGTGTTCCAGTGCAGCGAAGGGCCCCAGAAGGCGTTGGTATTTGGCTTCTGCCAGCTCACTTTCGCCGGAAAGACCGGGGTGCCGCGGCCTCCGATGCCGGGTTCGGTCCAATCGCCCTGATAGTAGCGGCGCGCCGCGCCGACCGGGGACCAGCGGCTGGCGAAGGGCAGGCGCGCGGCGACAACTCCTTGATTTTCAAGCGGCCCCCCGTAATTCCCAAAGAAAAAGTAGAAGTACTCCTGCTTGCGGTCCAGGATCACATTCACGTCGCCGTTGCCGCCGGCGAAATAGCCGTTCTGCGAACTGCAATCGATCGGATCGCCGGAGGCGATCACCACGCCCATGTCGTAGAACGAGTGGCCGCCGTCATAGGAAATGGCCGCGCCGATCTGCGGCACGGAGAAGTTGGTCCCCAGACACACGCCGAAGTGCTCCTGGTGATACCAGCCGAAGACCACTCCGGTCGGATCCACCCACACGGATTCGATCCAGGTGGGCCAGGGATTGACGTGGGTCATGTGGATGGCGGAGGAAGCGCCCAGGTGGAACTGGTCGGAGCCGGTAGCCAGGGTGGGACCGAGCCCGATGGAGGTAATCTGGTTGAATTCGCCGTTCAGCCAGAAGGAGGGACTGTTGGAATCGGTCTGGCCGGGCAGATCCGCCTGCGACGCATCGCGCACACGGGCATGCTGCGCGAAAGCCGGGGCCAGAGCGCACACACTAACAACGATTGCGGCCGTTAGTCTCAAGTTAGGGAGACGGCGGGACTGCGCACAGAGTTACCGGCTTTACCAAATCAGACGAAATTCGCCTATATTCACCTCTGATTGTGGCGGTTTGTCGAGCACAAATACGGGGCCATAGCGATGCCATCCGGGGAGAAGCCCATCGGGTGTGTTCCCGGGAACAAGGCAGATCAGGCGCCTTGTGCCGGGACCGATCTTCCCGGCGGCGCCGGCAGGCACCGCGACGGAGCGGTGCTGGAAATAGGTGAAGGTGGATCCTCGGGCCCGCTGTACCGGGCTGCCGGGGAGGGCGACGACGTAATCGTCAGAGAAGTAGTATTCGACTTGCCGGAAGGTGACCGGGGAGCCGTAGTGGACGATGGTGACCGGGCCATCGCGCTTGAGCGAATCGATGGCGCGGATGGCGGCGGTGGTCATCCGGTCCACGTTGCGCACCGCGCCGTAACTGGCGGCTTCGGCAAGGTGGAACGGCGGACGGTAGAAACTCGATATATGGGCGACGGCCACCAGCGCGGCGGCGGCATACACGCGTGACGAGTCGAAGCCGGCCAGCAGGCGGGAGAGCAGGGCGCCTCCGATCAGGGAGAGCACGGTCACGCTGGCCAGTGTCTGGTCGGGATCGCCGACGTGCACCACGGCGGAAAAGACCAGCGGCGGGAGCAAGGCCAGCGCGAGGAACGCGGCGGGCGTACGCCATCCGCCGCGGAGAGAAGTGCGCCGCACGAAGGGCACGGCCCAGATCCAGACCAGCGCGCCGAGCGCGGTCCAGCCGAGCGCTTCCAGGGCCATGTGCCAGGCGGCGGGGGGGTGGGCGCCATAGAGCGCGGAGGTGTCGTGGAACTGCGAATTGGCGTACTCGTTGACGATGTGAAAGAAGGCGGCGGGCCCGCCGGAACTCCAGACCACAACGGCCAGCCAGGGCAGCGTGGTGGCGGCCAGCGCGGCATGGGCGATCAGCAGGCGGGAAACGGAGCGGCCGGTGCGATACCAGATCCATAACGCCAGCGGCATCAGCAGCCAGGTTTCGATGGGACGGAATCCGGCCGCGATGCCGATCGCCGCGAAGAGCACATAGAGGCGCCCGGGACGCTCCGGCGCGGTGAGCGCCCGCCATCCCAGCAGGCAGATGGCGGCCATCCCCAGGGCCAGGAAGATGCGAACCTCGTTGGTGACCCCGCCGAACCAGAAGACCGGGTCGCTGGCGAGCAGGGCGGCAGCCAGAATTCCGGCGGCGCGGCCGAACATCAGGGTCCCCAGGTAAAGCAGCACCAGCACGGCGGCGATGCCGCCGATGAGGCCGGCGACCAGCATGATCTGCTGCGGATCGTCCAGTACGACATCGATCAGGCGCGTGAGGGCGACGAACAGCGGGTATCCCGGGGGCTGTGGCTGGTGCAGGGCGGGGTTGAAGTTCTCCAGGGCCAGGGCGAAATTGGCGCTATCGAAATAGTAGAGGTAAGCCGGGGCGACGAACCAGCGGGAAAGCACCAGGAAGGCGACCAGCAGCAGAGCATAGATGCGCGGAATCGCAGTCGTTTCCGAGCGGGATTCCACGCCGGCGAGGGAGGGAATCGCCGCCTGGGCTACCGAGACATCGCCGCCGCTTTCGAAATAGCGTTTTGACTGGCCCATTCGAGCTATTGAAAAGCGTAACAGTCCGTACACCAGCGGGCTATTCAATGGATTCTGTAGTTGGTTCCACAAAATTTCGGCGAGTTTCGGAACGTTCCATGAGTACTGTACTTGGTTAGCGGAAGGGCTACTTTCGCTATGATGGGACGAGACATGGAAGAATTCGTCGTAGAGGACTATACTCCCGGACCACCCGAGGAACCCTCCGGCGACAGGTGCCCGCGCTGCCGCGAAGCGGTGCCCCTGAAGGCGGTACGCTGCCCAAGTTGCGGGCAGCCGATCCAGAACTTCCGCCGCATGCTTCCATTCTTCGCGGGAGTGGGCCTGGTGCTCGGCTTGCTGCTGGCGGCGGTGGTGATGTACCGCGAAGTATACCTCGCGGACCTCGAGAGGGCGGTTCCGGTCCGGACCGAGGAGGCGCCGGCGCCCGACTTCGGCACTGTTCCGGATACCTCGGCGGAGCACGACATTCAAGCCCAGACGCAGAGCGAGACCAAACCGGACGCGCCGGCGAGACCGGCGCCGCCGGAGCGCAAACCGCCGCTGAATCGCTAAGCCGAAGCGTGGCGGGTACTACGGCCGCAAAACGTTTGCAAAGCGGAGTAGAATGGATTTTTTAAAAGGAGAAGGGTCCATGCAGATCGTGACTTCGCGTCGTAAATTTCTGGGTGCGGCCGCCGGCATCGCGGGACTGAGCGCCATAGGGGTGGAGAGCGCATCGGCGCTGATCGAACCCGAGCCGGGCGGCATCAAGCTGGGAGTGGCGACGTACTCGCTGCGCAATTTCGATCGCACCACGGCCATCGAGATGCTCAAGAAGCTGAAGGTGAAATACGTCAGCATCAAGGACGTTCACCTCAAGCAGACCGATACACCGGAAGAACTCAGGAAGGGGCGCGCGGAATTCGACGCCGCCGGGCTGGTGGTGACCAGCGGCGGCAACGTCGACATGACCAAGGCGAATACCGTGGAGGAGTTGCGGCCGAAATTCGAGTACGCCAAAAACGCCGGACTTCCCATGATGGTGTGCGCGCCGACGCACCAGAACATCAAGAACGTGGAAGCGCTGGTGAAGGAGTACAACATCCGCATCGCGATCCACAATCACGGACCCGAGGACAAGAATTTCCCCACGGTGGAAAGCGTGCTGGCGGTGGTACGCGGACTGGATCACCGCTGCGGGCTGTGCATGGACATCGGGCACACGTCGCGCACGGGGGAGAACATCGTGCAGATGGCGATCGACGCGGGTGACCGGCTCTTCGACATGCACTTCAAGGATCTGGCCGACGCCAAGGTGCGGGACAGCCAGTGCGACGTGGGTGACGGCGTGCTGCCCATCCCGGCGCTGCTCAAGCAACTGCGCAAAATGAAGTACCAGGGCTGCTTCAACCTGGAATACGAAATCAACGCCAAGGATCCGATGGTCGGGATGCAGTGCTCCTTCAGCTATACGCGGGGCGTACTGGCCGGACTGGTGGCGGCGTAGCCCATGGCGGAGATACCGGTCGGCACGCGCGGCGAAGAAACGCGCCTGGTCACCACGGAGAACGCGATCAGCTTCCTCGGCAACGAGGGGGCGCGCGTTCTCTCCACTCCGCACATGATCGGGCTGATGGAGTGGACCTGCCGCAACGTGGTGAAGCCCCTGTTGGGCGAAGGCTACGATACCGTCGGCACGCACGTGAATGTGGCCCACCTGGGGGCGGCGCCGATCGGCATGGCGGTGACGTTCACCGCGGAAGTGATCGCAGTGGACGGGCGGCGCGTCACCTTCCGGGTGGAAGCGCACGATGAGAAGGGCAAGATCGGCGAAGGCACGCACGAGCGCACAGTCATCAACGTGGCGAAGTTCGCGGCCAAGATGGCGGAGAAACTGGGGCAGTAGGCGCCGGCGGGGCGGGGAATCGGCGGGGTTTAGAGTCCGAGCAGTCCGGCGACCGCGCGGAAGCCGCCGCCGTAGGTATCCTTGTGGCGCGGCGACTCGGCGAGCGTGGGGCCCGCGCGGCGCGCTACATCTTTCTGGTAAGCGGCCAGAATGGCGCTTTCGTCGTAGTCGATGGCGCGGGCGTACTGGCGGATGTAACTGGTGTTGTAGATGCCGCCCGGAAGCTTGGAGAATTCGCCGCGCTCGATTGCTTCCAGGGAACGGACACTGATCTTGGTCGATTCGGCGATCTGCTCCAGGGAGATCCCCCGGTTGCGGCGGATCGCAGAAAGTCCTAGTAGGCCTTTGTCGTCGTCCATTTTCGCCTGCGGTTTAGAACCCCGGCGCTTCGGGGTAAAGTCCCGATGCCCCATATGTAAGGTAACACTATAACATCCTGGCAGCAGGTGATAAACTCTTTTTTTATGGGGATTTGCCGCCGACAATTCATGCGCGTGGCAGCGGGTGGTCTCGCCGCCGCAGGGGCGGGGACCTCGGCGAATCGCCCTAAACTATTGGTACTGGTAGTTTTAGAACAACTGCGACCAGATCTGCTGGAAGCCATTTCGCCGGTTTTGATCGCCGGCGGGCTCCGCCGCGTTTTGTCACGCGGCGTACAGTTCCCGGATTGCCGGAACCTGGCCAGCACCTTCCCGGCGTCGTCGCTGGCCACATTGGCGACCGGGGCCTGGCCGGCGCAGCACGGCATCGTCGCCGACGCGTGGTACGACCGTACGTCGAAGGCGCCGGTGCGCGCCTCCAGCGAGATGCTGCTGGCGAGCACGTTTTCGGCGGAGGCGGCGCGGGCCAAGGCACACACCCGGGCGTACGTGGTCGCGCTGGATTCCTGGCAGGCGGGGCTGTTCGCAGCGGAGCCGGGCGTCCGCCAGTTCTGGCTCAGCCCGCACGGCGTGTTCGCCACGCTGGGCGATCCACCGGACTGGCTGCGGGAGTTCAACGCCACGAATCCGATCGAGAACCGCCGCAACGCCAAGTGGTCGTCACCGTCGGCGAGGCCCGGCGCGCCGGCCCTGCGCACCTTGACCTACAATCCGGACCATCCCAGCGAGTTCATGGACTTGTACCGCGCGTCGCCGTTTTCGCAGGAGACGCAAATCTCTCTGGCGGCGAAGCTGATCGAGGAGGAGCGGCTGGGGACGGGCGACACGCTGGACCTGGTGACCATCGTCGCCGGGTCGAGCGCGCTGCTCGGCTACGAGGTGGGGGCCGACGATCCGCTGCTGCGGGAGATGGCGTTGTCGCTGGACCGGGAGATGCGGTTCCTGCTGGAGAGGCTGGACGCGGCGGTAGGGGAGGGCGGCTTCAACCTGGTGCTGGCCGGAGCGCACGGAGCGCCGCCGGCGCCGCCGGCCGCGGCCCGCGCGCGTATGGCGGTGAACGGCGAATCGGTGGCGGCGGCGGTGGACAAGGCGCTGCAAGCGGGCGGGCTGGGCCGTGTGGCGAGGTACCTGTACCCGTTCCTCTACCTGGATCATCCGGCGGCGAAGGATGCGCGCGCGGTGCGCGAAGCGGCGGCGCGGGCGGCGCTGGAGCATCCCGCGGTGGCCGGGTTCTACACGGCCGATGGCGATTGTTCCGTGCGGGACGGCTGGATCGAGCGCTATCGCAACAGCTTCCATCCGCGGCGGTCGGGCGACGTGATGCTCTCCTATCGCGCCGAATACGTGGAGGATTACGGGCAGGGCCGCGGCATCTCCTACGGGTCGCTCTACAACTACGATGCGCGAGTGCCGTTGTGTTTCTACGGGCCGTGGTTCCGCACCGGGGTGATCGACCGGCCGGTGCAACTGGTGGACGTGGCGGCAACGCTGGCGCGGTTGATGGGGGTGGCGGCGCCGTCATCGAGCGTGGGGCGGGTGTTGAGCGAGGCGCTGGCGGAATGAGCGAGTTGGCGACCACGGTCTGCGGGATCCGGCTGCGCAATCCGGTGATCGCGGCCAGCGGCACGTTCGCCTACGGAGTGGAATTCGCCGAACAGGTGAATCTGAACCGGCTCGGCGGCCTGGTGGTGAAGGGGCTCTCGCGCGAACCGATCGAAGGGAATCCGGCGCCGCGGATCTACGAGGCCGAAGCCGGGATGATCAACTCGATCGGCCTGCAGAACATCGGGGTGCGGGCGTTCGCGAAGGAGAAGCTGCCGGCGCTGGCCAGGCTGGAGACGGCGGTGTTGGCCAATGTGTTCGGCTACCGCATCGAGGACTACGCCGAAGTGGTCCGCGTGCTGGAGGATCACCAGGGGATTGCCGCGTACGAGCTGAACGTATCGTGTCCCAACACGGCGCACGGGGGAATCTACTTTTCGAGCGACCCGGGCTTGCTGGGCGAGGTGGTGGGCGCGGTGAAGCAGGTGGCGAAGCGGCCGGTGATCGTGAAGCTGTCGCCGAATGTGAGCGCCATCGAGCCGCTGGCGAAGGCGGCGGAGGAAGCGGGCGCGGACGGGCTGTCGCTGATCAACACGATGATCGCGCTGGCGATCGACGCGCGCACGCGGCGGCCGCGGATCGGCGCGGGCTTCGGCGGGCTATCGGGGCCGGCGATCAAGCCGGTGGCGCTGCGCTTCGTCTGCCAGGCGGCGCGGGCGGTGCGGATTCCGGTGATCGGGCTGGGCGGGATTGCCAGCGGCGAAGACGCGGCCGAGTTCCTGATCGCGGGAGCGAGCGCGGTCGAGGTGGGGACGGCCACGTTCTGGGATCCGCGGGCGCCGGAGCGCATCGCGCGCGAACTCGGCGAGTTCCTCGAGCGGGAGAACGTGGCGCGGGTAGCGGACCTGGTCGGGACGCTGCGGCTATGAGGGCTGCTCCGCGCGGCGCGGCCAAATCCGCTAGTGCCGGTCTTCGAGCATGGCTTTGAGGCTGGCGATTTCGCGTTTGAGCTTGCGCTCGCGCGCCACCATCATGAGGACGTAGACCACCAGCACCAGCCAGGCGACGATGAGGCCGTAGCTGAGGAACTGGTAGTTGTGCTGGAGGCGTGCGATTTCACGGGCGACATCTTCGGCTGATGGCTGCATAGAATCTCCGTTAGAGGGCGTGCGCCATGCGGCGCAGGGAATCGATTTCGCGCTGGGCGTCTTCCTGGCGGAGGCGGACGGCGGTCATGACCGCGCACAGCGCCATGATGGCGAGCATGTTCCAGCCCATGATGGCGGACCAGTCCTTGGGGAAACTGCCGCCGGCCCAGAAGACGGGCTGCGGATGCTGGGTGCGCCACCACTTGATCGAGAAGATGACGATGGGCACGTCGATGAAGGCGAAGATGCTGAACACGGCGGCGAAGGTGGCGCGCTGGGTGGGTTCTTCGATGGCGCGGCGCAGCATGAGGTAGCCGGCGTAGAGCAGCCAGCAGACCAGCGCGCTGGTGAGGCGCGCGTCCCAGGTCCACCAGATGCCCCAGATGATGCGGCCCCAGATGGAGCCGGTGATCAGGTTGCCGGCGAGGAAGGCGAGTCCGACCTCGGTGACGGCGACGGCGGCGGCATCCCAGACGAAGTTCTTGGTGGCCAGGAAGAGGATGCTGGCCAGGAAGGCGACCAGCGAACAGGTGAGCGCGGTCACCGCCATGGGCACGTGGAAGAAGATGATCTTGAAGATCGCGCCCTGATTGGCCTCCTCGGGCAGACCGGCGATCACGTAGATGTTGCGGATGAGCAGGGCGATCGAGAAGATGCCCAGAGCGTACAGAAGTTTGTCTCTCATATAGTTGTAGCGTCGGCCTCCTGGCCGACCTTGTGAGCACTAGACCAAGGCCACTCTTGCGGACTGCTCACCAGACCGGCTTTGACCGGATTCCCTTCGATGTACCGTACGATGTTGTCAAATTCCTTGCCGTCGCGCACCCATCGGTCGAAGGACTCCTTCTGCCAGAAGGGCAGTTCGGTCCGGCCGAGTAGGCGGTTGGCCTCACGCGCCGAATAGGTCTTCACCGCATGGGTTAGGCGCGCCAGCGGCGCCTGGGGTTTAACGAGGATGTGAACGTGGTTGGGCATGATCGCCCAAGCAAAGAGTTCGTAGAGATGCAGTTCCCGGGCGCCAAACCGCAGTGCCGATGCCACACGATCGGCCACGGCGGGATTGTCCAAGTACCGCGGGCCCGAACCAAGGCGGTCCAGGGAGCGATCTATCGCGACGAACTGCCTGCCGGCGGGAAGACGATCCCACTCCGGGGAGGGGGCGGGGAGGGAACCGTGGAGACGCCAGGTCAGGAAAATGGCAGCGTCTTCAGGATCCCAGTGCGGCAGTCCGCGTGGATGGTAGAAGGCCATAAACAAGCAAGTGGTAGGCCGGAGGCCTACCCTACTAGAACCGTTTCAACCAGGAAGACACTGACGGCGGTGTACATGATGTCGAAGCCGATTAACATTTTCAGCCAGGAGGAATTGGCCTCCGTGATGGGCTGGCCGGCGACCAGCGCGGAAGTCAGTTGCATGGCGCCGAGCAGGGCCGGAATCAGGATCGGGAAATTTAGAATCGGCAGCATGACTTCGCGCAGCCGGATGTTGACGGTGAGCGCGCTGAAGATGGTGCCGGTAATGGTCATGCCCCAGGTGGCGAGCAGGATGACGAGCAGCAACTGGGGCCACTGCGCGGTCCAGTGCACGTTATAAAAAATTCCGAACAGAGGCAGCGCGATGAATTCGACGGCGAGAACGAGCAGGAAATTGGCCAGCGCCTTGCCGAGCAGCAGCGCCGAGCCGGGAATCGGCGCGGAGATGAGCGCATCGAGGCAATCGTTGGGCAGTTCGCGGGCGAAGCTGCGGTTGAGCAGCAGCGTACCGGCGAAGGCGAAGACGATCCACAACAGGCCGCCGGAGATGGCGCGGGTGGTCTCCTCATCGGGATCGAAGGCGAAGCTGAACAGGACCAGCACGACGAGCGCGAAGGAGAGCGAGGCGTTGACCGCTTCCTTGGTGCGCAACTCGGCGCGCAGGTCTTTGAGCATGACCACTCCGATTAGACGCAAAAAGCCCATTAGCCTTCCCCGTATCTTGCGTAGACCCAGCCGGGATCGGCGACCATCTCGGCGGTGCAGGGTCCGTGGAACGCCACCTGGCCGCGGTTGAGCAGCGCGACGTGCGTGGCGAGCTCCAGGGCTTCGCGCAACTGGTGGGTGGACATGACGATGGTCTTGCCGCCGGTGAGGGCTTCGCGGAGGAGCGTTTGCAGGACCGCGATTGCGCGGTCGTCGAGCGCCGTGAACGGCTCGTCGAGCAGGAGCACGCGCGGCTCGTGAAGAAAGGCGCGGGCCACGGCGAGGCGCTGGCGCATGCCGCGGGAGAATTCGCGCACGAGGCCGTGCTTGACGCGGTCCAGACCGGTGCGCTCGAGCCAGTGCAGGGCGCTCGCCCTGGGATCGGGCAACTGGTAGAGGCGGCCGTAAAGCAACAGGTTTTCGAGCGCGGAAAGCTCGTCGTAGACGCTGATGCCGTGGCCGATGAAGCCCATGGAGCGGCGCGTTTCGGGATCGCGCGTGGCGCCGCCGAAGATTTCGATTTTGCCCTTGCCTGCGCGCGAGAAGCCGGCGATGGTGCGGAGCAGGGTGGTCTTGCCGGCGCCGTTGCGACCGATCAACGCAAGGCAGGAGCCTGGTTCGGCGACGAGGTTGACGTTGCGCAGCGCGGGGTAATCGCCGTAAAATTTCCAGACGCCGTCGACCTTGACGGCCGCGGCGGAACTCATCGGGAGCCGCGCTCCGGGGAAGCGCGGTAGAGCAGCGCGAGACCGAGCGCGAGCACGCCGAGGGCGCAGCCGAGGATGAAGGGCGCGGTCTTGTAGATGCGGGGCATGATGGCTTCGATCTTGGGGCCGCTGTCGGCGGAGCCGGAATCGCCGGAGCCGGAGTCGGAGCCGGAATCGCCGGAGCCGGAGTCGGCCGCGGCGGGCGCGACGTTGCCGGTGAGGGCGATTTTGTAGGCATTGGCGGTGAGTCCCCAGATGTGGGCCTGGGTGCGGGGCTCGCTGCCGAGATCGTTGAGGCCTTCGGCTTTGATGTCGATGCCGTTGGGCACGATCAGGTACGTGTTGTCGTCCTTGCTGGCGATCTTCCCGGCGAAGGGTTCACCCTCTTTGTACGGCACCGTGTAGGTGACATCGAAGCGCGTGTCGCCGGGTTTGACGGCGAAATCGACGGACCAGATGTCCGGGCGGGCGGTCTTGTTGACCGCGGCGCCGATGGGCGCTCCGCCGGGCGCGGTGGCCCGCACTTCGGGCTTGGATCCGTTGGCCGGAACGAAGAGCTTCAAGGTGCCGCCGTCGGGATCGTACCACGCGGTCTTGCCATCGTTCTTCATCAGGTAGGTTTCGGTGACGGCCATCTGTCCCCCGGAAGGCTCGAAGAGGATCATGTGCTTTTCGACCTTGGCGGCGCCGGGCTGTTTGCTGGCGTCGTAGACATCGAGCGCGAGGCCGGAGGTGGGGGTTCCGGGCGGCAGCATGTGGTTGTAGGTGATGCCGCCGAACGCGGTGCGGATGAGCAGCGGGCCCTGCAGGTTTTGTTTGATGGCGAACTTGCCGGAGGCGTCGCTTTTGGCCTGATCGACGAGTTCGAGGCCGTCCTTGTTGCCCATGGTGTACAGCCCGACGGTGGCGCCGGCCTGAGGCTTGCCGGTGCTGCGGTTGATCACGGTGCCGTCGATCTGGGCGAAGGCGGGGAGGGCGGCGAGGAGAAGCGCGAGAACTTTCATGCGGTGACCGCCTTCATGGGTTTGCCGCACTCGCCGCAGAATTTAAGCGGTTTGTCGAAGTGGGCGTTGCAGTGCGGGCAGGTGTTGGCGTCGGAACGGGCGGCGGCGGCTTTGGCGGCCTTGGGCGGGGCGGGCTGCGCCTGAGCCTTGATGCCGAGTTCGCCCTGGATGCGGTCGACTTCGGCGAGCACACCGGCGAGTTCCTTCTGCAGGTCCTGCTTGGTCTGCTGATAATCGTGGTCGCTCAGCTTGCCGACGCGGTATTCGAACTGCAGGTCGCGCAGGTTTTCGTAGATGGCGGCCTTGCGCTCGTCGAGGTGGGCGAACGGGGAGACGGGTTCGGGGGCGGGGAGGTCCTTGGCACGAACGCCGAGGACGAAGGCGATAACGGCGATCGCGACGACGCAGGTAAGGGCTATCAGTGTCATTCCAGGTTGGCGAGATCCTTCTCGATCTGCTCCTTGTATTTGGCCAGCGCGGGGTCGTCGACCTCCACCGGGCCGATTTCGGCAAGCGGCTTGGGTTGACGGTATTTCTTGAGGAAGAGCCAGATGACGACGAGTCCGGCGGCGACGGCGGCGTAGGGGATGATCCAGCCGAGCGCGTTGGGCGGCGCCAGGTAAATGCCGGCGCCGTAATCGCGGATGAACGCCTGGATGATCTGGTCGTCGCCCATTCCGGCAGCCTGCATCTGGGCGATCTTCTCCTTGGCCGGCTTGGAGAAACCGCATTCGAGCATACTGCACGTGGCGACCGAATCCTTGCAGCCGCACTGGCAGGCGAGGCGTGCGCCGACGCGGCGCACGTCCACACTGGGTTTTTCGCTGGCGGTCTGGGCCAGTGCGACCGCGGCGAGGAGAACGAGCAGAAAACTACTTTTCAACCGCTGCATGTGTCTTTGTGACGCCCACAACCTGAGTGCGGGCATATTGTCGTTTGACCTTGCTGGGGACGAGGCAGATCAGGGTGCCGCCCAGTACGACGAGGGTTCCGATCCAGATCCAGCTCACCAGCGGGAAGACGTAAGCCTGGATGACGGCGCGCTGGTTATCGTCGCTCATCCCGCCGAAGTTGAGGTAGAGGTCCTCGTTGAGGCGCGGGCGGATGCCGACTTCGCTGGTGCCCTGGCGGCTGGCCTTGTAGAAGCGCTTTTCGGGCTCGAGCGTACCGAGGTCGTCGCCATCCTTGCTGACCTGCATGATGGCGCGGTGCCACTGGTAGTTGTCGTTTTCGCCCTGTTCCAGGTTGGCCATGCGGAGGGTGTAGTGGCCGACGCGCATGCTGTCGCCCTGGTTGAGTTCCTTGACCTCGTTCTGGTTGAAGGCGTGGCCGGTGAACCCGATGAACATGAGGACGATGCCCATGTGGACCAGGTACCCGCCGTAACGCCGGGTATTGCGGTGGGTGAGTTCGATGGTGGCGCGCAGCAGGTTCATCTCATTCTTGGAGGCGATGGAAGTGGCGCCTTTGTAGAACTCAAAGATCACGGTGAGCGCGACGAACAGGCAGAAGCCGAAGCTGATCAGCGCGTAGGGGTGATGGATGCCGGCGGCGAAGAGCGCGCCGACCAGCACCAGCATCGCGAT
>JAFDVU010000087.1 GCA_018268835.1 Acidobacteriota bacterium | reverse complement strand
CGTCATTCTCGACAAGGTTAGACGTTGTAAAGAATTAACCAGGACAGGAGACTAGTTCTTCGCAGAAGCGGCACTTGGCCAAAGTACCCGCCGTGACCCACACCTTCGCGCCGAACGCGCGCGCCAGTTGAATCGCGGTGGTGCCGATGCCGCTGGCTCCGCCGTGCACCAGCACGCGGTCGTCCGCCCGCAGCCGGCCGATCTGAAACAGATTGGCCCAGACCGTGAAGAACGTCTCGGGGATGCCGGCGGCTTCCACCATGGAGAGCCCGCGCGGCACGGGCAGGCACTGCGGAGCCGGCACGAGGCAATACTCCGCGTAGCCGCCGCCGGGAGCGAGCGCACACACCTTGTCGCCTTCGCGCCAGCCCGATTCCGCGCCCGCCGCCGCGACCGTTCCGGCGACTTCCAGGCCCAGCACCGGCGAAGCACCCGGCGGCGGCGGATACTTGCCCGCGCGCTGCAGCAGGTCGGGGCGGTTCACACCCGCCGCTTCCACCCGGATCACCACGTCGCGCGCGCCCGGCGCGGGTACCGGGGCTTCGGCGATGTGCATCACCTCGGGTCCGCCGGCTCCGCCGCACTCGATGTAGCGCATGGTTACGCGGCGATCTCCGACACGCGCGCGAGCTTTCCGCCCGCGGCGAGGATTTCATCGAGCGCGCGCCCGCCGTTCTCCGCCCGCAGCGTCTCAATCGCATCCGTGACCACGGTCACGCGCCGCCCCGTCCGGAGCAGTCCCAGCGCGGCGTGCCGCACGCAGACCTCGGTAACAACTCCGTAGACCACGCATTCCTCAGCGCCCAGTTCCGCGAGTACGCGCCCCAGGTTCACCGCGGTGAACATGTCCACGTGCTGTTTCTCGAGTACGACCTGCCGAGCGCCGGCGAGGGCCAGCGCGCACTCGCGATTCGGCACTGCCACCCGCCCATCGAGCAGCGTGGCCTCCGCCTTGCGCTGGCCGAGGGTGCCGGCGATGCAGTGATGCGGCCACACGGCGAACTCGGAATCGTTCTCCGCGTGCGCGTCCACGGTAGAGACTACCGCGATGCCGTGCGCGGCCGCGTGGCGGTTGAGCCGCGCGATGGCCGGCACCACGCGTTCCGCGCCCGGCACGTACAGCGCCCCGGCGGGATAGAGGAAATCCACCTGCGTATCGATATCGAAGAATACCGTGGTCATCGCGGTCTGTTGGCGCGCGTCTGCTCGGTGAGGGCGCGCAGTTCGCGGCTGTGGATCACGGGCCAGGGTTCGCCGGCGGCCTCGAGTTCGCGCAGCCGCTCGGGCAGCCACGCGATGGATTCCGCCGCCCGCCTCCTGGCCTGCTCCAGATCCGGCAGTGGCTCGATCAAGTGCCCGCCCAGCATCACGGGACGCAGCAGCGCTTCTCCCGAGCCGCACTCGCCGCTGCGCGCGATCACGTCGCGGTGCTTGTCGCGGAACACCTGCTTGGCGCCGGGATAGGAGATCTTGTCCTCGCTGTACTTGGCGGTGAAGCGCTTGATGCCGCAGATCTCCACTTCCACCATCTTGTAAATGGCCCCCATGTTGGGTGCATCCGCGCTGGTCGCCAGTTGCGTGCCCACGCCGAAGGCGTCGATGGGCGCCCCGGCGCGCAGCAGGTCGCGGATGCGGTACTCGTCGAGGTCGCCGCTCACCATGATCTTCGCCTCGCGGAGTCCGCCCTCGTCCAGGATGCCGCGCACGGCCCGCGAAAGCGCCAGGAAATCGCCGCTGTCGATGCGCACGCCCCACATCGGTCCGCCGACCTTCACCGCGCGGCGCGCGCCTTCGAGCGTGTCATAGGTATCGATGAGATGCACCGTGTTGGCGCCGAGCAGGGCCTGCAACTTGCGGAACGAGTCCACCTCGCAGGAGAAGCTCATCACCCAGGAGTGGGCCGCCGTACCCATCACCGGGACGCCGTAGCGGAAACCGGTGAGCGTGTTGCTGGTCCCCGCGCAGCCGCCGATGTAGGCGGCTCGCCCGCCCAGGGTGCCAGCTTCGGGCGTGTGTGCCCGGCGGGTGCCGAATTCGATCACCGAGCGCCCTTCGGCCGCCGTGACGCAGCGCGCCGCCTTGGCCGCCACCAGCGTCTGGAAGGTGACCGCGCTCAACAGGTAAGTCTCGGGAAGTTGCGCCTCGATGACGGGCGCGCGCACGGTCAAAAGCGGTTCGCCTTCGAACAACACGGTGCCCTCCGGCACCGCGAACAGATCGCCGGTGAACCGGAAGCCCCGCAGGTAATCGAAAAACGCGCTCCCCGCGGACGCGAACTGCGGCAGCGAGCGCAGATAGGCGATCTCCTCCTCGCCGAACCGCAGATTCAGCAGGTAATCCACCACCTGCGGCAGCCCGGCGGCCACCACGTAGTTGCGATGCGCCGGCAGGCGCCGGATGCCGAACTCGAAGGTCGCGACCTGGTCCGACTTGCCGGCTGCGAAGTAGCCGGCGGCCATGGTCAGCTCGTAGAGGTCTGTCAGTAAGCCGTTCATAAACGGGGCGGACCCTCAAGGGGCCCGCCCCTGGTGTCACTTCTTCTTCGGCGGTTCGGCAGGAGCTTCTTTTACGTCCTGCGCCGCTTTCCGGAGGTCGTCCACAGCCTTGCCGTCCAGTTCATAGATGCTCGGCTCGTTCTCGCGTTGCGCGAAATACTGGGTCCCCTGCTTGCTGATGGTCACTTTTTCCACCCGCTTGCCGCTGTTGGAGGTCACGGTCGCCTCGAAAACCGGCTCCCCGCCGCCCTTCTCCGCGAACTTCGTGGCCGTGAGGTCGCGCAGTTTGTCGATCAGGTTCTGCACGCTGGTGTTGTCCATGGCCTTGCCGGAGGACTTCCACTTATCGCCATCCTTGGTGTAGGTGACGCCCTTCAGCTCCACCTTGCTCGGATCGCTGAAGCCGAAGTCGAACAACTTCTTGTTGCGGAAATCGTCCAGCCCCTTATCGACGGCATCGCCCAGGTCCACGTTGGCCTTGTAGACGCCGTCCACCGCGGTGCTCTTGGCGTAGACGTTCTTCTCCTGGTCTCGGCGCACCTCCAGCGTCTGGTTGCCGCTTTCGTCGGTCACCGTGACCACGGCCACGCGCGCCGCGCCGGCGAACTTCGCGGCCGCGTCTTCGCTGGGGTTGCCCAGGTCCATCTTGGCGTCCTTCAGCTTGGAGACCAGCGCGTCCACGGCGGAGCCGTCGGCGCGCAGGGGACGCGGCTTGACGATGGTCCACTCGCCCTGCGCGTTCTTGCCGAATTCGATGGTCTGCCCCTTGGCCGCCAGTTCGACGCGCGAGAGCTTGTCCCCGTCGAAGGTGAGCAGGCGCTTATCGCGCAGGTCGCCGGGCAGTTTATCGAGCGAGGTCTTGGTGAAACTGCTCACCGTAAACACGCGCGGATCGTTGGGCAGTTTGGCGTAGGCGCCGGACCCGGTGGGGGTATCGTCGCCGATGAGAATGCGATCGGTCTTGCCGTCCTTGCGCAGAACTGTCACATCCAGCGTGGGAGCGGCCAGGCCATAGCCCTTCAGGTCGGTCGCGTTGGCTTCGATCAGCTTATCGGCGGAGAGGGCGGCCAGCGTGCTCTGCATCGAGCCCACCGTATCCTGGTCCGCCGGCAGGTCCTTCGGCGCCACCATGCGCCATTTGCCGTTCTGCTTCTTGAGGTCGATGGTCTCGCCGGTCAGCTTGACGATTTTGATCTCCTGAAACTGATCGTCGGGGATGGTCAGCAGCTTGGTGGCGCTTCCGTCGGCGGTCTTGGTGTCGCTGGAAGCGGGGTGCTTATACACCCAGATCGAGAGCCCGCCGAAGACAGCCAAAAGAACAACCGCAATCAACAGTCCCTTCGGCTTCATCTGCTATCTCCTCTTCCACCAGGTAGCCAGGCCCAGGCCTACGATGCCCAGCGGGAAAATGATCACGCTCAGGAAGAATACCGTGTTCAGCTTCTGCGCCGTCATGGTCAGGGGACGGTCTTCCGCGGCCTTGGGACGGATACTGATCAGGTCTTCGTCCGCCGTGAGCCAGTTGATCATGTTCATGAACAGGTCGCGGTTGCCGAGCGTGCGGGAACCGAGCGCGCGATTCTCCGCCCAGCCCGACGTGCCCGTGACCACCCAGCGGCCGGCGGGCGATCCCCCGGTGGTGCCCTTGGCCGCGAGGATCAGCGGGCCCTTCTTACCGGTTTTGGGATCCACCTGTCCGCCCGCTCCGATTTTATCCACCGCCACCGAATCTTCGGTGGTCGCGATCAGCTTTTCGGCCGTACCCTTGGCCGGAGATTTGACCTCCAGCGAACGGGTCAGCGGGAACGCCGTGGGGACGCGCTGCAGCGGCTGCGTGATCGGGTCCGATTCGTACTGCAGGATGATCGGGATCTCCGGTCCGGCGCCGAACATGCCGCCGATGCCGCTCAGGTCCAGCACCAGGTCCTTGTTCGCCGTGACGCCCCAATCGGCCAGCACCTTTAATAGCGCCGCGTTCTCACCCGCCGCATTGTCGCGACCGAGCTTCATGGGAGTATCCAGCATGAACATGGCGTGGCCGCCGCCTTCCACGTACTTCTGGAGCGCGTCCACCACCGGCTGCGGATAATCCAACTGCGGACCACCCACCACCAGCGCGAGGCAGTCCGAGGGAACCTGCACCGGCCCTTCCACCGGCGCCTGCCCGATGGCCACGGTCTTTCCGGCTTCCGGCGCGCCGGGCCGGAGGTTGACCGTGCGGGTCTTGTAATTGTCGCGCTCCAGCAGTTGCTTCATCATCGAGAAGCCGCCGGCGGCTTCGTCATCGATGCTCTTTTCGCCGGCCGCATTGACGAAGCAGACGTTGCGCTGCCCGGTCTTCTGCGAGCGGATCAGCGCGCCGGTGACCTCTTCCTCGGTCAGGCTCTTGGCCTCTTCCTGCCGTCCGTTGCTCGAAATCAGAATGGTCAGGTCGCGGCGGTAGCCGTCGGCCTTGGCCTGCTGCGGCTTCTTAACGGGATCCACGTACCGCACAGAGAGCTTCGGCGAGAGCGCCGAGTAGCGGTCCAGCAGGTCGCGCGCCTGCGGGAATCGCGAGGTGTCGTCGAAGTAGGTGATCTGGACGTCGTTCTTCAGGTTCTTGACCACCTTATCGGTCTGGTCGGAGAGGCTGAACTGCTTGTTGGCGGTGGAATCGTACGCCTTCGAATACCGGTTGGCCAGGAAGTTCACCGCCACCAGCACCGCCAGAATCACCACGATGTACGCGCCGGCGTAAGCGCCGTATTTCGCCTGCCGCGATTTCAAAATGTTGGCCATCTTACGCCCTCCACCTCAGCGAATCCATCGCCCGCGAAGTCATGAACAGGGAGAAGAAGATCATCGACAAGTAGAACACCACGTCCTTCGAATCCAGGACGCCCTTCTGGAAATTGTCCATATGGGTCACGATCGACAGATAGTTGATCACCTGACTTACCACGCCCGAGTCGAACGCCGTGAACCAGCTCAACAGCCAGAACAGCAGGCAGACGAAGAAAGTCACGCCGCCGGCGATGATCTGGTTTTTCGTCGTGGTGGAAATAAACGTCCCGATGGCCAGCAGGCAGCCGCCCTGCAACAGCAGCCCCAGATACCCGATCAGCACCGGCTTCAGATCCGGCTTGCCCCACAGGAACAGCATCGCGATGTTGATCATCGACATGCCCAGGATGCAGGCGTACAGCACGATGGCTCCGAACCACTTGCCGATGATGATCTCGTAATCCTTTACCGGCGAGGTCATCAGCAGCTCGATCGTTCCGGTGCGCTTTTCCTCGGCGATCAGCCGCATGGTGATCATGGGCACCAGGAACAGCGCGATTGTGGAGGCGAAGCCGAGCAGGGGGCGGATGATCTGCTCATTCACGTTCATGGGCTGCGCCTGCCCCATCATCTGGGACTGGAAGCTGAAACGCACGAAATCGCGCGTCGCCGTGTAGAACGCAAACCCGAACAGCAGCCCGAAAAACGCCATCAGCAGATACGCGATCGGCGAGGCGAAATAACTCTTGAGTTCCTTCTTACAGATCAGCAGAATGTGTGTCACTTCTTGCCTCCTTCCTGCTCGTCCTTCTGTTCGGCGCCGGTTAGTTGCAGGAAGATGTCCTCCAGGGAGAGTCCCACCGGGCGCAGTTCGTTCAGATTCCATCCGGCGTTGACCACCGTGCGCGCCAGTTCCGAGCGGATCTGCCTGCCCTGCAGGCTCTCCACTTCGAACACCAGCCGGCCGTCGCGCGCGTCCTTCATCATCACGCGGCTCACTCCGCTCACCTGCTCGAGGCGCTGCTGCACCTCCGTCGCCGCGGGCCGTCCTTCGACCGGCGCCACTTCGAGCGCAACCGCTTCGCTGCCGCGCAAACGGTTCGTCAGGTTGGCCACCGAATCCTGCGCCACCAGCTTGCCCTGGCTGATGATGATGACGCGCTCGCAGGAGTGCTCCACTTCGCTCAGGATGTGCGTGCTGAGGATGATGGTGTGCTCGCCTGACAGCGCGCGCAGCAGTTCGCGGATTTCGATGATCTGCTTGGGATCGAGCCCGCTGGTAGGTTCGTCGAGAATCAGCACGTCGGGGTTATGGATGATCGCCTGCGCGATCCCGACGCGCTGCCGGTAGCCTTTCGACAGCTTGCCGATCAGTTTCGAGCGCACCTCGCCGAGCGAGCAGCGTCCGATGGCATCGTCCGTCCGCCGCTTGATGTCGCCCGTGGTGATACCCTTCAACTGCCCGGCGTACTCGAGGTACTCGCTGACCTCCATTTCCGGGTAGAGGGGAGGCGTCTCCGGCAGGTAGCCGATGCGCTTCTTCACCTCCATTGGGCTTTCGTGCACGTCGAATCCCGCGACGCTTGCCTTGCCCTGTGTTGCCGGCAGGAAGCCCGTCAGGATGCGCATCGTGGTGGTCTTCCCCGCCCCGTTCGGGCCCAGGAAGCCCACAATCTGCCCCTTTTCGACTTCGAATGAGATGTCGTTGACAGCGACCGTACGCGCGTATCGCTTGGTGAGACCTTCTACTTTAATCATGGTGGTGTCCCAATTCCGTACAGACGTGAACCGGCGCCGGAAGATTGCGCCTCATAGATGAGTGAAGTTTCATCATATGTATTGAGAGCAAGTCATGTCAAATCTGTGAGGTAGACCTTGCGTGACGAGCCCCTTGCCCATGCCTCATCCGGGCTAGGGCAGACCCGCGCGGGCACGATGAATGTACACAAAATCACCAATAAACCAGCCCATGGCGGCCCCGGCCATGACGTCCCCCGGGAAGTGCCGCCGCGCTCCCACGCGGGCCAGCGACACCGCCGCGGCGGCGCCGTAAGCCGCCACTTTCACCCAGGTCCGGGGATATTGGTGCGCGATCACGCTGGCCAGCGCCCACGTGCTGATGGCGTGCCCCGAGGGAAAACCGGCGCTCCAGCGGCTGGGTCCGGCTTCGAAGTGTCCGCCGCCCGCGCCTTCGAGCGGACGCTGCCGGTCCGCCGCGAGTTTGATGGCCTCCGACACCAGGTTCGCGTCGATGAGCGACTCTGCGGCGAGCATTCCGGTATCACGCAGAGGGTCGTCGTGCCTCAGGACGCCCGCCACGCACGCGCCGGCGGTGAGGGGAATCAGCGTGTAGGCCGCGCCGAAGCGCGAAACCCACGTACCGGCCGACACCTGTCCCGCGGTGTTGGGCAGGCCGGCGGAGATGTGGCGGTCGGCGGCGATTAGCGCGCCGGTCGCGCCGCCGAACAGCACCCACCACTTGAGGTCGCGCCTTGACGTGTGCAGCGGGCTGGTCCAGATGCGCGCCTGGTCCTGTCCGATCAGTTTCGGCAGGTGACGGAAGGGCTGGCCCTGCGCGCACAACACGCCCGCCGCGAGCAACATTCCGGAAAGGAGTTTCACCTGAGAACTATGTTACGGCACCCGCCGCCGGGCCGGCACATCCCGCGGACCCCAGCGCAGGGCCCCGAACACGGGAACGGCACGCCGCGCGCGCTAGATGCCTTTGGCGAGGAAACCGCCGTCCACCGGGATGGTCTGGCCGGTAACGAAGGCGGCGGCATCGCTGGCCAGGAAGATCGCCGCGCCCTGCAGTTCGTCCACCTGTCCGACGCGCCCCATCGGGGTGCGCCCGACAATCGCCGAATAGCGTTCGGGAATGTCCAGCGCCTTGGTATTGAGCGGCGTGCGGAACACGCCCGGCGCGATCGCGTTCACGCGCACGCCCTGCGTGGCCCACTCGCAGGCCAGCGACTTAGTCAGCATGTGTACGCCCGCCTTGCTCGCCGCGTACACCGCGACCTCGGCGAAGCTGACGAACGTGGTCATCGAGCAGGTATTGATGATCGACCCGCGCTTCTGGCGGATCATCTGTCGGCCGAAGATCTGATTGGCGCGGAAGGTGCCGCTCAAGTTGATATCGAGCACGCGGTCCCAATCGTCTTCCGTGAGATCCACCGTGGGGACTTTCTTGAGCGCGCCCGAGGCCACCATCAGTACGTCCACCTTCCCGAAGGCGGCCACGGTTTCGTCGCAGACCCGCTGGAGGCTGGCGCGGTCCTGCACGTCGCTGGTGACGCGCAGGGTTTTGGTGCCCATGGCCTCGAACTCATCGGCCATCTGGTTGACGCGGTCCTGGTCGCGGCTGGTAGCGATGGTGGTCGCGCCGGCCTGCGCAAATCCGCGCGCTACGGCCTGCCCGATCCCGCTGGTCCCGCCCAATACTACGGCCACACGATTCTTCAGGGAAAACGCTTCGAGTGCATTCATTGGGGTTAAACTCAAATATACAACGCCCAAGTTGTCGAACGGAGATTACAGTGCAATTTGTAACCCTGCAGAGAGAAGGTTATACCGAGCCGGCACTCATCGCCGAAGGCGAGATCATCGGACTGCGCGGAGCGGGCTTTGAGACCCTGCTCTCGGTGATTGCCGGCGGCGAGGACGCTATCGATCGCGTGCGCCGCTGGGTCTATGCCCCGCCGGGAAGCGACCGCCACAACCCGCGCCACGCAACGCTGGCGGCGCCGATTCCGCGGCCGCACAAAATCGTCTGCATCGGGCTGAACTACCGCGATCACGCCGAGGAATCGAAAATGGCGATCCCCGAGGTGCCGACGGTGTTCTCCAAGTACTCCACCAGCGTGATCGGCCCCGGCGCGCCGATCGTGCTGCCGAAGAATTCGCAGAAGCCCGATTACGAAGCCGAGTTCGCGGTGGTGATCGGCAAGGGCGGACGCCACATCGCGGAATCGCAGTGGCGGGATCACGTGTTCGGCTACACCATCGTCAACGACGTGAGTGCGCGCGATTTCCAGATGGCCACCAGCCAGTGGATGATGGGCAAGACCTTCGACACCTTCTGCCCCATGGGGCCGTGCGTGGTCACCGCCGACGAAATCGAGGATCCGCACAACCTGCGCATTTCGCTCACGATCAACGGGGAGAAATTGCAGGACTCCAACACCAGCAACCTGATCTTCGGAGTGCCGAAGCTGATCGCGTATCTTTCGAGCGTATTCACGCTCGAGCCGGGCGACATCATCTCCACCGGAACTCCATCGGGGGTGGGCTTTGCGCGCAAGCCGCCGCGCTGGCTGCGTCCGGGCGACGAGGTCGCGGTCACGGTGGAAGGCATCGGAACCCTGGCGAATCCGGTGGTGGCGGAGCAGTAGCGCTCAGTTGCGTGCGGCACGAAATTGCACCACACTGGACCTAGGCTCCACGATGCGCGCCCGTAGCTCAGGTGGATAGAGCGGCTGGCTTCGAACCAGTAGGTCGGGAGTTCGAGTCTCTCCGGGCGCGCCAAACCCGAAACCTTGACGTGGGGGCATACCCTGACCGCGGCGTGGATCGGCAAGGGGATCCCGGCGCCGGTGGTTCCAGGAGGACGGTGGCGATGACGCCGCCTATCCCGGCAACCTAACGGCTTTACTCATACCTCAGCGCATCGATCGGATTGATCCGCGACGCCTTCATCGCCGGGTAGATCCCGAAGATCACCCCAACCGCCACCGATACGCCGAACGCGATCACCACGCTCGAAGTCGTCACGATCGTCTTCCACTCCGCCGTGCGCGCGATCAGCCACGCCAGGAAGAAGCCGAACGCAATCCCCAGCAGACCGCCGCCCACCGAGATCAGCACGCTCTCCGTCAGAAACTGCCGCACGATGTCCCAGCGGCGCGCGCCGATCGAACGGCGGATCCCGATCTCGCGCGTCCGCTCCAGCACCGTCGCCAGCACGATGTTCATGATCCCGATCCCGCCCACCAGCAGGGAAATCGCCGCGATCGCCACCATCACGTAAGTAAAGATCGTCTGCGTCCGCTGCTGCTGCGCCAAAAGCGCCGCCGGAATCGTCACCGTGAAGTCCTGCATGCTGTGGTGCGTCGAGTTCAACACCGCAGTAACTACCTTCGCCGTCTCGATGCTGTCGGCGTTCGCGTTCAGCCGCAGGTCGATCCCGTCGAGTTCGTCCTTCATTCCCTGCCCCTGGTCCCAGAAGCGGTATTGGAGAGTGTTCAACGGAGTGTAGACGATGTTGTTCACGTCCAGCATGCTGGCGCCGGAGTTGGTCGATCCGGCCATGACCTGCTCGGCGAGGACGCCGGTCACTTCTAGCCACGTGTCGTTCACCTTGACGAACTTGCCCACCGCCGGGCCGTAGCCGAAGAGGTTGACCTTGGCGCTCTCGCCCAGCACGCACACCGTGGCGCTGGCCGCGTCGTCGCTCTCGTCGAAGAAGCGGCCCTCGGCCAGGTGCAGGCTGTGGATCGCGCTATACGATGGCTCCACGCCGTAGAGTTCGGGAAGGTCGCGCGCCGGCTTGGGGAGTACGCGCGCGGGATGCAGGCTCTTGCGCGCGGAGAGCGTCTCCAGCGTCTCGATATTGGCGCGCAGAATACGCACGTCACGCGCCGAAAGTCCGGGCGAGGAGCGGCGGCGCTGCTGGAACTCCTCCTGGCTGGTGGCCGGGCGCGACTCCACCAGCACGTTGCGCACGCCCAGTTGTTCGATGAAGCGCAGCGATTCCTCGCGCGCGCCGCTGCCGATGGCCAGCATCCCGATCACGCTGCCCACGCCGAAGACGATGCCGAGCGCGGTGAGCAGCGTCCGCGTTTTCTGCGCGCGCAGGTTGGCCGCGGCCTGAAGTACATCCGAAAGGAGGATCATTTGGCGAGCGCCTTCATGGCCCCGTTCTGCTGCCGCGCGGGGACCTTGTTGAGCTGGTCGGGATTGGAGAGCGCCACCAGCACGCCTTCATCGATGCCGGTGATCACCGCCAGGCTTTCGCTGCGCTGCACCAGCTTGACGTCGTGCGGCAGGAAGCCGCCGGACCCGCGCGCGTAAACAAAGGTGCGGCCGTCGCTTTCAAACAGGGCCTGCGAAGGGATCCAGAGTACATCGCGCATGGCGTCCACCGTGATCACCATGTTGGAGGTCATGCCGGGGCGCAACTCGGGAGCGGCATGGTCGAGCGTGATGCGGCATTCGAAGCGGCGGTCCCACGGCGGACCGGTCGTGCCGCCGATATTCTTCACCTTGCCGGTGAACTCGCGGCCGGCCAGGGCCACCACCTTGATCTTCACCGGCTGGCCCGCACTGAGGTGCCCGCGGTCGAGTTCGCCGACGCTGGCGCTGATCTCCCAGTTCTTCAGGTCCGGAATCTGCGCGACAGCCATTCCGGCGCGCGCCGTGTCGCCTACCTGGAAGGGCGGCAGTTGCATGCCCCAGTACATCATGTTCTGGTTCTGGTTCTGCTGGACGTTGACGTAGCCGCCGGTCTTGGCCTTCAGGGTCATGCTGTCGATGTTGCGGCGCGCGGTGGCCGCCATGGCCCGCGCCTTATTCACGGCAGCAAGCTGGATGGCGATGCCGGCGGCGGAGGTGGTCTTTTTGTTGGTATAGTCCTGCGCCGCCTGCCGCTGGCGGTTGCGCGCGGCTTCGAGCGCGATCAGGTTCTGTTTGGCCACCATGGAGGCCAGCAGCGGGTTGCGGCGGATCTCGAGTTCCGCCAGTTTCACGTCGTTGTCGGCGCTGACCGTGGCCCAGCGCGATTCCTCTTCGGTGGCTTCGGAATCGGCCTGCGCCTTGACCACCTGCTGCTCGGCTTCGGCCAGGTCGGCCTCGGCCTCCTTCAGGCGATACTCCTGCTCGGTGGTATCGAACTGCGCCACTGTGTCCCCGGGGTTCACCAGTTCGCCGGGCTCGCGCAGGGAGGTGATAGCCAGGGTGCCGCCGCCGATCATAGGCGCCGAAAGCATCTCGGAGTTGCCGCCCTGCAGTTCGCCGCGCGCCGCCACCGTGAGGTTCACGGCACCGCGCTTGACCCGGGTGGTGGGGAGTTCCAGGGCGCTGGTGGTGGAGGTGGCGCGCACCAGGCGCACCGCGCCCCAGGCGAGCGCGCCCACAACCGCGGCCACAGCAGCGAAAGCCAGGATGGTGCGTGGTCTCATTGCTTCGCCTCCGTCTTTTCGATGTCCACCAGCGAGACCATGCTGCCGGCGGCGAGGCCCTTGACCGCAACCTCGTCGGGATTGCGCGCCAGCACTTCCACCTCCCGCGGGCGATAGCCGCCGGACGAGGCCGTGTAGACCACCGGCTTGCCGGCGCGGGTAAACAGCGCCTTCGAAGGAATGCTGATGGCGCCGGGGATGCGCTGGGTGACGATGTCCATGCCGCCGTTCATGCCGGGACGCAGCCGCGGGTCGGGATGCGGGAGGGAGGCATAGCCGCGGAAGTTGCGCGAGGGCGGAAATTCGTAAGTGGTCTCGGCCATCAGGGAGACGCTATCCAGTTTGGCGTTCATGGCCAGTTCGGGGAGCGAATCCACCCGCACGACCACCGTCTGGCCGGGCTGGAGGCGGCCGCGGTCGATCTCTTCCACCTTGGCGTCCATGGTGAGGGTGGAAAGGTCCGGCATGTCGGCGATTTGCATGCCGGCGAAAACGTTGTCACCCACTTTGAAGGGTTTGGCGTTGACCCAGCCCTGCGAGTAGTTGGACGCGAAGATCAGGATACCGTCGATGGGAGCGCGCAGTTCCATCTGGGCGATACGAGCGCGGGTCAGTTCTACATCGGCCTGGGCCTGGTCGCGCAGACGGGTGAGGGAGGCGATCTTCGATTTGTCGGCGGTGGCGTGGAGGGCGACGGTGGCCTCCTGGACCTTGAGCTTCTGCGCGGCGATGGTGAGGTCCACTTGCGCGGCTTCGCCTTGCAGGCGGCTGACGATCTCCTGCTTGGCGACTTCAAGGCGGGCGCGTTCGACGGTGAAGCGGGCGTCGGCCAGGTCGCTGGCATCCTGCTCGGCGGTGATGCGCGCCTGGGCCACGGCCTGGTCGAGCGTGGCCTGGGCCTGTTTGAGGGCGGCGTCCTTCTGCTGAAGCTGCTGTTGCGCGGTGGAGGAATCGAATTTGACGATGGGGGCGTCCTTCTTAACGGGCTCGCCGCCGGGAGCCAGCCAGGCGATGCGCAGGTCGGGGACGCGCGGCGCGTAGACGCCGACGCTGCGTTCGGCCTTGAGTTCGCCGCGGCAGCGGACGATGACCAGGAAATCGCCCTGCCGCGCCGGCGCCATCGGGTAGTTCGTCGCGGTGAGCGATTGCCGGTAGCGGTAGATGCCGGCGGAGGCGGCGCCGACCAGCGCGAGGACGAAGAGCGCGGTCAGCCAGCGGCGGATCATTGCGCGCCGCCTTTGGCGGGTTCGATCACCACGGCCGCGGAGAGGTCGGGCATCAGGTGCGGATCGGTGGCGTCGAGCTTGAAAATGGCGGTGAAGGTCTTGATCGGGCTGCCCAGGGCGCTGGAGGCCACCGGACTGGCGGATTCGAAACGGGCCGGGATCTTGAGGTCCGGGTAGGCGTCGAGGAACACCGTGGCCCTGGAGCCGGGCGCGAGCGCGGCATCGTCTGGCTCGCCCACCGCGCAGCGCACCTCCATGGCGCTGGGATCGAAGATGCTGACCAGGGGTTGCCCCTGGTACAATTGGTCACCCTCCTGGGCGTGTCCCATGGAGTTATTGCGGTAGAGATTCTGGTAGGCGACCACGCCGGAGAGCGTGGCGTGGATTTCGAGCTTGGCGATGTTGTTCTGCGTGCGGTCGAGGGCGACCTTCTGGCGGTCGCGCTGCAGTTCGAGAATGCGCAGCGCGGCGGCGTCGGCGCGATCGTGTGCGGCCTGGGAGCGCTTGAGGCTGACCAGGTGGGCGCGGGAGTTGGTGGCGCGCGCCTCGGCCTTGAGCCGGTCGATTTCCGCCAGCACGGGACCTTTCTTAAGTTCGATTTCGGCCTTGGCCAGGTCAGCCTCGGCCTGGCGCAGGTCGGCCACGCGTTTTTCCGCGTCGGCGCGGTTCTGGGCGACCTTCTGCTCCACCTGGTGAACGAGGTCGTCATACTTGGCCTGTGCGTCGCGGGCGTTGTCCACTTGCTGGGTGCTGTCGAAGACGGCGATGAGGTCGCCCTCCTGGACGCGCGAGCCGTTGGGGATCAGCCGGGTCAAGGTCATGGGTCCGCCCTGGCCCCAGATTTGGGGTACGAGGACCTTGGTGGCGCGGACGGCCTGAATCAGCCCGGTGACCCGCACCTCCCGTTTGGCTGGGAGGGAAGGTTCGGGTAATTTAGCGGCCGCGTGGGTGACCGGCGGGGCGCTTCGGTTACAGGCGGCGATCAGCAACAGCGGGAGTGCCGCCGCGTACTTGCACACACGCGGAACCATGCTAGTGTCTCGCCAATTAGACGGCGAAACGGTGGTAAAGGTTTAGCAGACTTTAAGACAAATTTGGCGTGAATCTGCGGCACAGGTGTAGTTGCATTCGCCGACAGCGAAACAGGTCTGCAATGTGGTATATTCCTTACAAATCGTAACGGAGACGAGACAGCGCCGCAGGTTCCCGAAACGGGAACGGGGATTTAGTCGGAAATGTGTGGCATTGCTGGATTTACTCATCTAAGAACCAACGTTGGCCGGGGAGTTGGGCCCCGGATCATCGAAGCACTGGCGCACCGCGGACCCGATCAGCAGGGTATTCATGAAGGTTCCGTCGCAACGCTATGCGCCGTTCGGCTGAAGATCATCGACCTGGCGGGCGGCGATCAGCCGATCGTGAGCCCGAGCGGGAACACGGTCATTGCGTTCAACGGGGAGATCTACAATCACCTGGAAGTCAGGCGGGAACTGGAAAGCCTGGGCCACCGCTTCGAATCGACCTGCGATACCGAAACCTTGCTCCACGCCTTTGAACAATGGGACACGGACTGCTTTGCGAAGATGCGGGGCATGTTCGGGGTGGCGCTGTGGCAGGAGTCCGGGCGGCGTCTGGTTTTGGCGCGCGACCGCATGGGCATCAAGCCGCTGTACTACTACCGCAACGGCGAAGACCTGTATTTCGGATCGGAGTTGAAAGCGATCCTGGAGCATCCCTCGGTACCGCGGCGCATGGACATCGCGGCGCTGGACCGGTATCTCTCGGTGAACTATGTTCCGGGCGACCGGACGCTGATCGACGGCATCCGGAAACTCCCCCCGGGGCATTTCCTGGAATGGTGCAACGGGCGGACGCGCATCGAAGCCTGGTGGCGGCTCAATCGGGAACAGCGCCGGCTGTCACTGGGCGATGCGAAAGAAGAGTTGGACGCACTGTTGCGCGACGCCGTGCGCGAGCACCTGGTGTCCGACGTGCCGCTGGGGGTGTGGTCGTCTGGCGGCGTAGATTCTTCGACAGTGCTGCACTACGCGGCGACGGAAAGCGGCAAGCGTCTGAAGACGTTTTCGGTTTCGTTCCACGGGCGGAGCTTCGACGAGAGCCGGTATTTCCGCGAGATCGCGGAGGTGTACGGTACGGACCACCACGAGTTCGATTTGAACCCGGAAGTGGAGTTGCAGAGCGCGATCGAGGACTTCGCGTACTACTCGGACGAGCCGAGCGCGGACGCCGGCGCGCTACCGGTGTGGTACCTCTCGCGCATGAGCCGGCGGCACGTGACGGTGGCGCTATCGGGCGAAGGCGCGGACGAGTTGTTCGGCGGCTACCTTACTTATGTGGCGGACCGGATGGCGCGACCGTTCCGGATGGTACCCAATGGGCTGCGGCGGCTGGCGCTGGGCGCGCTGGACCGGTATGTTCCGGTATCGGACGATAAGATCAGTCTCGAGTACAAGCTCAAGCGGTGGATCGAGGGCACGCTGCTTCCGGCCGACGAAGCGCACTTCTTCTGGAACGGGACTTTCTCCAATGAGCAGCGGCAGCAGATCCGTCCGGGGGCAAACGGCAACGGGCTAAGGGAACTGGTGGAGCGGCTGGATCTGCCGCGGGACGTGTTGGCGCGGTACCTGGCAGTGGACCAGAACTTCTACCTGCCGGACGACATCCTATATAAAACCGACCGCATGAGCATGGCGCACTCGCTAGAGGTGCGTCCGCCGTTCCTGGATCACCGGATCGTGGAGTTCGCGGCCGGCTTGCCGTCGAACCTGAAGATCCGCGGGTTCAAGCAGAAGTTCCTGCTGAAGGAGTTGATGCGGGGCAAACTGCCGGAGTGCGTGCTGACGCGCAAGAAGACCGGGTTCGACATTCCGACGCACGACTGGTTCCGGGGCGCGCTGCGCGGCCTGGTGCACGACACGCTCACGCCACAAGCGGTGGCGGCGACGGGAATCTTCGACGCTAATGCAATCTCGACGCTGATCCGCGATCATATGGAGAGGCGGATCAACATCGGATATCACTTATGGGGCCTGGTAACGCTGTTCCTTTGGATGAAGAGATGGAGGGTGGAGACCCTGCCTCCGGAGGAAAGGTTCCGCCCGGCCGCGCGAGTGCTCACTACCAAATAATCGTTCTGCTCATAGCGGCCCTGGTGTTTATGGGCTGCATGGTTTCGCCGCCTTCGCTGATGGACGACGTGGACGCCGTGCAGGCGCAGATTGCGCACAACATGCTGCAATCGGGCGACTGGGTGACGGCGCGGCTGGACGGCGTCGCGTACCTGGAAAAATCCCCTCTCAAATACTGGATGATGGCGGTGTCGTTCATGGTGTTCGGCGTCCATGACTGGGCGGCACGGATTCCGCTGGCGCTATCGACGGTGCTGCTTTGCTGGGTGACGGCGCGGTTTGCGGCGTGGGCGTTCGGCAAGCGCACCGGGTTGTACGCGGGGCTGGTGATGGCGACCAGCATCGGACTGTTTCTATTCACGCGGATTCTGATTCCGGATGTGGTGCTGACGCTCGCGATCACGGTGGCTCTGTGGGGACTGATGCGGGCGCTGGACGAGGGCGAGCGGCACCCGGCACGGTGGGCGCTGGGGATGTGGGCGGCGATGGGCACGGGCCTGCTGTTGAAGGGGCTGATCGCGGCGGCGTTCCCGGTGGCGGTGGGGATGATCTGGATTTCGCTGACGCGGCAGTGGGGGAAATGGAAGCGGCTGAGGCCGTTTTCGGGCATGGCGCTGCTGCTGCTGATAGCGGCGCCGTGGCACGTGCTGGCGACGCTGCGGAATCCGCCGTACTTCGATTTCACGATGCACAGCGAGAGCGGATCGTACCACGGGTTCTTCTGGTTCTACTTCATCAACGAGCACGTGCTGAGGTTTTTGAACCTGCGCTATCCGCGGGATTACAACACGGTGCCGCGGTGGCTGTTCTGGGCGTTCCACTTGCTGTGGTTCTTCCCGTGGAGTTTCTACGCTCCGGCGGCGCTGAAGCTGACGTACCGCAAGGAAGACCGGGCGTCGCGGACACGGCTGTTGTGTTTGAGCTGGGCGGGATTCATCCTGCTGTTCTTCACATTTTCGACGACGCAGGAATATTATTCGATGCCCTGCTATCCGGCGATGGCGATGCTGCTGGGCTGCGCGATGGCGACGGAGAGCGGGTGGCTGAAGGCGGCGACGAAGCTGGCGGCGGGGATCGCGACTTTGGCGGTGGCGGCGATCGCGGCGATCCTGTGGATGGTGCGTGGGATGGCGGCTCCGGGTGACATCGCCAACGCGCTGAATTCGAATCCGGATGTGTACACGCTGTCTCTGGGGCACATGCTGGACCTGACGCTGGCATCGTTCGCGTATCTGCGGCTGCCGCTGGCGATGGCGGGAGTGGCGTTCGCGATTGGGGCGATCGCGGGATGGAGGTCGAAGGGCGCAGCGGTGGCGGGATTCGCGGCGATGCTGGTGCTGTTCTTCCACGCGGCGCGGGTGGCGATGGTGGTGTTCGATCCGTACATGGCGTCGCGGCCGCTGGCGGAGGCTCTAAACCGGGGACCGGCGGGGAAGCTGATCGTGGACGACCAGTATTACACGTTCTCGTCGGTGTTCTTCTACACGAACCGGCAGGCGTACCTATTGAACGGGCGGGTGAACAACCTGGAGTACGGATCTTATGCGCCGGATGCGCCGAAGGGCGTGTTTATCAGCGACGACGACTTCCGGCGGATGTGGACGAGCCGGGACCATTATTACCTGGTGATCGAAGCGCCGAAGGTAGCGCGTCTGGAGACGCTGGTGGGCGCGAGTTTGTTTCACGTGAAACAGTACAGCGGCGGAAAATACCTATTCGGCAATTTTTAATCCTATATTTCCTTATAAATCCGTTAGATAGAAAAAGGGAACCGATGTAAGCAGAAGTGTCGGTGATAATTTCTGAACAGGAGGAGAGCTTCTGAGCGCTAACCGCGCGGCAGGGCGCCTCCGGCGCAGCAACCGCACGTCATCGATTCCAGGGAAGCATTCATCAATGTTCTCTGGAGAGCCCCGCGAGAGAGACTCGCGGGGTTTTCTATTTTGGGCCGGGGGTTTACATGGCGGGTAAGAAGAAGGGCACTGGCAGAGCGGTCCGGGCGCTCAGGACCACACCAGCGGAAAAGACGGACGAGGCAAAACAGCGGATCCAGAAGCTGGTGGAGGAGGCGATCCAGGGGATCGAGGAACGGTTGTCGGACAAGGATTCGCCGCCGTCGATCGGCGACTACCTGAAAGTCATGCAACTGCAAAAGGACGTTGAGGAAGAGATGCCCAAGGAGATCAAGGTCACGTGGATCGAACCGGAGAACGAAGCAACACGCGGATCCGGGGAATAAGCTACCGGCCGCTGCCTTCGCAGGCGGAGTTTCACAGGTCGAAGGCGCGGTTCAAGGGGTTTTCGGGTCCGATCGGGAGCGGCAAGAGCCAGGCGCTTTGTCAGGAAGCGATCCGGCTGAGTTACCTGAACGCGGGAAGAATGGGCCTGATGGGCGCGCCCACTTACCCGATGTTACGAGACGCAACGCAGGTGGCGCTGCTACAGGTGCTGGACGACAACGACATTCCATACGATCTGAACAAGGCGGAGAACTCGCTGACGATGATGGACACAGGATCGCGGATCCTGTTCCGCCCGGTAGAGGAGTTCGAGCGGTTGCGCGGCACGAACCTGGCGTGGTTCGGGATCGACGAATTGACGTATACCCAAGAGGACTCGTGGCTGCGGCTGGAAGGCCGATTGCGAGATCCGCTGGCCACGCGGTTGTGCGGGTTTGGGGTGTGGACGCCGAAGGGGTTCGATTGGGTATGGCGGCGGTTCATCGCGGACAAAGTGGCGGGATACCAGGCGATCCTGGCGCCGGCATTTGAGAACCGGCACATTCTTTCGAAGATACCGGATTTCTACGAGCGTCTGCGATCGAGTTACGACGAGAAATTCTACGACCAGGAAGTGATGGGGTCGTACCTGAGCATGGACGGCGCGCGAGTGTACTCGGCGTTTACGCGCGGCATCCACCTGCGAAACCTGAAGGTGAACCCGCACCTGCCGCTGAGGTGGGCGCTGGATTTCAACGTGGACCCGATGAGTTCGGTGGTGGTGCAGATCAGCGGGGGCACGGTTCACGTAGTGGACGAGATTGTGATCCGGCGGGCGACGACGGAAGCGGCATGCAGGGAGTTTCTGAAGCGGTTTCCGGAGCACGCGGCTGGCGTGGTGGTGTACGGGGACGCATCGGGCAACTCGATGCAGACAACGGGGGCGTCGGACTTCGCACTGGTGAAGGAGCACTTCATGGTGCATTCGCGGACGCCGGTGGAATACCGCGTACCGAACGCGAATCCGCCGGTGAGGGAGCGGGTGAACACGGTGAACCGGCAATTTCGGAACGCGGCCGGCGTGGTGGGCGCGTACGTGGACCCGCGGTGCGTGGAATTGATCAAGGACCTGGAGCAGGTTTGCTTCAAGGCGGAAACGATGACGATCGATAAAGATCGGGACCGCGCGCGGACGCATTTATCGGACGCGCTGGGCTACCTGATGTGGCTGGAGTGCCGGATTCAGGAGCGGGTGGGCGAGCGGAATAAGGAGATGGTTCTAGCATGAACATCAACCGGGAGCATCCGGAATACATCGCGCGAAGGGCGATGTGGAAGCAGTACAGGGACCTGTACGCGGGCGGCGAGCAACTGCGGCAGAACGCGTTCGATTACCTGATCCGGCGGCAGAAGGAGCCGGAGAAGGTGTACCGGGAGCGGGTGACTCGGGTGTTCTACGAGAACTACATCGGGTCGATCATCGACTGGTACGCGGCGACGCTGATGCGGCGCGAGCCGATGCTGCAGTTCGAAGGGAACGATGAGCGGGCGAAGCAGTTCTACAACCTGCTCTCGGACGACTGCGACCTGAAAGGCACGAACCTGCACGAATTCTTCCGGCAGCGGTTCGTGCAGGCGCTGGTGGCGGGAGTGAGTTACCTGGTGGTGGACTTTCCGCGGGGCAAGGCGCCGGCGCGGACGCGGGCGGAAGAGGACGCGCTGGGCAAATCGCGGGCGTACTTGATGGACTACAGCGCCGAGGAAGTCATCAACTGGAACCGGGGCGAGGACGGGCGGCTGGACTGGGTGGTCCTGCGCACGAGTTGCCTGAAGCAATCGCAGGTCACCGACGCCAAGTGGGAGAAGGAGACGCGGTGGATATATTACGACCGCGAGAACTTCGCGATCTACCGCAAGGCGGGCGAGGAAGCGATGGAGATGGTGGACACGGGCCGTCACGCGCTGGCGCCGCTGGGGCGGGTTCCGTTGTTTGAGATGCGAGTGAGCGAGGGGCTGTGGCTGATGAATAAGGCCGCGCTGCTGCAACTGGAGCATTTCAACAAGTCGAACGCGCTGGGCTGGGCGCTGACGATGGGGCTGTTCGCGACTCCGGTGATCTACGCGGACAAGGAATTCAGCCAGGTAGTGGGGGAGAGCTACTACATCCAACTGGGGAAGGACGACCGGTTCGGGTGGACAGAGCCGGAGGGCAAGGTTTACCAGATCGCGGCGGACAACCTGGTGCAACTGAAAGAGGAGATCTACCGGGTGTGCTACCTGCTGAGCCAGGCGGCTTCGCCGGGAGCGGACATGCGGATGAGCGGGCTGAGCAAGCAGCGCGATTTCAGCGTGACGCAACAGGTGCTGCGCGGGTACGGGGATCTGGTGAAGGACTCGATGAAGCAGGTGTTGTGGGCGATCGCCGACGCGCGGAGGGACGGCGTGAGCATCGACGTATCGGGGATGGACGAGTTCGACATCGGGGACTTCAGTTCAGAGTTGGACGATGCGAAGAAGCTGCTGGACCTGGTGATCGGATCGGAGACGCTGAAGCGGCAGGTTTTCAAGAAGCTGGCGTTTCAGTATCTGTGCGACGCGCGGCAGGAGATCAAGAACCGGGTGGCGGAGGAGATCGACGGGGCGGAGAAGTGACTTGGTTAGATCGCAGGCCGGGAGGCCTGCGCTACTGGAGGCGACATGGACGGCATGGATATTCAGGCGTTAGTGCGGCAGGTGGTTGAGGAAGTTTCGAAGAACGAGCAGATCAGGAGCGAGCCGGCTTACAAGGTGGAGCTGGTGGAAGAGCGGCGGCGGCGCGAATCGCTGGAGAAGCGAGTGAACGAACTCGTGGAAGAGAACAAGCGGGCGCGCCGGACGGCGGAAGAGGCGGAGCGGGGCGCGGCTGTGCGTTCCGAACTGCAGCGGCTGGGAGTGGCCAAGGTGGACCTGGCGTTCAAAGCGGTACAGGACGGGATCCTGCGCACGGAAGACGGCCGGCTGGTGGCGCGAACGGAGTCGGGCGAAGTGCCGGCGCGGGAGTACCTGAGCGCGTTCGTGAACGAGAATCCGGAGTTTCTGCCGGCGCGGATCGCCGGGGGCACGGGAATGACTTCGGGAGTGAAGGCGCCGGAGAACCGGGCGAGCGTGGATCTGGAGAAGATCCGCCCCGGGATGAGCGCAGAGGAAATGCAGCGCGTGCGGGAGGAAATCGTGCGGGTTGCGTCGCAGACCCTGCGGGGCCTGTAGCAGAGGCGGGCAAGCAAGTTCGGCAACACGGCACGCTGTGTTTCCGGAAAGACAAACAGAAAGCAAGGAGAAGAAGCGAGTGAGTGCAATTACTTCGACGAACGTTGCGAATGCGATCGTGAAACTGGTGGCGGCCGATGCATTGCCGGTGCTGGTGGGGAACCTGGTTATGGGTAACCTCGTAAATCGCGACTATGAACCGGTGCTGGCGCACGCCGGCGACACGGTGAACGTGCCGATTCCGCCGACGATGGTGGCGAATAACATCGCCGAGGGCGGATCGGTACAAACGCAGAACCCGAGTCTGGGGAATGCGCAGATCGTGCTGAACACGCACGCCGAGGCGACGTTCCAGATTCCGGACGTGACCAAGGTGCTGGCAGTACCGGATCTGCTGAAGATCTACATGGAGCCGGCGGTGGCGGCGATCGCGCAGAAGATCGAGAGCGACCTGTTGAACCTGTACGCGGGCTTCACTTCGAACTCGCCGGTGGGCACTCCGGGGACTCCCATCACCGAAGCGGTGATCGACGCAGCGGAGACGGCCCTGTTCCTGGCGAAGATTCCGGCGACGGAATCGAAGTTCATGGTGGTGGACGCGGCGACGTACTCGGCGTGGCGCCAGATTCCGCGCTTCAGCGAGTTCCAGACGGCGGGCGATGCCGGGCTGCGCTCCCTGGTGGACGGCAGCGTGGGCAAGATCAAGGACTTCTTCGTGTTCCGGTCGCAGTTCGTGCCGAAGACGGGGTCGAGCCCGGTGACGACGCACAACCTGGCGTTCACGAAGAGCGCGATGGGGCTGGTGATCCGGCGCCTGCCGCAGCCTCTTCCGGGAACGGGCGCGATCGCGGAATACGCGGAGTTGGGGAACTTCGGGATGCGGGTGCTGATGAGCTATCAGCCGGACACGCTGGCACAGCAGTTCACGGTGGACGTGCTGTACGGCTGCGGCATCCTGCGCAACGCCGCGGGCGTGCAGGTGAACACCTAGCCCGCAGGAGGAACGTCAACCGAGGGCAGGCCCGGAGGCCTGCCCTCGTCAAAAGGGGAGCGAGATGGACTTACGACTTTATTACCAGAAGATCCGGGACAAGCAGGCTGAGATCGAAGGCGAGTTCGCGGTGGTGATCAGCAACGCAACTGGCGACGGCGGCAAGGAAGGCACGAAGACGGAAGTGCCGAAGCGGCTGGCCGCAAAGATGGTAGTCGACGGTAGCGCGCGACTGGCAACGGCGGACGAGGCGGCGGAACACCGCGCGGGCATCGCGGAAGCGGCGCGGCAGGCCGAACAGGCGGCGGCGGCGGCGAGACTGCAAGTCTCGGTGATCTCGACACGCGACCTGGAGCAGTTGAAGACGGACGTGCGCAAGCACTCGAAGGGGTAGCGAAGTATGGCTCTCTTCACAGACGGAACGGTTTCGACAATTGAAGACCTGCACGGGCTGGACACGCAGTTGCTGGACGTAGCAAGCGTCGAGGGCATCGACGTGAGCCGGAAGCTGAGCCTGGCGCGGGATGAGGTTCAGTTGGAACTGGAGGCGCTGTTGGGCCGCATGTCGTGGCAGCCGTACGACCCGGTTCCGGCGAACGTGCGGACGTGGATCGCGCGGGTGGTGGTGACGCCGCCGCTGAAGCTGTGGCACTCGTATCGCACGCTGGAGATGGTGTATCAGGATGCGTACCACAGTCAACTGAACGACCGGTACGCGGGGCGGCGGGACGAGTACCACGAGATGGCCAAGTGGGCGTACGACAAGGTACTGCAAAGCGGCGTGGGCATGGCGGCGGATCCGATTCCACAGGCGCCGGCGCCGGCGGTGCGGGCGGTGGCCGGAGAGCTGAGTGACGGCACATACTACGTGGGCGCGAGTTGGACGAACGCGGCGGGCGAAGAGGGAGCGTGCTCGCTTCCGGCGACGATCGCGACTGCGGGCAGCACATTCGCGGTGACGCACGGCGACGCCCCGGCGAACGCGACGGGGTGGAACGTTTACGTGGGCGCCGGGCCGCAATCGCTGTTGCGGCAGAATGGCGCGGTGCTGGGTTTGGGCGTCACGTGGACACAGACGAACGCTCTGGCCAGCGGCAAGGCGGCGGGGACGGGCCAGGCCGCGGGGTACGTGCAGCAAGTGGAGAGGCTGATGGACCGGGGGTGAGAAGAGGTCTCGGGGGAAAGAAGATGCAGGCCGGGAGGCCTGCGCTACAGGAGGTTGAGGTGAGCGGGATCGGGAGTGACGTGACGGCGAAAGTGATGGCGCGCGCCGCAGGGCTGGTGGATGCGTCGCAGGTCCGGCCGGTGAATGTGGCGGCAGAGACGGCGGAGCGCGCGCTGGGCGTGAAGTATCCGGTGGTGAACGTGTATTGCGAGAAGATCACCAACGGGCTGCGGGAGAAATTCCGGTCGTTCTCGGGCACGGTGCAGATGGCGATCGAGATGCGGCATTCGCAGGACCGGCTGGACGGATTGCAGGACCGGCTGGAAGCGCTGGTGGATGCTGCGATGGGAATGTTGACGACGGCGCGCGGCGACTGGGGCGACGGCATGTTCTTCGGCGGGACGTACGAGGTCACGTACGGAGCAGTGAAGCAGGGCGGGCGAAATTTCATACAGGTGGCGAAGGTCACCTTCGAGATTGGAGTGAGCAAGGACTGATATGGCAAGCTACGTTTCCTCGAATGCGAACCGGTTTTACGCGGCGCTGGAGAGCACGTTCGGGGCGGTGGCCTCGATTACGGCGGACAACCGGATTTCGGCGGTAAAGCTGGCGATCCGGCAGCAGTTGGACGGCGGGACGCGCCGGGACAAGACGGGCAGCCGTACGTTCGGCGGGGTGCCGGCGGGTGTGCGCCGGCGGACGGACTTCGACTTACAGACGTACCTGACGAGTTGGAACAAGACGGCGGCGGCGCCGGGGTACGGTCCGCTGGTGCAGGCGGCGCTGGGCGCGGAGCCGCAGCGATTCGCGGGAGGGACGGTAGCTTCGGCGACGGGGGACGGCCGGCTGGCCTTCGGAGCCGCGCACGGACTGAGCGCGGGTCAGGCGGTGACGAACGGGGCGGAGATCCGGTTCGTGGCGGCTATTGTGGACACGACGACGGTGCAGTTGAACGTACCGTTCACGACTCTGCCGGCGGCGGGCGCGACGCTGGGGGCGACGGTGACCTATCAGCCGGCGACGGAGCTGCCGAGTCTGAGCGTGTTCGACTTCTGGAGTCCGACGACGGCGGTACAACGCGTGCTGCAAGGCGCGACGGTGGACCAGATGGAGATCGCGATCAACGCGGACTATCACGGCTTCCGCTTCACGGGGCTGGCAAAGGACCTGCTGGACAGCGCGAGCTTCTCGGGGCCAGTGGGGCAGTTGCAGGCGTATCCGCCGGAGCCTGAAGTGGTGGGCTTCGACTATTCGATTGTGCCGGGGCACCTGGGGCAAGCGTGGCTGGGGGTGACACCGACGAGGTTCTGCACGATCACGGGAGGCAGTGTGGTGGTGAAGAACGGACTGGCGGCGCGGATGAACGACTTCGGATCGTGCGGTCCGCTGGCGTTCGCACCGGGCACGCGGACGGTGACGGCGGCTTTCGATGTGTACGCGAGCGACAGCGGCGCGACGACGGAACTATATCAGGCGGCGCGGCAGAGTTCACCGATCGAGGTGATGTTCCAACTCGGGCAGGTGGAAGGGCAGCTTGCGGGAGTGTTCCTGAAAAGCGTGGTGCCGGAGGTACCGGAGTTCGACGACAGCGACAACCGGCTGCAGTGGAAGTTCCGGGCATCGCGGGCACAGGGGACGATCAACGATGAAATTACCGTGGCGTTCGCGTAAGCGCGGAGTGCGGGTGGAGAGCACGCGAGTGGTGGCGTCGCGGGTGTCTCCGGGAGTGCGGTACCGGATCGCGGCGATGAGTTTCGCGCGACGCGTGGAATTGATGACGCGGGTACGGGACCTGGCGCGGCGGATGGAGTTCCTGGCGTCGAGTGAAGACGCGGCGCAGAAGATGGACGGCGCGCTGCTGCGGGCTGAGATCGACCGCGTGTACGTGAAGTGGGGACTCAGGGACGTGGAGGGCCTGACGGTGGACGGACAGAAGGCGGATCCGGCGCTGCTGGCGGAAGCGGGTCCGGAGGAACTGTTTCGCGAGGCGCTGACGGCGGTGCGCGCGGAGACGGGGCTGAACGAGGAAGAGCGAAAAAACTGATCGTCGCCTTCCATTTCCAGTTTGCGAACCAGGCCGCCTGGAAGTGCGACGCGTGCCGCAGAAGCGGCCTGGAGCAGAAGCGCCGGTGCGGTTGGCTGGGACTAGAGCCGCAGGGCGCGGTGTGGGCGCGGAGGGACGTAGTGGCCGGGGCGTGTCCGAAGTCGTATGTGACGGCGGAGAGCGTGGGGCTGGTGGAAGCGTTCCTGGTGCGACGGCAGTTGGGAGGCGCGGGAGTGGAGGAATTGAGCGCGCGGCAGGCGGAAGCGTTCATGGTGCTGGAGCGGGAACTGGAAAAAGAGCGGCAAGCGGCGCGGGGGCGGTGAGCCGCTAACCACAGAGGCGCGGAGCGGCACATGGAGAAAAGCATGAGGCAGGATCCAGGCACCGCCGCGCTGACGCGACGAGATTGTACGCGGGAGATCCAAAGGTAGGCCGGAGGCCTACGCTACGGCAACAAGGAGATGGACGGATGGCGGGATCGGCGACGGATACGTTGTACCAGGCGTTTCTGCAAGCGGCGGGGCAGCAGTCTGGGGACATCGGCGAGATGCAGTACACGCTGCAAGAGGTGATCGCGGAACTGAACGTGGTGCAGTTGCAGCAGCAGCAAGCGGCCCTGCAGGCGGCGAAAGCGGAGAAGACATCGAATTCGCAGGCGAGCAGCGGTAGCAGTAACAGCAGCGCCGGCAGCGGCGTACTGGGCACGGTGTTGAAGAGCGGGCTGGGACTGGCGCCACTGATCGGAGGACTGGTGAGCCTTTTCGGCGGAGGCGACGAGCCGCCGGCGCCGCTGGTGAAGTACGCGCTACCGCCTTCAGTGAGCATCGATGCGGTGGAGAGCGCGGGGCAGATCACGATAGCGAGCTACGACCAGACGGGAATGGCGCGTAGGTTCGCGGCGGCGGCACCGGCCGCGGTAGAGAAGGCCGGCGCGGCGGGCGGGGCGCAGGTGACGGTGAACGTACAGGCGATGGACGCGCGGTCTTTCATGGACCGGAGCGTGGAGATCGCGGCGGCGGTACGGGACGCGATGCTGAACCTGAATTCGATTAACGACGTGGTGAACGACCTCTGAGTATGGCTGACTTTCCCAAGTTGAAGACCGGCGCGGTGGCGCAGTATCCAATTGCGCGGGAGACGCGGTTGGCGAATCAAACGGTGCGCTTCCTGGATGGAAGCACGCAACGATATCGCGACGCGGGAGCGACGCGGCGGCGATGGCAGATCCGGCTGGACCTGCTGGACGAAGGAGAAAGCGCCGCGATGCAGGAGTTCTTCGCCGCCGTGCAAGGGGCGTACGCTACGTTCACTTTCACGGACCCGTGGGACGGACACGCTTACGAGAACTGCCGGCTGACGAGCGACGCGGCCGATTTCACGGCGACGGGCGAGATGCAGGGAAACATCACGTTGACGGTGACACAATGAGCACGCTGGTGTATCCACAACTCGCCACGGGCGCGCTGAGCCAGTATCCGGTGCGCAAGACGCGGCGGACGCGTACGGTGATCAACCAGGCGGCGGACGGCAGCACGGTGCGGTTGGCGGACACGGCGGGCGGGACCACTGAGTGGCAGCTCGCGTACGCCGAACTGAGCGACGACGAAGCGGCGGCGCTGGAAGCGTTTTTCGCCGCGGCGGAGGGATCGCTGCAAAGCTTCACGTTTCTGGATCCGGCGGCGAACCTGCTTGCGTGGAGCGAGCAACCGGGCGCGGACGTGTGGCAGAAGGATCCGCAACTAGCAGTGGCGCAGGCGGTGGCGGATCCCGCGGGCGGAACGCGTGGGTGGCGGCTGACGAACCAGGGCGCGGCGGACCAGGCGATCGCGCAAACGCTGGCGGTACCGGGGGCGTACACGTACTGTTTCAGCGTTTACGTGCGAGCGGCGGCGCCGGCGACGGTGCGGCTCGGAATCGGAGATCAGGCGGCGGACCGGGTGGCGACGAGCGGATGGGGCAGGGCGGTGTTCGTAGCGGCAGGAACGGCGAACACCGAGTCGCTGCGGTTCAGCATCGCGGTGCCGGCGGGGCAGGCGGTGGAAATCTACGGACCGCAGGTGGAAGCACAGGGCGGCGCGAGCGTGTACCGGCCGAGCACGACAGGTGGGGTCTACGCGGACGCTCACCTTCGCGACGACACATTTCGTGTGACACGGACAGACTTCAATCGCAATTCATGCACGGTGAACATCATTCATGCCGACCATCTATGAAGTGAAGGAGCAAGCGCTCACGGACACTCCGCTGCTGGTGTTCGACTGCGCGCTGCAGGACGGACGAACAGAACACTGGAGCACGCACGCAGTGGCGGTGGCCGGGATGGCATACGACGCGCGGGTGCTGGCCCACAACGTGTTCGAATTGCAGGCGGCGAGCGACCAGGGAATCGACGGAGCGCCGCGCATCACGCTGGTGCTGGCGAATGCGGATTCGCACTTCTCGGAGATCGAACGGACGACGGGTTGGAAGGGTGCGCGGCTGACGGCGAGCTTCCTGTTCTACGATCTGCGGAACGGGGCGGCGACGACGGATGCGAGCGTGCTGTTTCAGGGCATCTGCAATCCGCCGGACGAGATTCGCGAGGCCACCTTCCGGATTACGGCGACGAACCGGATGAACCTACAGCGGTTGCTGCTGCCGCAGGTGCGGATCGAACGGCGGTGTCCGTGGGAGTTCCCCGCGACAGACGCACAGCGCGAGGAGGCACTCGACGGCGGAGCGAAGGGGAAGTACTCGCGGTTCTACCGCTGCGGGTACTCGGCTGGAGCAGCGGGCGGAAGCGGAACGATGAACGGAGCGGCGGCGTTCACGAGTTGCGGATACACGCGCTCGGATTGCGAAGCGCGCGGGATGTTCCAGCATTTCGGGGGCCTGGAGTTCGTGCCGCCAGCGATTCAGGCGCGGACGTACGGGGACAAGAATTATCACACGTCGGCGGTTTCGGCGAACGAAGCGCGCTACAACGACTTCGTGCCAATGGTGTACGGCACAGCGTGGTACAACCCGCCGGTGGTCTTCGCGCGCAACGACGGGAACCTTACGCGAATGCAGGTGCTGCTCGGGGTGGGTGAGATGCAGGGCGTGTTGAAGGTGCTGGTGAACGACGTGGAAATCCCGGCGGGCGTGGCGGGGACGAACATGACGGGCACGGGTTGGTATAACATACCGACGCTCG
>JAFDVU010000086.1 GCA_018268835.1 Acidobacteriota bacterium | reverse complement strand
TACTCGCAGAGAGCGCGCAGGGCCGCGGTGATGATCGCGCTGGAGCCGCCCAATCCGAGCCGCAAGGGCACGGTGGATTCGTACTCGAGGGTGAAGTTGCGGTCGGGCAGTTCGATGCGCTGCGAGGCGCAGTAATCGATGAGGCGCACGATGAGGGCCTGGATGATGCGAATGCCGCCATAGTAGCCGCGCCAGCGGGTACTGCGGTACAGGTCGTCGAGACTCTCAAATACGGGGAGGTCGGCCTTGGACGGTTTGATTTCCAGGCGGCCGCTGGGATAGAGCAGGACGCGCGCGCGGAAATTGGTGAAGGCGAAGGAAAGCGTTTTGCCGAAGTAGCCGTCGCTGGGGTTGCCGAGCAAGCCGGCGCGGGCGTAGCCGTAGGTCTCGATCATTTCTTCATCCGGTCGTCGGAATCGATCCACAGGGTAACTGGTCCCTGATTGACGAGATGGACCTCCATGCTGGCCTGGAAGATGCCGGTTTCGACTGGCACCGGGCCGCGGCGCAGCAGGTCCACGAAATGATTATAGAGGGCGCGTGCCGCTTCAGGAGGGGCGGCGGCGTCGAAACTGGGCCTGCGGCCGCGGCGGCAATCGCCGTACAGCGTGAATTGCGAGATCACCAGCAGGGCGCCGCCGGCTTCGACGACGCTGCGATTCATCCTGCCGGAATCGTCGGGAAAGATGCGCAGGTCGAGTAGTTTGCCGGCGCAGTAGGAGGCGGCTTCAGGCGTATCAGATGCCGAAATGCCGACCAAGACGACCAATCCGGTGCGTATGGACCCAGCCGTACCGCTCTCGACTTGTACAGAAGCCTCGCTAACTCTTTGGATGACCAGACGCATAGGCAGGTGATTCCGTCCGAATAAAGGATTGCCGACAGGGTTACAAATGTTTGAAGCTTATGTTATAGTAGCGCAGGGTGATGCCATGGCAAGAGGCAAAATGACAAACGACTTAACGACACTACAGATGGCCCTGGTTGGCTATCAGTTGGAGAAGCAGAAGATCGAAGGCAAGATCCAGGAAATTCAGGCCCAATTAAAGGGCAAGAAGGTTCCGGTCGCCTCCGGCGTCGAGGAAAAGGCTCCCGCCAAGCGGGTGCTGAGCCCCGAAGCGCGCAAGCGGATCGCGGCGGCGCAGAAGAAGCGCTGGGCGGAGCACCGGCGCGCGAAAGCGCAGCAGGCGAAGGCCGCGGAATAAGTAGCGCGGCCCCTGAGTGGGCAGTCAGCGGGCCGCAAAACCCCAACCAAAGCGCGCTGCGATCTCTTCTACCGGTCCTTCGGCGGCAACCGATCCATCATGGAAGAAGACCGCGCGGGAGCAGGTCGCGAGCGCAAACGGCATGTCGTGAGTGATCAGAATCTTCGCTTGCGGCAGATTTCGCAGCAGGTCCGACAGGGCGCGTTGCCCGGGAGGATCGAGAAATGTCGTGGGTTCGTCCAAGACCAGAATTTCCGGATCCAGGGCGAGTATGCCCGCAAGAGCTACTCGCCGTTTCTCTCCCGCGCTTAAGTGATGCGGAGCCCGGGATCCGGTACCGACCATCCCCACCTGTTCGAGGGCTATCTGTGCCCGTTCACACACCTCCTCCGGCGCCAATCCCTGGTTGAGCAAGCCGAAGCCTACATCCTCAATCACAGTAGGCATGAATAACTGTGAGTCCGCATCCTGGAATACCATGCCGACCTTGCGGCGTATGGCCGCAAGCGAAGCCGGCGTGACCTCCATTCCGCAGATACGCACGGCGCCACTTCCGGAGAGGAGTCCGTTGAGGTGGAGGGCGAAGGTGGTTTTCCCGCTGCCATTGGCTCCCAGGAGCGCGACACCTTCCCCGGCTTCCAGGCGAAAATCAACGCCTTTCAGCGCCTCCGTGCCGTCCGGATAGCTGTATTTCAGGGAACGGACTTCGACCACGGGACCCATTATAGGAGCACCTCCCCCACCGTTCGCACCAGCAGAGGGAGTGCGCTTGCGAGCACGAGAAACACGGCGTCCGGGGGGGCGAACCGGCGCCGCGCCAGCGGGCGGAAATGACCGTCAAAGCCGCGCGCGATCATCGCGCGGTGGATCGCTTCGGCGCGCGCGAAGGAGCGCGCGAAGAGCACGGCGAGCGCATCGGCGGCGGCGCGAAAGGTGAGTCCGCCGCGCGCGGCGGCGGCGGTGCGCATATGTGCGGCTTCTTCCACAACCACAAATATATACCTGTAGAGAAACTGTACTACGGTGAGCAGAAACCGGGGCACTCTTGCTGCCTCCAGGCTACGTACTAACTCCGGAAGCGGGGTGGTCGCTACGAGCAGCAGTACCGCCAAGGCCGAGAGATAACTTTTCAGGATTAGTGCGACGGCTATTCCGGGGGCCCCTTCCATCCAGGACAGCAATGCAAAGACTGCGCTGAACGGCAAAACCACCGCCCCGCGGGACAGGATGCCTCCCAAGGGCAAGCGGGCGGCGAGTGTTACCCAGAGCAATAATCCAAGCCAGCCGCAGGCCAGCAGGGGAAGGTGGTGGTGGGCTGTGGCCACTACGACAAGAAATACAGCGGCGGCGATCAACTTAGAGGCGGGAGCGCGCCGGTGCAATGCACTGGACCCGCGGCTCCACTCATCGACGGCGTTGTGGCGCAAGTCACGCGCTCCGCCGGCGCATCATGCGCCCGCCGGCCAGGAGTAACAGGAAGATTAGAACCACTCCGGCGACGCTCGCGCCGCTGCCGTAGGCAGCCAGTGGCTTGGCGATGCCCGAGCGAATCGCGAGGCTATCGATGCCGTCCGGCGCGGTGGAGGCGAATACGACTCCGCCGGCGGCCAGCAATACCGCGAACAGGCCAAGTCCGCCGAGCAAGAGTGCCGGCGCGGACGCCGGTTGCCGCACAAATCCCGGCTGAATCCGCTCCAGCGCCGAAACTACCGCCATGGTAATGGCACCTTCGAGCAGAGCGGACACCAGAAACAACCCGAGAGATACCGCGAGCACGGAGGGGGGCATGCGCACTCCGGAAAGCAGTAACTCGGAGAGTGCAAGTACCGCGCTGGCCAGTACGCTTAGAACACCGCCTGCGAAGATCGCGGCGCGGCGGAATCGTCCGCCTCCCCACAAATGGTACGGAAGGTAGCCGGCGAGGACCCCGGCGACGGCCATGTTCAGTACGTTTGGTCCGAGCGCCAGCACGCCGCCGTCCTGGAAAACGAATGCCTGAATCGCGAGAATGGCCGTCATGACGACGCTTGCCGGAGCGGGTCCGAGCGTACACGCCAGGAGCGCGCCGCCGACCAGATGCCCGCTGGTGCCCATTCCCACCGGGAAATTGATCATCTGCGCGGCGAAGATGAAGGCGCCCATCACGCCGAGCAGCGGCGCTTTGGATTCGTCGAAACCGCGTTGCGCCGCGCGGGCGGCAAATCCCGTGGCGGGCAGAGCCAGAGCATCCAGCGTGGCCCAGACGGGGGTGGAGAGGAAGCCGTCGGGTATGTGCACGTTCGCCTTCACGGTAGCACGATTGATAGGAACGTGCCACTGGCCAGGAAAGCTTCCGATGCTAATATGTTTACGACATGAGCGGCCTGAGCCGGATTGGCGTCGCGATCGACACGAACCTGCTGAGCAAGTTCGATCGATTGATCGCGCAACGCGGTTACACCAACCGATCCGAGGCTTTCCGCGACCTGATTCGGGACGAATTGGTGGAAAAGACCTGGGAATCCCCCGATAGCCAGGTCGTGGGGACGGTGACGCTGGTTTACGACCACCACGTGCGGCTACTGAACGAGAAACTCACTTCGATCCAGCACGATTTCCATCACGCCATCCTATCCACGCTGCACGTGCACCTGGACCACGACAATTGCCTGGAGGTGCTGGTGGTGCGGGGCCGTTCGGCGGAAGTTCGCAAAGTCGCCGACGTGTTGATCAGCACCAAGGGGGTGAAGCACGGGCGCCTCACGATCACGACCTCGGGAGCGGAGCTGAAATGATTGTGGGGACGGGCGTGGATCTGGCGGAAGTGGACCGCATCCGGCGATCGATCGAGCGCTACGGGGCGCGTTTCGTGGGGCGCATTTACACGGCGCGGGAAATCGCCTATGTGGAGCGCAAGGCCAACCGCTACGAACGGTACGCGGCGCGCTTCGCGGCCAAGGAAGCGGGGATGAAAGCGATCGGCACGGGATGGCGGCACGGCGTGACGTGGCACGACTTCGAAGTCACGAACCTGCCGTCCGGGAAACCGACGCTGGCGCTGAGCGGGGTGGCCGCGCAGGTGGCCGCCAAACTGGGCGTGAAGAGCGTCGCGCTGTCGCTGACGCACACGGCGGAACTTGGCATGGCGCACGTGATCCTGGAAGCCTGAGGGCGGGGTCAGGGGAGCGGGGTGAGTTTGGCGCCGTCCCACGCCAGGAGCCGGCCCGCGTAGTCGCCGGCGATCACGAGTTTGCCGTCGAACGAGCAGGCGACCTTGTTGAGCAGGCTGGCATCGGGCGGACTGGCACCGCGCGGTTTGCCGTCGGCGCTCCAGATCCGGATGGTGTTATCGCGGCCCACGCTGGCGATGCGCCCGTCGCCGGTGAACTGCAGGCTCATCACGCCGCCGGGGATTACGCCGTAGTGGCCGGGCGCGGCCTTGGGCTGGTGGGCGCGCGCGATGGTGGCCAGCGGAAAGCCGTCCATCGCGTTCCACACGATGATCCGGCCGTCCTCGCTGCCGGATGCGAGCAACTGGCCGTCGCCGCGCCAACTCAACGCGGTGATCGAATCCTTGTGTTCGGCGAGATTGGCGAGGGTACCGCCGGTGGCGCTTTCCCAGACGAAGATGCCGCCCGCGCGGTCGGCCGTGGCGAGGCGGGTGCCGTCGGGGGAGAATTCGATCGCGGTGATCCAGTCGGTGTGTTTCCTGATCTGGTAGAGGAGTTTGCCGCCGGCCACGGAGTACACGCGCACGACCTTGCCCGGGCCGCCGAGCGCGAGCAGTTTGCCGTCGGCGGAGAGATCGGCGGCGAGCACGATGTCGCGTTCGTCGCCGAGCACGGCCAGGCGCTTGCCCGTGCGGACGTCGAACAGTACGACCTTGCCGCTCTGCACCGGTTTGCCGCCGCCGGCGAGCAGGATGCCGCCGTTGCGGCTGAACCGCAGCACGTAGGGGACGCCCTCGGGAAAGGCGAGTTCGCCGGCGCGCGCGCGGGTGGCCAGATTGTAGAGGAAGATGCGCTCATGTCCGGCGGCGGCGAGCAGGGGCGCCCACGGGCTCGCGGCCAGGGCCGTGATGGGGTGCGGACGGCCGGGCGGCTTGAGCGCAAGCGGAGGCAGTGGGCCGGGCATGGCGGGGGCGCCGGCGGGTTGGTTGAGATCGCTGCCGCGGTAAGCCAGCGACGGGCCAACCGGTCCCTTCGGCAGGCTGGCGGCGGTTTCGAGCAGCCCGTTCTGGATCCAGTCGCGGATGAGGGAGATTTCGTTTTCGGGCAACCTGGGCAGGCCGAGCGGCATCTGCGGCGCGCCCTCTTCGCGCGCCACCGCTTTATACAGCAGAGATGCAGCGGCACGAGCCGCGACCACCGCGTCGCCCGAAGATCCGCCCTTGAGCACGCCGGCGTAACTCTCCAGGTTCAGGCCGGAGCGCATTTCACCGGCCGAGTGGCAGGCGAAACACCGCCGCGCGAACAGCGGTTTGACGTCGTCTTCGTAATTCGGATGTTGGGCCAGGAGCGGAGTCGAAGCCAGAATCGACAAAAGCAGCCATTCCGCGACCTTGCCCGCGCGTCTCTGTCTCAGCGTCCGATCCCCCGGTCTCAATGGTTGAACTCGAATTCGGTGGAATTGACGAGCGCCCACAGCACGTCGTCGTAACCCTGTTTTTCCGCCGGCTTGCCGCCGAGCAGTTCCATCATCTTCTTCATTTCGGTTTCGGAAGGCTTGCGCGCCAGCGCGCGGATGAACAAGTCATCGATGATATCCGAAGGCTTGCGCCCGGATTGCAGCATGGCGGCGACGACCGTGCTGCGCGCCAGCTTCTGGTCGATGGTAGTGCCGTTGATCATGTGCAGCGCCTGCGCCAGCGTGGGCTCGAAGCGCTCTTCGCTTGTATTGACGGAATCGCGAGGCGCCGAGCCGAACGTTTTGAGGAAGTAGCTGGCGCGGAAGCCGCCCTCGTAGAGTTCGACGGCGCGCATGCCGCGCGGCATGGCGCTGAAGACCGAAGGTGTGGCCGTGACCTCGGCGAGGGCGTCCAGCATCACGTCGGCGCGCAGGCGCCGCAGCCGCTGATGAGAAAACTGCGAGGCATCGTCGCGATTGGAATCGTTGGGCACGGAGGAAAGCTGGTACACGCGCGAGGTGCAGATATCGCGGATCAGCCTGCGCATGTCGAAGCCGTACGCGGCGAGGCGCCGGCCGAGTTCCTCGAGCAGCTCGCGGTTGCTCGGCGGATTGCTGATGCGCACATCGTCCACCGGATCAACGATACCGCGCGAGAAGAACTGCGCCCAGATGCGATTGGCCATGTTCTGGCGGAACCAGGGGTTGTCGGGGGAGGTGAGCCACTCGGCGAGCGCGATGCGCGGATCCTTGCCGGGGGAATCGGCGCGCGCGCCGCCCAGGAAGGTCGCGGGCACGGGGTGGCCGTCCAGCAGGTGTTTGGCGGGTGGCGCGTTGGGGTCGTCGTAGATCCAGAACTCGCGCGCTTCGCTGGCCATCTTGCGCTTCACCCCGGTGAAGAAGCTGACGAAGCCGTAGTAATCTTCCTGGGTCCAGCGATCGAAGGGATGGTTGTGGCACTGGGCGCACTGGATGCGCATGCCGGTGAAGACCTGGGCGACATCCTGGGCCACTTCCTTGGGGTCGTACTGACCCTGCGGCAGCATGGTGTAGAGGTTCACCGGCGGATTCTGCAGATTGCTGCCGGTGCCGGCGATCTGCGCCTTCACGAACGCGTCGAGCGGCGTGCGGCGCCGCATCTGGTCGCGGATCCAGTCGTAGTAGGCCGCGGCGGCTTTGCGATCCGTGCCGAAGGCGCTGTTGGAATCGCTGCGCACTTTGAGCCACTCGCTCCAGCGGGCGGCCCACAGGTCGTTGAACTCGTCGCGATCGAGCAGCGCGTCCACCAGTTTCGCGCGTTTCTGCGGATCGCGGTCCCGCATGAAACGCCGGTACTCTTCCGGTGTGGGAAGCAGCCCGATGATGTCGATGTAGGCGCGCCGCAGGAACTGCTCGTCGCTCGCCGGGGGGCTGGGCAGGATGCGCAGTTTCTGAAGCTTGGACCACACCAGGCCGTCGATGTAGTTGTTCCCGGCCAGCTTCGGCCACTTGAACCTGCCCGGCGGCAACACGATCACCTCGGCGCCGATGGTGTACTTGGCGAAGCGCGCGAATACGAACGTGTCGCCGGGCTTGCCGGCCGTGACGGCGCCCTGGCCGTCGATATCGGCGGTGGCCTTGTTGTTGGTGAGGTACAGCGCGAGGTTGTTCACGGACCGGGTAGTGCCGTCGGAATAACTGGCGACCACTTGAAGGGCCTGCCGCCTGGCCTTTCCCGAGAACACCAGCTTGTCGGGGACCAGCGAGATGCCGGTGACCGTGGGCACGCCGGCCGAGTCGTCCTGCGCGCCTTCGCGGATCCAGCGCAGCAGCGTGCGGTAGTACTCGCTGTCCGGCTGGAAGCGGCGCCCGCCGGAGTGGGGCACCATGCCGGTGGCCTTGAGCAGGAGCAGGCTCTGTTCGGGCACTGCGAGATCGATGCGGCGTCCGACGATTTGCCGCGTGAGGCGGTAGTAGTCGCCCGCGGGATCGTAGCCGAAGAGGGAGAGATGGAAGCCGTCCTTGCCTGCGGCGGCGCCGTGGCAGCCGCCCTGGTTGCAGCCCGCGCGGAAGAACACCGGCATCACGTCCAGCCGGAAGCTGAGCGGTTTGGGCGCGGCGGGGACGGCGCCGGCGGCAAACAGGGGCACCGAGAGCAGGAGCAGCGCGACCCTCATAGCGACGACCTCGGCAGATCGACCCGGAGCGCGCCGTTACCGGAGTGCGACCGGATCGTCTGTCCGCCCTCCTGAAATTCGATTTCGCAACTGATGCCGGTGTACATCCCGGCCAGAGCATCGGGGTCGGCTTCGATGTGCAACACGGCCTCTTTATCCCGCGCGGCGATTTCCGCCGTCCCCACCTGGCGGACGCCGCGCGGCAGTTGCCGCAGCGTCAGCTTCGCCTTGCCTTCGAAGGGACGGTTGACCTTCACCACCGCGACGATCTCGCCGCGCTTGCCGCGCTCCACGCTGGTGCGCTGGAGGTCCAGTGACAGGTACGGCTCGGCGATCCGCAATTCCACGAACTCGCTGGAGACGCGGGAGCGCCCGACGCCGCTGTACGCATCGCCGCCGGTAGTGGAAGCGTTGACCGCGATCCGGTACACGCCGGGGGCGGCCTTGTCGTTAGCCTGGATGCGGATGGCGCCCTCCTTCCGCACCGTGACCGCGGGATCGTGCGAGACGCCCGGCGGAAGCCAGTCCGGCTGCACTTCGAGAGGCGCGCCGGTGCCCTCCACCCGCACCTGGAGGATCAGGTCGCTGCCCTGCATGAGCGGCACCGCGGGAGGAACCAGGGTCACGTGAAAGGGGACCGGATCAACCACGGCGAGCGCGTAGCGGTCGAGAAAAACGCAGTGCCAGGGCAGTTCGCCGGGACGATTGATGAGCGCGAAGGCCTGCCGCGAGCCGCTTTGGAGCGGGACGGAAGGGTCCACGGGGCGTGCCAGGATGCGGATCAGCGCGGCCGCGGGCGGTGCATCGTCAGCGGCGGCGAACTGCACCGGCGCGCGCAGCAGGCCCTTGGTAACGCGCGGCGCGATCATAGTCACTCCCTTCGGCAGACCTTCGGCCGCGAGTTCGAGATCGCCCTTGTACGTGTTGCCCAACTGCGGCGCGAGTTGCACGTCGAGCGTCCAGCGATTTCCCTGGGGCACGATCAGGCCGGTAAGCCGCGGCAACTGGTAGCCGTCCGGCATGGTGATGTGGGTGTAGATGGTGTCGCGCAGAGGCTCGATCTCCACGCGATACACGTGGTCGGGTCCGGCGGCGCCGGTGGTGTCCGCGATGCCGAGCAGGTACTCGCCGTCGGCCGGCGCGTGGAATACGGCCACGGGGTCCTCCTGATCCTTCACGTGCCAGGTGCCGCGCATGGAAGGGCGTCCGAGGTCGGGCAGGCGCGAATCGTCGGCGTCCACCAGGTTGCGCCCGCCGTTTGCCGCGCGAATCCAGATGCGCGGATCCACGGGCGCGCCCAGGGTGCGCGCGAACACCCGCACGTGCCACGCCTGACCCTTCTTCGCGGCGAAGCGGTAGATGTGGGTGGCGCCCGGCTGGTCCAGGATGCCGTTCAGCGCCGCCGGCAGCGCGGCGTTGTTGGCGGGCCAGATGACGTTGGGATAGGGGGACACGCGCAGCACGTTGGGCGACGGCGCGTCGCCGAAGTAGTTGAAGTTGCCGGTAGCTTGCGGCAGCGCGATGGATTCGGTGCGCTCGCCGGCGGGGTCGCCGAGGATGCGGGCGGAGATGGCCGTTCCCGCCTCGCCGCCGGCGGGGAAGATGGCGGTGGGCCGGGAGAAGGTGCCGATGTGTGCGCGATACCACGCCATGCGCGGCGGATCGTAGATCTGCTGGCGGATCTCCACGTAGTAGGCGCCGCCGGCGGGCGCGATCACGCTGAGCACGGGATCCTGCACGTAGAGGGCGCTATCGTCGTCGCGGCCGAGTTCCTTGCCGTTCTGGTCCAGGATGCGCACCGCGAGATCGTTCTCTCCGCCGTAGTGGAGCGTGCCGAGGCGAGCCGCTTCCACTTCGACGGAAATGTGCTGCCCCTGCCTGGCCAGCACGCGGTATACGTCGATGTCCGGATCGGGACCGGGAAGGATCTGGCCTTCCACGGTGACGTTCATCGGGATGGGCTTGGCCGTGGCGATGGTATCGTTCTGGCCGGGCTTGTCCTCGAACTCGTACTCGGTGGGGAAGCGGCTCACCCAGAAGGTGACCGCGTCGCTGAGGGAGGTGGCGGTGCGCACGCGCAGGACGTGCTCGCCCACGGGACAATCGGGGGCGATGTGGAACTTGACCTTGAAGCCGTCGCCCGGCCGGGAAAAGGGCACGAAATCCGAGGCCGTGATGCCGCTTCCATAGAAGAGGATCTCGCGCGGATTCTCAAGGAAGGAGCCGTGAATTTCCGCCGTGACGGTGGCGCCCACGCCGCCGCCGCGGGGCAGCAGGTAATCCACCATGTGGCGCGGTTCGGCGGTGAGCGAGCACGCGCAAACCGCGGCGATGAGGACTACGCGGAGCATAGTCCATCGACGGGGTGGCCGTCACGCACGATATCGATGGGCCGATTGCCGGGAGCCAGGATCCGGTCTTCGCTGTTGATGCCGAGTTGCTTGTAGACGGTCGCGAGGAAGTCCTCCACGGTGACGGGGTCGCGATCGGGTTCGGTAGCGGTGGCGGTGGTCGCGCCGTAAATCTGGCCGCGCGTGATGCCGCCGCCGGCGAGCACCTGCGAATAGACGCGCGCCCAGTGATCGCGTCCGGCGTTTTCGTTGACCTTGGGGGTGCGGCCGAACTCGCTGGTCACCATCACCAGGGTGGAATCGAGCAGACCGCGCCGATCGAGATCCGCGATGAGGCCGGCGAAGGCGTGGTCGAAAGCGGGCAGCCCTTCGGAGACGCCTTCCTTGATCCGCACGTGGTGGTCCCAGCCGCCATACATGACGGTGACCAGGCGCACACCGGCTTCCACCAGGCGGCGCGCCAGCAGAAGCTGCCTGCCGATGCTGTGCCGGGGATAGTCGCCGTAGAGTTTGCTCACGCTTTCCGGTTCGCCGTCCAGCGAGAACGCCTTGCGCGCTTCGGGGGAGGTGATCAGCTTGTACGCCTGCTGGTAGAACTCGCCCATGGCGTCGAGCTCCGCCGGGTTGGCCTCGGCGCGGCGGAAGTGATCCTCCAGCGCTTCGCGCGCATTGCGGCGCCGGTCGAAGCGATCCTCTGTCATGCCCTTGGCCATCGCGATGTCGCGCACCCGGAAATTGCGCTGCCCGGGATCGGCGCCCACTTCGAAGGCGCCGTACCTGGAACTCAGGTACCCGGTGCCCGCGGCCGGAGGAACGCCGGGCACCGCGACGTACGCGGGAAGATTGTTGCGCGGTCCGAATTCGTGGGAGACGACGGCGCCGATGCTGGGATGCACGATGGCCGGCGTGGGCAGGTAGCCGGTGAACATCTGGTAGGTGGCCTGGGCGTGGTCCGGGATGCGTCCGGTGACGCTGCGTACGACGGTGATCTTATCCGCCACCTGCGCGGTGCGCGCAAGATTCTCGCTGAACACCACGCCGGGGATTTTCGTCTTGACCACGCCGAAGGGGCCGCGATACTCGATGGGCGCTTCCGGTTTCGGATCCCACGATTCCTGGGAGGCGATGCCGCCGGGGAGCACGATCTGGATCACGCTTCTGGCTTTGCCGAGGGATTGGCGGGGCGGTCCACCGGCGCTGCGCACCTCGCCGGCGCGCAACAAATCGGCGAGCGTCAGCCCCATTCCTCCAAGGATGCCGACCTGGATAAAGCTGCGGCGTCCGAAAGACGTGGGATAGATCGGCCCGGTGCACTCGCGGTGCGCCATCGGTCCCCTCCTGTGGCTATTATCTTAAACGCCGCGCGGACCGCGAGGTTGTGGGTTTTACGAACATTTACCGCGCAGAGCGGGGTGGCGAGTTCGACGATGCAAAATCGTGCGAAACCGGCCGCCGCCCGGCATGTCCGATAATGGATAGCGATGAACTGGAGCGCGATCGCATCGGTATTTCTGGCCCTGGCCGTGATATTGGGAGCTTTCGGGGCGCATGGCCTGCGCTCCCGCCTGGATGCCTATTCCATGGGGATCTGGGAAAAGGCCGTGTTCTATCACTTCGTCCATTCGCTGGGGATGCTGATCGCGAGCCTGCTGCCGCGCGCGCAGGCGCTCTCCTCGGAGGCGGCTTCCAATGTCTGCTGGCTGCTTGCGGGCGGCGTCCTCATCTTCTCGGGCAGCCTGTACCTGCTGGCGGTCAGCAGGGTCTCCATCCTGGGCGCCATCACTCCGGTGGGCGGCCTCTCTTTCATTGCGGGCTGGCTGCTGCTGGCGTGGTACTTTGTGCGGCAGGGGGCGGGGAAGTGAGCTTCGATCTTCTGGCCGCGGCGCGGCGCGAAATGGCCGAGCGCGGCTTCGAGCCCGATCTGCCGGCGGCAGCCGCCGAACAGGCGCGCACACTGGAAGTCCATGCTGACCCTGGATTGCGCGATCTCAGCGGCCTGCTGTGGTCCTCGCTGGATAACGACGATTCGCGCGATCTCGACCAGATCGAATGGGCCGAGCGCACCGCCGGCGGCATCCGCGTGCTGGTGGGGGTGGCCGACGTGGATGCGCTGGCCGCGCGCGGCACGCCGATCGACGCGCACGCCGAGCGCGAGACCACCACGGTCTACACCGGCGTCCACACCTTCCCGATGCTGCCCGAGCGGCTCTCCACCGATCTGACTTCGCTCAACGAAGGGGAGGACCGTCCGGCCATCGTAATCGAGATGCTGGTTTCCTGCGACGGCGACATCGTGAGCAGCGCGGTGTATCGCGCGCTGGTGCGGAACCGGGCACAACTCACCTATTCGGCCGTAGGGGGCTGGCTCGAAGGGGCCGCGCCCGCCCCGCCCAAGGTCGCGGAATCGCAGGAACTCGCGGCGCAACTCAGGCTGCAGGACGAAGCCGCGCACGCGCTACGCGAGGCGCGCGGGCGCAAGGGCGCGCTCAGCTTCGACCGCCAGGAAGTGCAGACCGTGGTCGAAAACGGACACGTCAAGGGCATTGCGGCGTACCGTTCCAACCGCGCCTCGCACCTCATCGAAGATTTCATGATCGGCGCCAACGAAGTGATGGCGCGCACGCTGCGCGACGGCGGCGTCACCTCCATCCGCCGCGTGGTCAAGGCGCCGGAGCGGTGGGAGCGAATCGCCGAACTGGCGGCGCGGTACGGCGAATCGCTGCCCGCGACGCCCGACCCGGCCGCGCTGAATCGCTTCCTGCTCAATCGCAAGGGCTCCGATCCGGCGCACTACGCCGACGTGTCGCTGGCCGTGCTGAAGTTGCTGGGACCCGGCGAGTACGTCGCCGCGCGGCCCGGCGCCGAACAGGACGGCCACTTCGGGCTGGCGGCCCACGATTACACGCACTCGACGGCGCCCAATCGCCGCTTCGCCGACCTGGTCACGCAGCGGCTGCTGAAGGCCTTCCTCGCCAGGAGCGAGGCGCCGTACGCCGACGAGCGCCTCGACACCATCGCACGGGCCTGCACCCTTATGGAGGACGCCGCGCGCAAGGTGCAGCGCGACATGGCCAAGCGGATCGCCGCGGTGGCCGTGCAGCAGCGCATCGGCGAGGAGTTCGCCGCCGTCGTCACCGGCGTGACCCGCAAGGGCGTGTTCGTGCGGGTGACCGATCCGCCGGTGGAAGGGCGCCTGATGCGCGGCGAGGCAGGTCTCGACGTGGGCGACCGGATCCGGGTCACGCTGCACGCGACCGATCCGGAGCGCGGCTTCATCGATTTCGTGAGGTGAATCATGGCTCTTTCCGAAGAGAATGCGATCGCGATGCTTCGCCACACGGTGGCCACGCTGGCCTACCGGGCGGCCAAGGTCCTGCGCGGCACGCCCGCCGGGTTTTCGACGTTTGCGGGCGCCGCGCCGCAGACGCCCGGCCGCATCCTGGCTCACCTGTGCGACCTCTTCGATTGGGCGCTGCACCTGGCGGATGGCTCGCACAAGTGGAACGACACAGCACCTGGAGCCTGGGAGGACGACTGCGCGCGGTTCTTCGCCGCGCTCGAAGCCTTCGACCGCCGCCTCGCCGCCGGCGCGCCCGCCTGCGACGCCGGGCGCCTGTTCCAGGGGCCCATCGCCGACGCTCTCACGCACGTGGGTCAACTGGCCATGCTGCGCCGCCTGGCCGGCATCCCGATGAAGGGCGAGAACTACTTCCGCGCCGAAATCGTCACGGGACGCTGCGGCGCCGATCAGCCCGCCCCGCGCGCGGAATTCGCCGGGTAGTCGCCCGCCGAATCGCGGTGATACCCTGTTCTGGAACTATGCACCGCGTCGTCATAATGCTTGCCTTTGCCGGACTTGCCTTCGGCCAGCCGGTTCAATACCTGGAATCGAAGAAGATCTTCCTGCTCACCACGCGCCAGAACTCGTATGCGTTCGGCGTGGGTAACGACGGAGCCCTGCGGCATCTTTACTGGGGCGCTCCGCTGTGGCGGGCGGACGATCTCTCCGCGCCCGCGCCGCGCCGCGACGTCTCCAGCTTCGACCCGCGCCAGATGATGGAGGCCGAGGAGTTCCCCGGCTGGGGCGGCCCGCGCTACTACGAACCCGCTCTCAAAATCACGCGCGACGATGGCGGCCGCGACCTGGTGCTGCGCTACGCCTCGCACCGCATCGAGGGCAACGAACTGACGGTGAACCTGCGCGACATCAACGACGCGATCGAGGTGTCGCTGATCTATCGCGTGTATCCCGAGTACGGCATTGTGCGCCGCCACGCGATCATCCACAACAGCACGCAGCACAACCTCACCATCGAGAGCGCGCAATCGGCCGTGTGGAACCTGCCGGCGGGAGAGGGCTATCAACTCACCTACGTGAGCGGGCGATGGGCGGCGGAGGATCAACTGCACCACGAGCCCATTTACGAGGGCCAGAAGGTGCTGGAGAGCCGCAAGGGCCACACGTCGCACAATTTCAACCCGTGGTTCATGATCGACGCGGGGGACGCCGGCGAGGAACACGGCGCGGTGTGGTTCGGCGCGCTGGCGTGGAGCGGCAACTGGCGCATCACGGTGGAGCAGACGCCGTACCGGCAGGTGAGGGTCACCGGCGGGATGAATTCGTTCGACTTCGCCTATCCGCTGAAGCCCGGAGATTCGCTGGAGACGCCGGCGTTTTACGGCGGCTACGCGGCAAGCGGCTTCGGTTCGGCGTCGCGCATGCTGCACCGCTTCGAGCGCGACGAGATCCTGCCCGGCGGCGCGAGTTCGCGGCTGCGTCCGGTGCTCTACAACTCCTGGGAGGCGACCACGTTCAACGTCAACGAAGCCGGGCAGAAGGAGCTTGCCGATAAGGCCGCGAAGCTGGGGGTCGAGCTATTCGTGATGGACGACGGCTGGTTCGGCGCGCGCAATAACGATCGCGCGGGGCTCGGCGACTGGGTCGTCAATCCGCAGAAATTCCCGCAGGGACTGAAGGGGCTGATCGATCACGTCAACTCGCTGGGGATGGACTTCGGCCTGTGGGTGGAGCCGGAGATGGTCAACGCCAACAGCGACCTCTACCGCAAGCATCCGGACTGGGTGATCAACTTCCCCGGGCGGCCGCGCAGCGAGTTGCGCAACCAGATGATCCTGAACCTGGCGCGCGAGGACGTGAAGCAGTACATCTTCGGGGTGCTGGACAAACTGGCGAGCGAGTACAACATCCGCTACTTCAAGTGGGACATGAACCGCAGCTTCAGCGAGCCGGGGTGGCCCGAAGCCGGCGCCGCGGACGAGCGCAAGTTGTGGGTGGGATACGTGCGCAATCTTTACGACATCATCGACCGGCTGCGCGCGAAGCACCCGAAGCTGGAGATCGAATCCTGCTCCGGCGGGGGCGGGCGCGTGGACCTGGGCATCCTGCGCCGCGTGGACGAGGTTTGGCCGAGCGACAACACCGAGGCGTTCGACCGGCTGCGCATCCAGGAGGGCTTCACGTACGCTTACACGCCGAAGGTGATGTCGGCGTGGGTGACGGACGTGCCCAATATGAACGGACGCGCGGTGTCGCTGTCCTACCGGTTCCTGGTGATGATGCAGGGCGCGCTCGGTATCGGCGCGAACCTGAACAAGTTCAGCGAGCAGGACACCGCCACCGCGACGCGCATGGTCGCGACCTACAAGCGTATCCGCGCCACGGTGCAGACCGGCGACCTCTACCGCCTGCTTTCGCCGCGCGGAGACGACGTGACCGCCAGCCAGTACGTGGCGGGCGACGGCAGGCAGAGCGTGCTGTTCGCCTTCCGCCACGCGCAGCAGTACCAGACCGCGGTTCCGGCGATCCGGCTGCGCGGGCTGGACGAAAAGGCCGTGTACAAGATCGAACCGGTGAACGGGCGGCCCGCGCCCGGACAGCAGCAACAGTACAGCGGCGCCTACCTGATGAACAACGGACTCAACCTGGGGCTGCGCGGCGATTACGATGCGACCGCCGTCATCCTCGAGCGCCAGTAACCATCTTCGCGAGCACCAGCCCGCCCACGAGGAAACCTCCTGCGTGGACCACGCTGGCCGCCAGAATGAACGTCGCCGGGAACCCGTACCAGTTCCAGTAGGGGACGTGTACCTCCAGAATCGGGAACAGCGCCAGCGCGGCAACGAACGCCACGCGCGCCGGATACCCGCGCACAAACGCGGTTTTCGAGAGCACCCATGCGGCTATAAGCATCACCAGGATGTCCGCGAAGATCTGCGTGCCGAACTGCCGCGGTGAGAGCGTCTCCTCGCCTTCCGGATGGATCAGCAGCAGCCCCGACGGTCCGATGCGGGCCTGCTTCATCGCCGCGTCCATTGCCTTCTGCTTCTCCGCGGAGGTCATGCCGGGGCGGCTCTCCGGCGCAGGGAACAGGTACAAGCCGCCCTCCTGGAACTGCGTCTTCAGTGATGCCGCGAACGCGGCTTCATCCGGCACGGCGCGGAAGCCGGCCTCGCCCAACGGCAGCACCATGTGCGCCACACCCTCCCACAGAAACACGGCGATCCCCGCCAGCACTCCAGACAACAGTATGCGCTTGAACATTCCGACAGCCTCCTTTTGGGAAACTATACTCCGAATCTGGCTCTTTCGGGCTACAATACTGCCAACTGGAGGGTCCTTCATGCGATTCTTCCGTGCGATACTCCTCTGCGCCGCGCTCGCATTCAGCGTCCGTGCGGCCGATCTCACCGGAACCTGGAAAGCCGTCTTCGACCCCGATCCGGGTCTGAAAACGGTCTCAGAGATGACTTTCCACCTCGTGGCCGACGGCTATCGCCTCACCGGCACGGCGCACATGTCCGGCTTTCCGGGCGACGGCCCGGTAACCGACGGGCACATCGATGGCGACCACTTCACCTTTACCGTGATCACGCAGAACCGTTGGCGGGCCGAAGGCGTCGGCGGCAGCCGCAGCGGGCACCCCAAACTGACCTTCACCGGCACGGTGCATGACGGCGAGATGCAGATCCACCTGGTGTACGGCAGCATCATGCTGTACGGGGATGCCCCCATACCGCGCGAATACACCATGCGCGCCACCCGAATCGAGTAGCGCAGGCCTCCTGGCTTGCATTCTTGCTTAGCGAATGCAGGCCAGGAGGCCTGCGCTACCACAGTCCGCGGGGATACACTGTACTCATGGTTCCTCCCGGAGTGCTGAAGCGCGTGCAAGACCTGCTCGGCCCGCGCGGCTGCCTGCACCGGCCCGAGGACCTCAGCCTGTACGAGTACGACGGCGGCGTGGACAAGCACGCGCCGGACATTGTCGCCTTCCCGCGCAGCACCGAAGATGTCGCCGCGCTGGTTCGGCTGGCGCGCGAGTTCGACGTGCCGTTCGTGGGTCGAGGCGCGGGGACCGGACTATCCGGCGGAGTGATTCCGCGCGAGGGCGGGCTCATGATCGCGTTCGCGCGCATGAACCGCATCCTGGAACTCGATCTCGAAAACGAGCGCGCCGTGGTGCAGCCCGGCGTGGTCAACCTGGATATCACGCTGGCGGTGGACGCGTCGGGCTACTTCTATGCGCCCGATCCTTCCAGCCAGCGGGCGTGCACCATCGGCGGCAATGTCGCGGAGAACGCGGGCGGACCGCACACGCTGGCGTACGGAGTCACGACGAATCACGTGCTCGGGCTCGAACTGGTGCTGCCCGACGGCACGATCACGGAGACCGGGGCCAAGGAGTGCGACCTTCCGGGGTACGATCTCACCGGTTTGTTCACCGGATCGGAAGGCACCATGGTGCTGGTGACCAAGGTGATCGTGCGACTGGTGCGGAAACCGGAACTGGTCAAGACGTGCCTCGCCATTTACGAATCCAGCGAGCACGCGGGCAACACTGTCACTGAGATTACGGCGCTCGCGATCACTCCCGTCGCGGTGGAGATGCTGGACGGCGTGATGCTGCGGATGGTGGAAGAGGCGACGCATGCCGGCTACCCGATGGACGCGCAGGCGGTGCTGCTGATCGAACTGGAAGGCATTCGCGAGGCGGTGGAAGAGCAGGTGGAGCACGTGCGCGACGCCTGCATGGTGTGCGGCGCGCGCGAATTCCGCGTGGCGCGCAGCGCCGAGGAGCGCGACCTGTTGTGGAAGGGGCGCAAGAACGCGTTCGGCGCGGTGGGGCGCGTGAGTCCGACTTACTACGTGCAGGACGGCGTGGTGCCGCGCACCCAGATCGCGCCGACCTTGCGCTACATCGGCGAAGTGGCCGCGCGGCGCGGCGTCACCATCAGCAACATCTTCCACGCGGGCGACGGCAACATGCATCCGATCATCCTCTTCAATCCGCGCAAGCCGGGCGACATGGAGAAGGCGCGCGCGGCGGGCGAAGAGATCCTGGAATGGTGCATCGCGGTGGGTGGATCGATCACCGGCGAGCACGGGGTCGGCATGGAAAAGATGGACCTGATGCCGAAGCAGTTCTCGGCGGAGACGCTGGACACCATGCGTGCGCTCAAACTGCTGTTCGATCCGAACGACCGCCTCAACCCGGGCAAGGTGCTGCCCACGGGGCGGGGCTGCGTGGAGATCCGGCAGGCTCCGCTTACCAGCGGCGCGCCGGTTTACTGAACACCGCCAGCGCCGCGAATAGCAGCCCGAGCACCCCGCACAATCCGCTGATCCAGCCGAGGATTCCGCTGCCGGGCGGTGGAGTCCACAGCCGCGGGCCGGCGGCGCGCGCCAGGTCGAGATTGCCGTAGACGCGCCCGCGATCGACGACCACGGTACGGTGCGCGCGGATGGCCTCCATCACGCCGGTCTCCGATACGTCTTTCACGAACAGGAAGGTGCGGCAGAGGCCCACCGGTCCCATGCCGTGCCAGTCGCTCGAGCCGATCGGGGCGGCGCCGGAGCGGCGGAAGAACTCCGCCAACTCCCAGGTCTGGTTCTGGGGATGAAACGCGATCGGCTGCGCCACCTCGGTGCCGTCGAGGTCTTGCATCGCCGGGCCTTCGAACGCCTTCCAGGATTGATACGTGGGATGGGCGGCGATGGCGATGCCGCCCTGCCGGTGCACTTCGGCGATGGCCGCCGCGGCGGACAGCCGCCAGTCCACCGTGCGTTCGATGCCGGCGGCGATCAGGTGATAGTGGGGACCGTGGACCTCCTCGCCGGCCAGCACCACCGGTCCGCCGATGAGCCGCGCGAACCAGCGACCGGCTTTGCCGGATAAAGTCTCGTTGTGGCCGGTGATGGCGATGGCGTCCAATCCGCGATGGCGCGCTTCCAGCACCATGTCCCAGGGGGAGATCGTGCTGGCGCTGAACGGGAAGGTGTGGATGTGAAAATCGCCGGTCAGCACGCGATACTCGCCGGCGGTCCAGGGCGAGCGCCGGGGCGTGCGGTCGGCCACGGCGCCGGTGAGTGCGGCAACGGCCAGCAGGCACGCGGATGGGGCGGCGAACCTCATGGCCGGAACCACGACTCCACCATCTGCCAGCCGGCGGGCGCGACGAAGATGACCAGCCCGGCGGGCCAGCACACCATCCGGTGCACGATGACGTCGCGCGCGGCGTGAGCGCGAGAGCCATCGCGCAGGGGCAGGAAGAAGCGGAAGTCGATCCACAGCGACCACACGCCGGCCAGTGCTCCGGCCACCCACCACGCCGATGGATAGGCGGGCTCCCCGAAGACGGTGGGCGCGGGCACAAACGTCCACGGCGCGGCGAAGGAAGCCAGCCACAGCAGCCACGGGCCGAAGCCGCGGAAGAACGCGTCGATTGTGGCGGCGTCGGGACGCCTGCGCAGCGCCGCCGCCAGTCCGGCGATTTGCAGCAGCGGGACAAAGCTCCAGTAGATTGCCGCGGGCAGCGCCAGGCGCGGGGTGAGGGCGCCGCGCGCGAGCAGGGAGACCGCGCAGCCGATGGCGATGGCGACCACCACCGGCTTGCGCAGGGCCAGCCGGATGCTACCCGACGATGGGGCCGAGTACGCGATCGAGTTCCTCGTCGCTCCAGGAGTCGATTTGCACCCCGCGGTGCAGGCTCCAACGTTCAGTGTGGGTGACGCTGTCACCGGGCGCAAGACGCGTCAACGGCCCGAGCGTTTCCAGTTCCAGGATGTCGGCATTGGTGAAGGTCTCGTAGCTGCATCCGAAATCGGGATACGCGGCGGGAGGCGCCACCGTGTCGTAGCGCTTGACGAAGAGTTCGCCGTGAAGCAGATAGGCTCCCCAGGTCTTCGCGTTCCACGAGCCCAGCTTTTGCGGCACGGGATCTTCGGGGTCCTGGCGCAGGACCAGGTACTTCTTGGAGAGGCGCCAGCGCCGGTCGCCAAGGTCGGTGAAAGCCCACATCACCAGTGGATTCGTGGGCGCGAGCATCTGTGGGTGCGTGCCGCGTGGCGGGAAGCCGTGAATGCCGTAGCCGCCCTGGGCCATCATGGTGAGCGCCCAAGGGGCGAGTTCGACAGGCTCCGTGGAGGCGTTGCACAGCGTGTGCACGATCTCCACTGCCGTGCCGTCTTCGGCCATGCGCAGCGTGAGTTTCTTTTCGATGCCGGTGAGGGGCTCCACCGGCTGAGTGGCTTCGAGCACGCCGTCCTCGATCTTCACCGCCACGCGATCGTTATCGGGCGCGTAGCTCTTCACCGGATCCTCCGGCGCGATCCACACGCGGTGTCCGCCGCGCGGAACCCAATCGGGCTCGCCCGAGCTGCCCATCTGCCCTTCCAGTTCGCGGAAGAAGTTCTGCCCGCCGACGAAGCCGTACCGCATCACCCGCGGTCCGATGTCCGAGGTCAGCACCAGGTCGACCTCGCCGTTCGTCATCCGGAAACAATTCGGCCACCCGCCGTAGCTTACTTTCTCAATCGTCATATTCACCTGAACTGTACCGCGCACACGTTCCACCGGCTCCTTTTTTCACTGCGTCGCACCGCCAATCAGCACCAGACCGAGCGCGTATCCGGCGAGCATCGCGGCCAGCAGTCTGTTCGTGCCTTTCGGCGCGGCGGCGAACTCGCGCCAGATGAAGACGCCCCAGATGGCGGCCACCAGCGTGGCGCCCTGTCCCAGTGCGTAGGAGATCGCGGGGCCGGCGACGCCGGAGGCGACCACGTTGAAGCTCAGCGCGAGCATCCAGATCGCGCCTCCGAGGATGCCGATGGCGTGCAGCCGCGCGCCGCCGCGGAAGTAGTCCGCGTAAGTTACCTTGCCCGCGCGCATGAAGACCGTGTTCCACACCAGGTTGCTGCCCAGCACTCCCGCACCGAAACAGACCAGCGCGGCATAGGGGGTGAGCATCCCCGGCTGTATCACCTCGGTATTGAACGCGGGCGAGATGGCGCGCATCAACTGGGGATAGAACAGGCCCATCAGCGATCCCGCGATCGCCGAATAGATCAGCCCGCGCAGCGGACGCCGACCGCCGGCTGCCGGCAGCCTGCGGTGCGCGAGCGCCGAAAGCACCATGGCCAGCAGGATGAGGGCGACCCCGGTGAACAGCAGCGCGGGATTCCCCTTGGGCGTTTCGATATAGCTCTCCACGGTGCCGATGACGAGCGCCAGACCGACGCCAACGGGAAACGCAACGGTCATGCCGGCCGCGTCGATGCCCACCACGAGCAGAATGTTGGAGAGGTTGAAGAGCGCGCCGGAGATGAGCGCGGGCAGCAGAAACGCGGTCTCCGAAGAGCGCAGGTTTTCGAGCGCGGGAGCGCCGGCGGTTCCGAAACTTCCCAGCGTCGCCGCGAAGAGAAGGCCGAACAGAAACACGCCGATCGCGTAGTCCCAGTAGAACAACTCGAAAGGCCACTTCTGCTTGCCCGCGAGCTTCTGGGTGTTGGCCCACGACCCCCAGCCGAGCATGGTCACGACGCAGAACAGGATCGCCAGCGGCAAGCCGGTCACGACGAACATGACTAGAGCTTATGTCATGGCGCCGCCAAAGCAAAACCGCGCTGGCAGCCAAGATGCAACAATCGGAGGCGATGCGGAGAGCGGCGATCCTACTGGCGCTGGCTTGCGCGGCGCGCGGCCAGTTCCGCAGCACAGTCCCGCTGGTGGTTGTGCCGGCGAGCGTTACCGACGCCAGAGGGCGCTACGTGGACGGCCTCGCCCCCGAAGACCTGCTCCTCTACGACAACAGTGTGCCGCAGAAAGTACAAATGGACTGGAGCACGTACCCGATCTCGCTGGTGGTCGCGGTAGAGGCCGGCGCGAACTCCGGCTCGGTGATCGACAAACTCGGCGGCAGCGGGATCCTGTTCGCGCAGTTGCTGGCGGCCGAACGCGGCGAAACGGCGGTCATCTCCTTCGCTGACGGCGTCGCCGCGCACCAGGATTTCACCGCGGATCCGGACGCCGTCACCAACTCCCTGCGGATGCTGCGTATGGAAGGCGGGGGCGCGTGCATGCTGGACGCGATGACGCACGCGCTGGACATGCTGGAACAGCGCCCGCCCGGGCGGCGGCGGATCATCCTCATGATTGCGGAGAGGCGCGACCGGGGCAGCGGCGCCAAGCTCGCCCAGGTGATGGAACGTGTGCAGCGCATGAACGCCACGGTTTACTGGCTCACCTATTCGCCGTTCCTGCAGCCTTTCACCGTGCGCCCGAAGACCGTGGAGGACACCAAACCCGAAGCCGAACGCATCAGGACGCCGGCATGCGCGCTCTGCCCGCACCCGGACGACCAGGCCGTGCCCGCGGACCTTGGACCCGGGGGATTCATTTACGCCCTGGGCGAGTTAATCCGCCTGCACCACGAAGACCTCTCGGAGTTGTTCGCCGCCACCACCGGCGGCTGCGCGCTGAGTTTCCTCAAGAAGAACGCGCTGGAGCATGCCATCCAACTGGTGGGGGAGGAAGTGCACCGCCAGTACGTGCTCACCTTCCAGCCGCCAGTGACGGATGCGGGCAAGTATCACGCGATCCGGGTGGCGGTGCGCGGCCGGCCGGAACTCACGGTGCGGGCGCGCGAGGGCTACTGGAGCCTGCCCTAGTCCGTGGCGAGCTATGTCGGGATGGAGCGCCAGATGATAGAATCACGGCCTGTGTCCAACTACATCGGAGCCATCGACCAGGGAACCACCAGCACGCGCTTTATCGTGTTCGACCACTCCGGGCGAATCGTCAGCGTCGCACAAAAGGAACACGAGCAGATTTACCCCGAACCGGGATGGGTGGAGCACGACGCCAACGAGATCTGGCGCCGTACGCGCGATGTGATCGCGGGCGCGCTCGAGCAACGCGCGTTGCGCGCCTCCGACCTTGCCGCGGTGGGGATCACCAACCAGCGCGAGACCACCGTGGTGTGGGACCGGCGCAGCGGCCAACCGGTGCACAACGCGCTGGTGTGGCAGGATACGCGGGTGGCGCCGGCGGTCGCCGCGATGGCCGCGAATGGCGGGCAGGACCGCTTCCGCGCCAAGACCGGGCTGCCGCTGGCGACGTATTTCAGCGCGCTGAAGATCCAGTGGATCCTGGACCACGTTCCCGGAGCGCGCGCCCGCGCCGAAGCCGGCGAACTTCTGTTCGGCAACATGGACACGTTCGTGGTGTGGAACCTGTCGGGCGGCCTGCATGTGACGGACTGCACCAACGCCAGCCGCACCATGCTGATGAACCTGGCCACGCTGGATTGGGACGATGAACTGCTCGACGCGTTCCGCATCCCGCGCGCCATGCTGCCGCGCATCGCGTCGTCGAGCGAAGTCTACGGGCGGGCGATGGTCGACGAACTGCGCGACGTGCCCATCGCCGGCATCCTCGGCGACCAGCAGGCGGCGCTGGTGGGGCAGACGTGTTTCCGCGCGGGCGAGGCCAAGAACACTTACGGCACCGGATGTTTCCTGCTGATGAACACGGGGGCGCACTGCATGGCGTCGCGCCACGGCATGCTGACGACGGTGGCGTACCGGATCGGCGCGCAACCCGCGGCGTACGCGCTGGAAGGCAGCGTGGCCATCACCGGCGCGCTGGTGCAGTGGATTCGCGACAATTTCGGGCTGATCCAGCAGAGCGCGGAGATCGAGACGCTGGCGCGCGAGGCGAAGGACAACGGCGGCGTCTATTTCGTGCCGGCGTTCAGCGGGCTGTACGCACCGTACTGGAAAGACAACGCGCGCGGCGTCATCGCGGGACTGACGCGCTACACCAACAAGGGACACCTGGCGCGCGCGGTGCTGGAGGCGACGGCGTTTCAGACACGTGAAGTGGTGGAGGCGATGGAGAAAGACGCGGGCTTCCCGGTGGACGTGCTGCGTGTGGACGGGGGCATGGTGCGCAACGAGCTGCTGATGCAGTTCCAGTCCGATATCCTTGGACGGAGCGTGGTGCGCCCGGCGGTGCAGGAGACCACCGCGCTGGGCGCGGCGTACGCGGCCGGGCTCGCCGTAGGCTTCTTTCAGGACGTGGACGACCTGCGGCGGCGCTGGAGCGTCGACCAGACCTGGAATCCGCAGATGGATGAGGCGCGGCGCGAAGAACTGTACGGTTTCTGGAAGAAGGCCGTTACGCGGTCGTTCGACTGGCTCTGAGCACAACGAGGAATCGATGCAATCTCACCTTTTCGGCGAGTTCATGGGGACGATGATCCTAGTCTTATTGGGCAACGGCGCGGTGGCGAACACGTTGCTGAGTAAATCCAAGGCGCAGAATGCCGGATGGATCGCGATCACCGCGGGATGGGGCTTCGCGGTGATGTGCGGTGTGTTTCTGTCGGTGGCGTGCGGCAGCCCGGACGCGCACCTGAATCCGGCGGTGACCGTGGGGTTCGCGGTGGCGAGCGGCGACTATACGAAGCTGCCTTTCATCGGCGCGCAACTGCTGGGCGCGATGTGCGGCGCGCTGCTGGTCTGGCTCTACTTCCAGCACCACTTCGACGCCACACCGGATCCGGATCTGAAGTTCGCCTGTTTCGGCACCGCCCCGGCTATCCGGCGGATCGGCAACAACCTGTTGAGCGAAATCATCGGCACTTTCGTGCTGATCACGGTGATCGCGGCTATCACGTCGAAAGCCGTGGGCGCCACTGGACCGGCGGGCGCGCTGGCGTCGGGCTACAGTCCGTATCTGGTGGGGATGCTGGTGTGGTCGATCGGTCTCTCGCTGGGCGGCACTACGGGGTACGCCATCAATCCGGCGCGCGATCTGGGGCCGCGCATCATGCACGCCATCCTGCCCATCGCGGGGAAGGGCGCTACGGACTGGTCGTACGCGCCGGTGCCGGTTTGCGGGCCGCTGATCGGGGGAGTACTGGCCGGGTTGTTCATCCGCGCCGTGGGGATTTAGGAACGTGGATCCGATTCGGTAGCGGACGGCCCTCGTTCGAAGGATTTTTCGCGAACCAATTCGGCGACTTCGAGCTTGTAGTACCGATACCACCGCTCCCGTCCCAGCCGCTGCGCGACCTGGTGACGGACGTTTTCGCGCCAGTGCCGCATGGTTTCCTGGCTCTCCCAGCGGACCACGGTGAGCCGCTCGCCGTCGTCGGCGCGATAGCTTTTCACGTCGACGAAGCCGGGCATCGTGCGGGCCAGCGACTCCATCTCCTCCGCCATTTCCGCGTAGCCCTCGGGCGCATCCACTAACTTCGAGCGAAACAGCACGACGATCATGCTCCATTTTCGCATCGCGACAACATGTGGGGCTCTCCGCCGGGTAGTGTCCTAAATCTGCGTAGTTGAAAAAGGCTGCGGTGTGGTCCAGCGCAGGCCGAGTTCCCGTTTCTTGGTCTGTGCTTGGGCTAGCGTGTCCATCGCCCGGGCTAGTTCATCCGCTGCCGCCATAGCTGCGTCGTAATCCATTGCCTTCTTAAAGGCGCCACCCTGTAATTCATTCAAGTTTGGGGCGTGCAGCGTTGGCTCTTCGCCAGGATCGAGTATACGGGCGAGTCGGTCCAGTGTTCCGGACAAGTGCCGCAGTTGGCTGCGCGCTGCGTTTACTCGGTTCTCTGCTTCTTGGTACTCCAGCAGGACCAAGCCCTTTTGCTGGCGGATCTCATCGATAGACATATGCGCTCCGGATTCGAAAACAATGTTCTATAGGCCGGTCAGTTTACGGGCGCGTTCTGTCAGCTCTGCGTGTCTCGCCCTGACTTCTGCACCTGTTCCGTCCGAATTGTCGTACGGGGAATGTGTCAACGCAATACCGCAGTACCCTGCATCGGCTACCGACCAGGCGTAGGGGACTGGCAGACAAAGGTTTGCTGTAGCGCCTTCAGTAGAACGAGAGCCACTGGCCACTGCTGAATCTCTGGCCATTCCTTCCACTCGCGCATCTGTTTGATCTGAAGATCAAGGATGTGAATGTAGGTGTCGCCGCCTAAAGGCAGCTTGGGTGGCACGCAAAAGAGGGGTGGCAATCCTCGACCAGTCAAGTCTGCATTAGCCGAACTGAATCCATGCGCAACGCCTATAACGTACATCTTTTGGGCCTCTCGGATGTACTTGTTCTTCTGGCTCAGATAGTCCTTCACGAGTATTTGCGCATGGCAGTACGGCAACAGCCACGTGATCAACAGTACAGCTCCATATTTTGTTCTGCCCATAGCGTGAAATCATACCACGCCATCTGAAAAGATTCTATTGGACTAGGGGATCGGATCCTTGGTAGTATCAGCCTGAAAAGCGAAAGGCCCGGCGGCAACCGGGCCTGACGGGGATTTTCTGCGGACGCACTGATAATGCCACGGAGGTGCGCCAAAATGCAAGAGCCAATCAGTTCACAGGACCGCTTTGAGATGCAGCGATTGCGCGAAAGTCAGCGGCTTTCGCGCGAGTTGCTACAAGCGTCAGATCAACTTGCTCAATCACTTCGCGCGTATTTGGAAGGAGTTGCCCGTCATGCAGATTCCGCTGAAAAGGCTCGGCTAGTTCCTGGAACTGGAGCATAGTCCTGACAGTGGCGTCGATTGCAGTGAAAAACCGCTTCAGGTATTCCAGGTTGTATTGAAGCTGGTCGTAAAGGTTCGCAAACTCCTCTGCTGTCTCTCTGTCAATCATTTGAGTAGTTCCTCCAAATTCCACACATGATCGGTGATCCCCGCCGCCATCGCAGGCGTGATCCGTAGCGTCTGGTGGATGCGGCAGAAATGGTACCACCCGAAGTGAAGGCAGTACGCCGCCCACAGGTTGTCCCACTTCTTGCTGAAGGCGTTCGTCAAGCGGGTGAGGCGGCGCATCTGCATCCGGATCGTGAGGTTCTGGCGCTCGACGTGGGACGTGCAGATCTTCGCGGAGTCGGGGCTTCCCATGATTGGGATCTTCTCCGCGTTCCTCACGTCGGGCGGGCTGTACTTGTGGTCGGCTTCGGGATCGGCGGCATAAACCTTGACCAGTTGCGCGAAGTCGCAGCGGTCGCTGAGAGTGGTCGTGATGGCGCTGATGTAGGGCTGGAAGCCGTCCGTGGTGATCTGGAAGCGCTGCGGAGCGGTCGCCGCCCGCAGACCCTCGATGAAAACGTCGGTGGTCTTCTGGTCGCGTCTCCCGAGGGCGAAGTTTAGGACCAGTTTCGTAGTGCGCTCTATTGCCACGAAGCAGTAAACATCACCGATGGAATTGTCGTCTTCTTCGGACGGGAGTTTGTGCGCTTCCTTCTTCCCCACGAACGTCCAAATCTCATCGCATTGAACGTCCTTCACCGGAATCTTTACCAGCAGCCGGCCCATGACCCCCTCGCACTCTTCGCCGACCAGCACAACCAACCGCAGGATGGTATCGCGGTGGAGATCCGTTATGCGCTCAGTGGAGCGGACAGAGTTGCCTTCAAGCAACATCCTCAGCGCCGCCAAACCCCGATCTGCCTTGGTGTTCATCTGATCGAACGGCCGCTCATGCGGTGCGGTGAACGTCTTGCCGCACGTCGCACATTGATAACGCTGCCAGCCGTTCCGGTGTTTGCCATAGCGCCGACACTCCACACGGCAGTTGTGGCAGGTCATGCAGGTCATTTTGACCCTTGCCTTTCTTCGGGTATTGAGCCAAAATGACAGCGGGTATCAACCCTGCCTTTGGCCGCAAGGCCCGAGGTAAAGCCCCGCTGGTGGTTCCAGCCATCAACGGGGCGAGCATTACAGGTGGAGGTGGGGAGATTTGGACTCCCGCCGGGATGGTTTTAGAGGCCCCCGGCAAACCATTTCACGCCCACGGATCTGATGAAGGCCCACCTCGCGGCGGGCCTTTTGATTCGAGCCTACATTTTGGTGGCCCGCGAATCCTCTACAACATGTGCGGCTCCTCTCAGGGAGTGATATCGGCTCGGCGTTGACCCTTTCCCTTTTTCCACTTCGCACTTGCCGTCAGCGGCCAGCTTGCGTAGTGTGATCTCTGTGGAATTCGTAGGATCGTCCGTAGTGAACGGGTACCCGCCGATGGTCAAGCAGTATTCAACGTCGTTCTTGTCCACGGCCCTGGGCCTGTAGTCATTGACGATCTGTAAGCAAGCATCAGCCAGAGTCATATCTTTGAAGACGCGGCTTTCTTCGTACTTGTCTTCAAGTTGCGCTTGTTCCATGAAGCCGTCGCGCATGGCTTGGCGCTTCGGATCGAATCCAATGACGCCCAGCGCGGTGTCTATAGCCGCTTCCTCGCGGTCGATTTGACGCCGTTGTCGCCGCAACGCCATTTTTCTCGTAATTAACTTCCTTACTGCGTCTTCCACGCTATCGTCTCCACTCTCGTATTGTATACGAGAGCCTCTCGTAATGTCAACACGAGATTAGGATTTCTGATTTGCCATGTGGTTCCTCCTGCTAGCGATAGCGGGCGATGAGATCGTCCACGACTTCGCTGGTTAGAATAGGATTGTCATTGCAGAGCGCAGCGAGTTCGGCCCTGAAAAGGCGATCAACGCAACTTTAGGACACTACCCTCCGCCGGTTCACGAACGGGTGCGGCTTGGCATACAATGATTCCCGATGACTTCGCGGCGGAATTTTCTGGCATTCGCGGCGGCGGCGCCTGCCGCGGCACAGCAGGCGGCGCGCGATTGGAGCAATCGCGAACCGGTACGCTATCCCGATCCGGACGTGATCGCGGTGGAGCCGGCATTCGCCAAATACATGCTCTTCAACGCGGCCATTTACCGCCACTACACCGGCTGCAAATGGGCCGAGGGTCCGGCGTGGAGCGCGCAGGGCCGCTACCTGGTGTGGAGCGACATCCCCAACAACCGGCAGTTGCGCTACCTCGAAGAGGACGGGCATGTGGCCGCGTTCCGCAAACCGTCGGGCTACAGCAACGGCAACACGTTCGATTTCGAAGGGCGGCAACTTTCGTGCGAGCACGCCGGGCGCCGGGTGGTGCGCTACGAGCACGACGGTTCGGTCAGTGTGATCGCGGACAAGTACAATGGCAAGCCGCTGAATTCGCCGAACGACATCGTGGTGCATCCCGACGGCAGCATCTGGTTCACCGATCCGCCCTACGGCATCCTGGGCAACTACGAAGGCTTTCAGGCGAAGCAGGAACTGAAGGAGGC
>JAFDVU010000085.1 GCA_018268835.1 Acidobacteriota bacterium | reverse complement strand
GCCGGTCGCGGCGGCTTCGGCGGACGCGGCGGCCCTCCCAACATCGTCAACGCGCCGGCCAACCTCGACCCACTGCGCTTCTACTGGAACGCCCCCTTCGAAATCTCGCCGCACAACCCGGCTGTGGTCTACATGGCCGCGCAGTACTTCTTCAAAAGCAACAACCGCGGCGACACGTGGTGGATGAACCCCACCGATCTCTCCAAAAACGTCAACCGCTGGTCGGCGGAAATGCCCATCATGAACGTGGCCGGCGATAAGCCCATGGCCGAAAAGCACGACGGCTATTCCGCCAGTTCCCTAGCCACCCAGGTCCGCGAATCGCCCTCGCGCCCCGGCGTCCTCTGGATCGGCACCGACGACGGCAACCTGCACGTCAGCCTCAATGGCGGCGAGACCTTCACCAACGTCTACGGCAACATCCCCGGAGCGCCGCATCCCTACGCGCTCATCTCGCGCATCGAGCCTTCGCACTTCGACCCCGGCACCGCCTACGTCGCCATCGACGCGCACAAGACCGACGACTGGCGCCCCTACCTTTACAAGACCACCGACTACGGCAAGACCTGGACCAGCGTCGCCGGCAACCTCCCCGCCCAGGGACACATCAACGCGCTGCGCGAGGACTACGACAACCCGAACCTCCTGTTCGCCGGCACCGAGTTCGGCCTCTACGTTACGCTCGACGGCGGCAGGGAGTGGAAGAAGTTCATGAACAACCTGCCCAGCGTCCGCGTGGACGATATCCTCATCCACCCGCGCGACCGAGACCTGATTATCGCCACCCACGGCCGCTCCATCTGGATCTGCGACGACATCACGCCGCTCGAGCAGATGAAATCCGTCCCCGCCGGGGATGTGGCCCTCTTCAACCCGCGTCCCGCCGTGCTCTGGAAGAACGACCCCAGCGCGCAGCGCCACGCCGGCAACCGCGATTTCAAGGGCGCTAATCCGCAGGGCGGCACCGCCATCGCGCTCTGGGCCGGAAGCGACCTCGGCGCCGGTAAGATCGAGTTCCTGCAAGGCACCAACGTGGTCAGCACCATGACCATCGACGTCAAAGCCGGCATGAACCGCTTCCAGTGGAACCTGCGCGGTCCGGCGCCCGCCAACGCCGCCGGACGCGGACGCGGCGGCCAGGGCGGCGCCGAAGGTGGCGGCGGACGACGCGGCGGCCCCACCGGTGTCCCCTTCGTGGCCAGCGCCCGCGGCGGCTTCGGCGGTGGCGGCGGCTTCGGCTTCGGCGCCGCGGCCGGCCCGCTGATGGAGCCCGGCGCTTACATGGTCAAGGTCACCATCGGCGACAAGACCCTCCACACCTCCGTGGACGTCCTCGAAGATATCTGGATGCGCCCGCAGTAACGCCGTTGTACGATAGGCATCTTGCCTATGCGACGACGCGAATTCATCGGCGCGGTGGCCCTCTCGGCCGCCGCGCAATCCACTCCACCCAGGACCACCGGCGAACGCCTCGGCAAACCCGGCGCCCGCCTCCTCATGGTCCATGCCGATGACGCCGGCATGTGCCACTCGGTCAACCTCGCCACCCGCGAAGCGCTGCTCTCCGGCGGCGTGCAATCGGCCAGCATCATGGTCCCCTGCCCCTGGTTCAGCGAAATGGCCGAAACCGCGCGCGAGCACCCCGAACTCGATATCGGCCTCCACCTCACCCTCACCAGCGAGTGGAAGTATTATCGCTGGCGTCCCGTCGCACCCTGGGACAAGGTGAAGGGCCTGCTCGATCCCGATGGCTACCTCTGGCGCGACGCGCGCTCCGTCGCCATGCACGCTTCCGCCGCCGAAGTCGAAACCGAATTGCGCGCCCAGATCGAGCGCGCCCGGCAGTTCGGCATCCGCTTCACCCACGTCGATACCCACATGGGCACGCTCTACGCGCGCCCCGATTACTTCGAGGTCTACACCCGGCTTGCGCGCGAAGCCAAGGTCGTCTGCATGATGCCGCGGCCCACTCCGGAAGCCGCCGCCGAATTGGCCGAATATCCCATCAAAGCCCCCGCCCTCGAACAGAAGGAGCGCGAAGGCTTCGTGCTGCTCGACCGCCTCGTCACCGGCGTCGATGGACGCACCCTCGAAGAGCGCCGCGCCAGTTACAGCAGGCTGCTGGCGAGCCTCAAGCCCGGCGTCACGAAACTGATCGTACACCTCGCCAAGGACGATCCCGAAATCCGCGGCGTCACCGGCAACTGGGAACCCCGCTGGAGCGACTTCCGCTTCTGGACCAGCGAGGAAGCGCGCGCGATGCTGCGCGAACACTCCATCCAGCCGGTCACCTACCGCGAACTGGACAAGCTGATATAACAGCTTTGCCCGAGAACGCCAAAGCTGATATATCAGCTTTACCCGGAAGCGCCCGCCGCGCGTGATATGGTGGGTTCAATGCCCAACGATAATCCTTTCCAGGATCCCTTGCGCTTCGAACGGCAGGCTCCCGAATGCGCGGTTGTCATCTTCGGAGCCAACGGGGACCTCACCAAGCGCAAACTCATTCCAGCCCTGTATCGCCTGGCCTACGACCGCCGTCTGGCCGCGGGTTTCGCCGTGGTCGGCACCTCGCGCACGCCGATGACGGACGATCAGTTTCGCGAAAAAATGCGCGAGGCGGTGGAGAAGTTCAGTGAAGATACGCCGCTCGATGAAGACGTGTGGGGAGCGTTCGCGCGCGGCCTGTACTACATCGCCGGCGACGTGAAGGATCCCGGGATGTACCAGACGCTGGCCGCCAAACTGGAACAGGTGGAAGGCGAGCGCCACACCGGCGGCAACGTGCTTTTCTACCTTTCCACGCAGCCCAGCCAGTACGCCATCATCGCGCGCGGCATCGGCGCGGGCGGCATGGGCAAGGGCGGCGGATGGCGCCGGCTGGTGGTCGAAAAACCCTTCGGGCACGACATGGCCAGCGCGCGCGAACTCAGCAATCAACTGCACGAGGTCTTCGACGAGAGCGACGTCTACCGCATCGATCACTACCTGGGCAAGGAGACGGTGCAGAACATCCTGGCATTCCGCTTTGGCAACGGCATCTTCGAGCCGCTGTGGAACCGCCGCTACGTGGACCACGTGCAGATCACGGGCGCGGAATCGATCGGCGTGGAAGGCCGCGGCGCGTACTACCAGGAGGTCGGCGCGCTCGACGACATGATCCAGAACCACCTCCTGCAGGTCATGGCCACGGTGGCGATGGAGCCGAGCGCGAGTTTCCGCGCGACCAGCGTGCGCGACGAGCGGTCCAAACTGCTGCGTTCGATCCGTCCGTGGAGTCCGGACGAAGTGCTGAAGAACACCGTGCCGGGGCAGTACGGTCCGGCGCGCATCGGCGGCGAAGACGTGCCCGGATTCCGCCAGGAGCCGGGCGTGGATCCCGCCGCGCAGACCGATACCTACGCCGGTCTCACGCTCTACGTGGACACGTGGCGCTGGGCCGGAGTGCCGTTCTACATCCGCACCGGCAAGCGGCTGCCCAAGCGCGTCACCGAAATCGCGATCCAGTTCAAGAGCGCGCCCTTGCACCTGTTCAACCGTGACGCCGACGCCGACGGGCTGAACCTGCTGATCCTGCGCATCCAGCCGGAAGAAGGCATCTCGCTGCGCTTCCTTTCGAAGCGTCCGGGCTCGGGGATGACGCTGCGTCCGGTGTCGATGGACTTCAACTACGGATCGAGCTTCGGCGAGCGCTCGCCCTCGGCCTACGAGACGCTGCTGCTGGACGCGATCATCGGCGACCCCACGCTCTACACGCGCCAGGACATGGTGGAAGCAAGCTGGGCGGTGGTGGAGCCGATTCAGAACGTGTGGCGCAATCACAAGTTCGATTTCCCGAACTACGCTTCGGGCAGTTGGGGGCCGGCGGCGAGCGATGAAATGCTGGCGCGCAACGGCCACGCGTGGAGGCGGCCATGAGCGCCACCGTAGCCCCGGAAAAGATCCTGAAGGAACTCGCCGCGCTCTGGGTGGAAGAGGGCAAACACGGTTCGGCGGGCGTGCTGCGCGCCTGCTCCATGACCCTGGTGGTGATGGCGGAAGAGAGCGAGGACGCTTCCGCGCTGGGCGAAACGCTGGCCGCGCTCATGCCCGAACATCCGGCGCGCACCATCCTGGTGCGGCTGCGCGCCGGCGCCGAGCGGGCGCTCAGCGAACGCGTCTACCAGCAGTGCTGGATGCCTTTCGGGCAGCGGCGCCAGATCTGCTGCGAACAAATCGAACTCATCGCCAGCGACGCCGCGCTCGGCGATCTGCCGAGCGTGCTGCTGCCGCTGGTGGTGGCCGACCTGCCGGTGATCCTGTGGTGCCGGTGTCCGCGGCTCGCCGCGATGCCGGAGTTCGGCGAGATCGCGCGGCTGGCGACCAAAGTAGTGATGGACAGCGGCGCGTTCGGCGATGCGCCCGCGGCCCTGGCGCGGATGGCGGAAGCGCAGGGACACGGCCTGCGGGTGGCCGATCTGGCCTGGACGCGGCTCACGCGGTGGCGCGAAATGCTGGCGCGCGTGTTCGAAAATCGCGACCACCTGGCGCGGCTGAGCGGCGTCGGGGAAGTGAAGGTGACCTGCGGCCGCCGGCACGAAAGCTCGGCGTGGTACCTGGCCGCGTGGACGCGCAACGCGCTGGCCGATGCCGGGCTTTCGCCCGCGATCGCGGTCGTGCCCAACGCCGAAGCGATCCGCATCGAACTCAGCGGCGCGGAGTTGCGCGTGGTTTTGCGCTGCGACGGAGGCACGCTGGCGGTGACGGTCAACGACCTGACCAACCAGACGCACCTGGAGCCTGCCAGCGACTATTTGCTGATGCGCGAGGAACTCGCCATCGTGCGGCGGGACACGGTTTTCGAGCGGACGCTTTCCACCGCGGCCCGGCTTGCGGTATCTTCCAAATCAGAATGAGTGTACGCTGGCACACCCTGCCGGATGCGAACGCAACCGCCGAAGCGGCGGCGCATCACGTGATCAACCTGCTCGAAGAAGTGCTCTCCGGACAGGAATCGGCGACTCTGGCCATTTCCGGCGGGTCGACGCCGAAGCTGATGTTCGACAGGCTCGCGGCCACCAAGTTCCGCTGGGACCTGGTGCACATTTTCTGGGTGGACGAGCGCTGCGTCGAACCCACCGACGAGCAGAGCAATTTCCGGATGGCCAACGAACACCTGGTCCGCCCGGCGCACATTCCGCAGCACCACGCGCACCGCATCCACGGGGAACTTTCTCCGCCGGCGGGCGCGAAGCGCTACGTGGAAGACATCCGCGAATTCTTCGGGCTCGACCAGGGACAGATGCCTCGCTTCGACGTGGTGCACCTCGGGATGGGGCCGGACGCGCACACGGCGAGCCTGTTCCCCGGACAGCCGCTGATCGACGACCGAGAGCAGATCGCCGCGGCGGTCTACGTGGACAAGTTCAAGATGTGGCGGGTGACGCTGCTGCCGGGCGTGCTGCTGGCGGCGAAGCACACGGTGTTCCTGGTAGCGGGCGACGATAAGGCCGAAGCCGTGCGCAGCGTGTTCCACGACGAGTACGAGCCCAAGCGCTTCCCCGCGCAGATCGCCTCGCACCAGGGCCGCGGCGTGACCTGGTTCCTGGACCAGGCGGCGGCGCGGCTGATGGATTGAACGCGAGAGCGGCCTGTTGCCGCGTGACGGCTACTTCCCCAGAGCAAAGTTCACTTCCACCGTGGTGGCCACCTCCACCGGCACTCCGTTCAGCAAGGTCGGCCGCCAGGCCCATTGTTTGATCGCCTCAACAGCCGCCGTCACCAACTCGGGCGGACCGGACGCGCCCTGGGCGCTCCGCACGGTACCATCCTTTGCGATCACGACTTCGACGAGCACGGTTCCCGACACTCCCGCCTGGCGCGCCGCCGGAGGATAGACCGGCGGCGTCTGCCGCAACAGTTTCGCCGCTTGCAGGCTTCCCTCAATCACGATTCTTTGCGGCATTTCGGCCGGGTTTCCGGGACGCCCTCCCGGCGGAGGCGGCGGGGGCGGAGGCGGCGGGGGCGGAGCGGATACCGCCGGCACCGGTCCGTCCACGTCGAGGGCGGCGCCGGGTTGCGCCCGATTCGCCTGTCGCCGTTTCGCCGCGAGCGCCTTGGTGACCCATGCATCGGCCTTGGCTATGGCGTCGGCGGATTGCTCCGGTGTATCCGCGATGCCGGCCTCGATGCGGTACAGCAGGTTCATGTAGGCCATGGCATCCGAGTATTCGGGGTCGAGTTGCAGGGCGATCTGCAGCATCCGGAAACCGTCTTCCAGATGCGCCCCATGCCGGGCGCGGAGTTCCTGGCGCAGGCGGGCATCCGGAATATTTCCCGGATCCTGTGGCTTCATCCCGGCGTCCAGCCGCGCCCTGGCATAGTCGGGATAGGTCAGCGACCAGTCGAGGAAACCGATGGTGTAGTAGGCGGCGGTGTCGCGCGGATCCGCCTGTATGGCCTTCAACGCCCACTGCCGGGCGGAGTCGAACTGCCTGGCATGGACGTCCAGCGACATCAGCTCATTGAAAGCCTGCCGGTTGGCGGGGTCCAATGCCAGCACATCGAGATACTGCTGCCGCGCGCGAAGAGCGAGCGTGTTGTCCCCACCCGGTTGGGGCGTGTACTGTCGCAATAGCGTGTTGGCCAGCAGTAACTTCGCCTTGATATTCGCCGGCTCCACCTTGACGGCGTTTTCGAATTGCTCGGCAGCGGCCTGGAAGTCGCCTCGATTGTTAGCTGCTTCAGCTTGCTTCATCAGCGCTTGAGCGCCGCCCTGGGCGCGCGCCGTGAGCGCCAGCGTGGAAGCCGCGATTGCACACAGGGCCAGCGCCCCGAGGCCGCCGGCAAGCAGCAGGCGCGCCCGCTTGAGACTGCCGGCGGGCCGTTCCAACAGGCGACGTATGCGCTCTTCCAGGATGTCGCCGTCGAACACGCCCAGCGTGTAGCCCGGCCGCGGCACCGCCATCATCGCGCTCGCGATGCTCATGATGGACCTCGCGTAGGCGCCGGCGTCCATGAGGCGGAGGGTCACGAGTTCGTCGCAGGCCATTTCCCGCGTGCGTTCGATTTCGCGCCGGAGGAACCGCGCCGCCGGATGAAAGCCGATCGGCAGGTAGAGCACCTCGTAGAGGGCGTTGCAGGAGAAATCGCGCCTCGCAATGTGCGCCATCTCGTGTCCCACCGCGGTGGTCAGGACATCTTCGGAAGGCTCGGCAAGCAGCGATTCCGGAAGGATGATGGCGCGGCCGGCGGTAACCGGTCCGGACACCTCCGCAGAAACCAGCAGTTCCACCCCGGTCACGCCGAAGACCTCCTGGCATCGCATCCACACGCGTTCGAGGGCCTCCGGCATTGCGGTATAGCGCGCCCGGCCGCGGATTTGCGCCGTGCGGATGAAGGCCGCCACCAGCCGGACCAACTGGAACAGGACGATCGACAGATAGACTCCCAGCAGAATGGCCGCCGTGGTTTGGGCGAAAGAGATGGTTCGGGAGGGTGCGGCCGAAGGTGTTGCGGGCAGCGCCGGTGCGGACCTCTGGAGCCCGGAATCCGCGGCCGCGGCCGCCAGTTCGCGGGGGTATTGCGGGGCCGGGACGGTGGGAGCGGTACGGTGCAAACTGGCCAGCGGCAGCAGGACCGCCGCCGCCAGGGCCGCCACCCAAACCGCGTGCCGGTGGCTGGCGGGGCCGCGGCGCATCAGGCGGCAGACCAGCGCCGCCACGGCGGCAGCCAGTGAAATCTGCCACAGCGAATTCAACAGAAAGGTGAGGAGAGAGCGGCTAATCGTTTCCATTTTGTACCTCCTTCGGGCCCAGCAGCTTTTGAATCCGCGCGAGTTTCTCCGGGGTCAACTGACGGGTTTCCACCAGATTCAGCACCAGGCTGTCGGCTGAACCTCCAAAGAAACGGTCGATCATGTCGCCGACCGCCTGCGTGACGGCGCGCTGCCGGGTGAGGACGGGACGGTACCGGTAGGCGCGGTCCTTTAACTGGCGTTTGACCTTGCCTTTGCGGTGCAGCACGTTGAGCATGGTCTGCACAGTCGTGTAAGCCAGTTCGCGGCCCTTGAGGCGGGCCTGTACCGTCTGAACGTTGGCGGGGCCGGTTTCCCACAGGACGTTCATGATCTCCAGTTCGAGCGGCGTGAGCGGCTGCTCGGGACTTTTGTGTCTGGGCAACGGAGTTCTCCTAAACACTTAGGAGTATGGTCTCGAAAAACGGCCTTGTCAACTAAAACTTTAGGAGAGACGGCGGCGAAACGTTTATTTGAGCTTCTGTCACTCAAGGCATAATGTTGCCGTTTGGCAAGGTTATGGTTTATTTGGCTTTCAATTGCAACCTGAATGCCTGCCGTGGCCGCCCACGGCTTTCACAATGGGATCAGACAGCCAGTGGCCAGAAGCCGGGCGCGGTTCCTAAATCCTTGGCGACCAGGGGCGATCTATAGCCACACGGGTGCGTACTGTGCCGGTTCGAGGATCACCTTTCGGGAACCGGATTTGCCGTTCCCACAAGGTAAGAGCTGATGACGAACGAGCGCTCCACGGCTATTGACACTTCGTTTGTGCTTCAGGGACCTGACGCGGATAGTAAAACGCGTGTATTCCTTTGATCTCTCCGTCTAGAATGTGAATCCGATCACAGACGTGATCCACACCATTCACCGTCTCCATGTCGAAGACAGTTGCGACGTAATCTCCCTCGACGATGTGCTGCTTCAACTTGATGCCCTTGACCATCGGCAGGATACTCGCTAGAAATCCGAGTATCGTTTGTCGACCGGTCAGCTTTGGCATGCGCGGACCTTCAAATGTTACGTCCGCTGCAAGGGGCACTTTGGACAGGTCCTTCGTCGCAAAACAGTCCAAATATGCCTCAACTGCTGCAACTTTCTGTTCTCGTGACGGCATGCGTTCTCCTGATTTCCACATATTCGCAGAGCGGAACGCATTATGTCAATATCAACATAATGAAGATGAATCCGCTTCACTACGTCTTGATGGCCGGGATCGATGCCGCCCCAAGTAGTGGCTACGACCTAACGTTATGGTTGGCCAACCTGGGGCGGCATTTTTGGGCTGCCGAGCATAGCAGCATCTACCCCGCTCTTCAACAACTTCAAAACGCCGGGCTCCTCACGCACCGTGAACAGCTTGGGAAGAAGGGGCAGACGCGAAAGATTTATCGCCTTTCAGCGCACGGTCGAAAAGAGCTCAAGAAATGGGTGGATGAACCGTCCGCCGATGCCCAAGTTCGGGACGAACAGATGGTCAAAGTCTTGTGTTTCGATCTATTACCTCGCGAGCGAATCGTTGAGCATCTTCGGCGGATCAGAGAACATCACGCCGCAAAACTCTTCTACTACGAAGATTCGCTGCAACGCCATCGCGAGAACAGGCGCCAAGAATTGAGGTTGGGACCGCTCCTCACCTTGCACCGCGGAATCCTTGCTGCAAGAGCTTATGTGCAATGGTGCGACGAGGCTTTGTCACTCGTCGCCAAGCGATTTGGGGGATAGCCCGCGATCAACGGCGTACTGTTTGCCGATCTTACAGAGGGCCAGTGTCTCGGAGGTGGCCGAGGCGGAGGCCGATGTCTCGTGACGGGGGCGAGCACCCCGCGACCAGGTCATGCTTTACGATCTGCACTTCCGGCAACATTATGCTTTATCCACCTCGGACGATCCTGGCAACGCAAAATGGAAACAAAGAAGTTCCTGCGGCTTTCCCGGCAAGGTTATGGTTTATTCGCGGCAAAGATGTGGTTTAAGGCACAGCTTCATTCGCAACATGAGTGCCCGCGACTTGTCGCCAATCGCGTTCACAATGGGATCGGGCAAGCCGATCGCGGTTCGTGAATCCTTGGCGACCAAGAGAGGACCTCCTACCTCGGCGCCCACGGATCGTATGTCCCGACGTGCCAGATATGGCCTTCCAGATCCAGGCATGCGAAGCCGCGGCCGCCGAACGGTTTGTCCTCGATATTCTCGACGATCTTCGCTCCAGCAGCCTTGGCCCGCGCGTAAACCTCATCCGCGTCCTTCACGATCAGGCTCACGCCACGCGTTTGCGCACCGCCCAACTCGGCCGGCAGTTTCATGTGGCGGTCGGGAGCTTTGTCATTCACGGAGCCCAACATGATCATGCCGCCGCCGAGCGTCAATTCGGCGTGCATGATGGTGTTGTCAGGGCCGGCATGCACGACACGCTTTTCGAATCCGAAGACGCGACACAGCCATTCGATGGCATCCGGCGCGTTTCGATACTGCATCCCTGGTATCGCGGTGCTGCAGGTGGTTTTTTGTTCAGGCATGCACGACAGCATGCCAGAAAGGCCGCCCCGCCGTCTTGTAAGAATGGGAAACGCGGTCAATCGATCACTACGTGATTCAGGAATGGCCGTTCGCTCGCCAGCCACGCACCAGGCGAGATGCCTGAGAACTCCCGGAACTCGTGAGCCATGTGCGCCTGGTCGTAATAGCCGCCGTCGAGGGCTACCTGCGCCCAGTTGACCGGAGCACCCGAAGCGGTCCGGCGCACTACATGCCGAAAGCGGCGCAGCCGGCAGTACAGCTTGGGCGTGAGCCCCACCTGCTCCCGGAACAGTTCCGCGAAACGGCGGCGGCTGAGACCGGCGTCGCGCGCTACCTCCAGTGTGCGGGTCACAAGTGGGCTGCGGGCAAACTCACCGAGTGCGTAGCGCACAGCCCTGTGCGGTTCCGCCGCCTCTCCCAGGCGCCGCTTCAGATCGGCCTCCAGAAGGCGCAACTTCGCGACCGGACCCGTAGCTTCAAGTAGACGGTCGCGTAGCTTGCCGCTCGCGGAACTCCAAACCTCGTCGAGCAAGACGGTACGATTATAGAATTCGTCCGCAGGCTGATCGAAGAAAGGCCGCGCACCGCCCGGCCGGAACACCACGCCCATGACGGACTGGAGGCTCGCAGTATCGAGAATGCTGTACTTTGAACGCATTCCCACAACAACAGGGGGCCCGGGTCGCGGCGCAAGGTCGATGATGAGCTGAAATCCAGCGTTGGGCAACACACGTTCCTGGCGGTGCGTTGCCCCGGACTCATCCCAGAACCAGAGCATCTCGACGTACGGCGCGAGCGGAGGCCCCGGACGCCACTGCAGGTACATACTTACATCCAACCACAGACGGGTACGATCCGCCTTCCGGCACCCGCAACCGCAGGCAGAAATCACGCGGGGCCGGATCGGCAAACGGCAGACGGCAAGCGCTCAGGGGAACGAGCGGGCGCGGTCTGGTCCCGTGATGGTGAACGGGCCGCGCCACCCAAACGGCTGCACGGTTTCTATCCTCCTCGACCAACCGCATGCCGCGGTTACTTGCGTATGCCCGGAGCGAACTGCCGCGGATACCAAGGGGACACCGCGGCCGGAGTGCCCGGCACGGGTTTTACAGACAATTGGCCCGAAGGATTCGGTCGCGGCCTGACGCCGCAGATACCGCCGTCGACGTCGCCGTTGTATTGCGTCTGAGGGATATTTTTGTCGTCGAACCAGGCCACAAACGGACCCGACTCGAAGGCCATCCCTGAAGCATTTGCGAACCTTCCGGTCCCTCCTACGATCTTCCACGTCGCATGGTAGGTTCCATACCCGGCGGGCAGTGGGTACTGGGCGGCCTGGACCTCGATCGTCACGGTATCGCCGGGGTTCATGAGCCCCTTCCCGCCGAAATCTATCAGTGACCGGGCGGCGGTACTTTGACAAGACACGGTGTCGCACGACGTCTGAGGGGGCACCAAGTCTGACCACTTCCCGATCAGTGCCTCCGTCCCCATGACACCGTAAACGGGTCCGGACCAGCCGGTGTTGATGTCGAGGGTCAGCGGCAGGATCAGCCGGAATGACTGACAGTTGTCCTGGGCGCGGGTGACAGGGGCGGCCAGAACGAGCAACGCCGCGAGGGTAACAGAAGCCTTAACGATGATTCGCTGTGACATAATCTGGATCTCCTTCCTGCCCGATCCTGCGACAGCAGGCATTTATATGCGATGCAGAGCATCTCACATTCAGGTCACACGTTAACGAGTTGATGTTACAGACTTTAAGGTCTGTACATATGTGATATGCTGACTCGTAACGTGCCTGGACGTATCCGGTTCGGAGCGTTTGAGCTGGACCTGGAAAAAGGCGAGTTGCGCAAACGCGGAATCCGGCTTCGTTTGCCGGATCAATCATTCGAGATTCTGGCGATGCTGGTCGCGCATCCCGGTGAGTTGGTCGGCCGCGAGGAGATCCGCCAGCGCCTGTGGCCCAACGGCACCATCGTCGAGTTCGAGCACAGCGTAAACTCCGCCGTGAAGCGGCTTCGCGATGCGTTAGGCGATTCGGGAAGCACGCCGCGGTTCATCGAAACCGTGCCCCGGCGAGGCTATCGGTTCCGGGAGCGCGTGGAGACACTGGGCGCGCCGCTGGAAGGTCCCCGGTTCCGTGTTCTGGCGGAAGCCGGACGCGGCGCGATGGGCGTCGTCTACCGGGCCGAGGACATCCGGCTGGGCCGGACCGTCGCTCTGAAAGTTCTGCCGGAGGAGGTCGCCAGTGACCGCGCCGCGCTGGATCGCCTGCGGCGCGAGGCGCGGATTGCGGCATCACTGAACCACCCCGGAATTTGCACCTTGCACGGCATCGAGGAGCATGAAGGACGTTTATGCCTGGTGATGGAGTTTCTGGAAGGGACGCCGCTGGACCGGCTGATCGCAGCGGGACCCCTGGCCGGCGGCAGGGCGATCGACATTGCGATTCAGGTGTCCGCGGCACTGTCGGCGGCGCACGCCCGGGGCATTGTGCATCGGGATATCAAGCCGGGCAACTTGTTCGTGACCGAAGGCGGTAGCGCGAAGGTGATGGATTTCGGGATCGCAGCCGCGGCAGGCGACGCGGCGACCGCGAGCGGCGGAACTCCGTCCTACGCATCGCCGGAACAGAGCCAGAGCGGGCCGCTGGACGGCCGCTCGGATATCTTCTCGTTCGGCACCGTGCTCTACGAAATGCTCACTGGGCGCCGGTTGTTCCAGGACGGCGATGATTCCACTTCGCCCGTCTGGCCGGCTAACGTTCCGAAAGCAGTACAGCGCGTTGTGGCACGTTGCGTCGAAGAAGATCCGGCGAAGCGGTTTCAGACGGCGGACGAGTTGAGCACGGCGCTCAAGCGCCTGAAGAGCGACGGCGGGTGGAGTTCGAGGCGGTTGCGCTGGGCGGTCGCGGCGACGATCGTGGGACTGGCGCTCGCGGCCGCGGGCATCGCCTGGAAATGGGGCGCCGCTCCGAGCACCCGAATCCGGTCGATTGCCGTGCTGCCTATGGTCAATCTGTCGGGCGATCCGGCACAGGAGTATTTTGCCGACGGGATCACCGACGCGCTGACTTCAGATTTGGCCGAAGTTGGAGACCTGCGTGTGATCTCACGCACCTCGGCCATGACTTACAAAGGAAGCCGGGCATCGTCGTCGGAGATTGGCCGCCGTCTCAAGGTGGATGCGCTGCTCGAAGGATCGGTTTTGCGGCAAGGGTCCCGAGTGCGGGTGGTTGCCCAGTTGATCGACGCATCCACGGACACCCATTTGTGGAGTAAGACGTACGAACGTGACTTGCAGGACGTGTTGCGGATGCAGAGCGATGTGGCGCTGGCCATTGCCAGCGCAATCCATGTAGCCATCACTCCGGAACGGAAGATCCGGCTCGCCGGGAAGCGCGCGGTAAAACCCGAAGCGTATGAAACCTACCTGAAAGGGATGTTCCATCTGAACAAGTTCACCCCGGAAGGGTTTTCGCAAGGGATCTCCTACCTCCAACAGGCAATCGAAAGGGACCCGGCGGACGCGTCCGCGTATGCGGCGCTGGCGCTCGGTTTTGCCATTATGGCCCACGATGGACGTCCCGAAGAGTTCGCTCGATCCAAAGCAGCCGCTCGCAAATCCCTGGAACTCGGTGGACCGCTTCCGGAGGCATACGCCGCATTGGGCATGGTTGAACTCTACTTCGACTGGGACTTTGCGGCGGGCGCGAAGGACCTGGAGCGCGCCCTGGAACTCAACCCCAATTTCGCCGAGGCGCGCCGTGCCCACTCCTGGTACCTGCTGCTCGCCGGCCGCGGCAAAGAAGGGCTCGCGGAGATGAAGGTCGCCGAGAGCCTGGAACCGCTGGCGCCCATTTTCCCTAACGATCTCGGGTGGCAATACCTGCGCCACGGATACCCGGACGCCGCTCTAGGCGAGGTGCGCAAAGCACTCGAGTTAGATCCCAATTTCGCTCAGGCACTGGCGCTCGAGGGATTGATCTACCTGGATCAGAAAATGAACCGGGAGGCTCTGGCCGCTCAAGAAAAGGCCGCTGCCGCCGACCCGGCGTGGAGATGGGCTGTCGCCCTGGCCTATGCGCACCTGGGGCAGAAGGCCGAGGCACGCAGAATAGCGGCTGAGATAGCAGCCAAAGCAGGGCCGATGGAACACTGGGGTCTGGCGGCGGTGTACGCGGAGTTGGGCGACAACGACGAGGCCTTCCGCTGTTTGGAAGAGGCCTACAAAGCGCGCTTCAGTTGGTTGCCCTGGGATCAGATTCCCCCTCCGCCCGGCGCCGCCTCCGCGCAAGACCTGTTTGCTCCGCTGCGAGCCGACCCCCGGTTCCAGGATCTCGGCAGGCGCATCGGGGTTCGGTAGGACTCCGCCGGCGTCCGCGGCGCCCCGGCGCTTCTTCCCGGCGGCCCAAGCGTAACCGCCGGACTGTAGGGGAGCCTGCATGCGCGGCACCCTCATTAAATTCCTCGCCTCCACGGGGAGTCGGCCACCTCTATGCGATGAGGATGCCGGAATTTCGCCAGGAGTTTGACGGCGTTTCCGGATTTTCCGCCACCGCGCGGTGCTGTACCCTGAAACTAGCGCCATGCGCACCATCTCCAAACGGACTCAATACGGGTTGAAGGCCATGATCGCGCTCGGGCGCCGCTACGGCGAGGGGCCGACGCTGATCAGCACGCTGGCGAGCGAGGAGTCGATCCCGCTCAAATTCCTGGAAGCCATCCTGCTCGATTTGAAGACGCGGGATCTGCTGGAAAGCCGCGTCGGACGCAAGGGCGGATACCAGTTGAGCCGCCCGCCTTCCACCATCACGATCGGCTCGATCGTGCGCATCATGGAAGGTCCACTGGCGCCGCTGCCGTGCGCCAGCGAGACGCAGTTCCAACCGTGCGAGGAGTGCGGAGATGTGGAGAACTGCGGGACCCGCATCATCATGCGGCGCGTGCGCGACGCGATCAGTGAAGTGCTGGACCGCACCACGCTGGCGGACCTCATCCGGGAGGTCGAGGAGGGCCGGAGCCGGCGGCCGCACGGTCCGCTGATGTACCACATCTGACGCCGGCCGGGTCCGGATTGCTGTAGAATCGGGCAGATGCGTCTGTATGCCGGGGTGCTGTTAACCACCGCCGCCGTGTGCGGTGCCGCCGCGCCGGTGAATTTCGAGCGCGACGTGCGCCCGATTCTCTCCGACCGCTGCTTCACCTGCCACGGACCCGACGAAGCGACCCGCATGGTGGGGTTGCGGCTGGATACCGAGCAGGGCGCGAAGGCCGCGCGCGGGCCGCGGACGCCGGTGATTCCGGGGAATCCGGACGCGAGCGAGATGATCCGCCGGGTGAGCGCCGAGCAGCCCGCGCGGCGCATGCCGCCGCCGTACTCCGGCCGCAAGCCGCTCACGGCCGCCGAGATCGGCACGCTGCGCGCGTGGATCGAGCAGGGGGCGAAGTGGCAGACGCACTGGGCGTTCGTCGCGCCGCGGCGGCCCGAACTTCCCACGGTGCGCAACGCGGCGTGGGTGCGGAATCCGATCGACAGCTTCATCCTGGCCCGCCTGGAGCGCGAGGGGCTCGCGCCTTCGGCGGAGGCCGACCGGGCGACGCTGCTGCGCCGGGTGACGTTCGACCTCACGGGCCTGCCGCCGGCACCGGCCGAACTCGACGCCTTCCTCGCCGACCGCTCGCCGGACGCGTACGAAAAAGTGGTGGACCGCCTGCTCGCCTCTCCGCGCTACGGCGAGCGCATGGCCGTGGACTGGCTGGACGCCGCGCGCTACGCCGACACGCACGGCTACCAGGTGGATCCCGAGCGCGAAATGTGGCCGTGGCGCGACTGGGTGATCGACGCCTTCAACCGCAACCTGCCGTTCGACAAATTCACCATCGATCAACTGGCCGGCGACCTGCTTCCCAACGCCACGCTGGAAGACAAGATCGCCACCGGCTTCCAGCGCAACCACCGGATCAATTCCGAGACCGGCGCCATCGCCGAGGAGTTCGAGGCGGAGAGCCTGGTGGACCGCGTGAGCACGCTGGGCACGGTGTGGCTCGGGCTGACGGTGGGGTGCGCGCGCTGCCACGATCACAAGTACGATCCCATTCCCACACACGATTTCTACAGCCTGTACGCGTTCTTCAATCACGTGGATGAGATCGGCAACGGCGGACCGCGGGACGGGCGCGGGAACTTCGCGCCGACGGTGCGGCTGCCCGAGCCGGAACTGGACGCGCAAGCCGCCGCGAAGGAGAAGGAGATCGTGGAGGCGAAGCGCGAACTCGCCGGCGCGGAGGCGCTGGTGGAGCCGCGGCAGGCGGAGTGGGAGCGGCACGCGCTCAGCGAGCCGCCGCGGTGGCAGGTGCTGGCGCCAGAGGACCTGAAGGCGTCCGGCGGCGTGACGCTCGCGGCGCAGCCCGACGGTTCCGTGCTGGCGTCCGGCGCGATGCCCGCCACCACGTTCTACGAATTCAGCGCGCGCACCGCGCTCACACACATCACCGCGCTGCGCCTGGAACTGCTACCCGACGCGAGCCTGCCGGGCGGCGGATCGGGACGGGGAGCGGAGGGCAAGGGCGTGGTCACGCTGTTCGAAGTGAAGAGCGGCGGGCGCAAGATCGATCTTTCGCGCATCACGGCGGACTTCAAGAGCGAGGAATCCGAACTCGACCTGGTACTGCATCCGGCGGACCAGCTCAAGCGCGGATGGGGCGTGAACCCGGAGACCGCGAAGCCGCACTACGCGGTGATCGAGCCGGCGCGCATGTTCGGTTCGGCCGAGGGTCTGGAGCTACACGTCCGCATCGGCAGCGAGTACGAGGGAGCGCAGGTGGGCCGCTTCCGCGTCTCCGTCACCGATTCCGAATTTCCCGAGGTGATGCCGGAGAACATCCGCGCCATCCTGGGCAAGGACGCAGCCGCGCGCTCCGCGAAGGAACGCACCGACCTGCGGCGATTCTTCCTGGCGCATCCGCGCGAAAGCCGGCTGGCGCACGAACGGCTGGCCAGGCTCGAAGCCGAAGAGCGCGCGATCGTAAACAAGATTCCCACCACGATGGTGATGCACGAAACATCGGCGCCGCGCGACACGTTCGTGCTGATGCGCGGCTCCTACGATAAGCCCGGCGAGAAGGTCACGGCGGCGGTGCCGGCGTTTCTGCCGCCGCTGCCGGCGGGCGCGCCGGCCAACCGGCTGGGGCTCGCCTTGTGGCTGACCGCGCCGGATCATCCGCTGACCGCGCGGGTGGCGGTGAACCGCTACTGGCAGGCGTATTTCGGCACGGGCATCGTCAAGACCGCGGAAGATTTCGGGTCGCAGGGCGAACCGCCCAGCCATCCCGAACTGCTGGACTGGCTGGCCACGGAATTCATCCGCACCGGATGGGACGTGAAAGCCATGCAGCGGCTGATCGTGACCTCCGCCACGTACCGCCAGCAATCGCGGACGACGGCGGCGCTGCGCGAGCGCGACCCGGAGAATCGGCTGCTGGCGCGCGGTCCGCGGCTGCGCCTCACCGCGGAGATGATCCGCGACCAGGCGCTGGCGGTATCGGGACTGCTCAACGACAAGATGGGCGGTCCGCCGGTGAAGCCGTACCAGCCCGACGGGCTGTGGGAGCAGCTCTCGGCGTTCCAGGGACGCAAGCTCTTCGAGCGGTCGAAGGGGCCGGACTTGTGGCGGCGCAGCGTCTACAGCTACTGGAAGCGCACGGTGCCGCCGCCATCGATGACGATCTTCGATGCGCCGACGCGCGAGTTCTGCATCGTGCGGCGTCCGGTGAGCACGACGCCGCTGCAGGCGCTGGCGCTGCTCAACGATGAGATGTACATCGAGACGGCGCGCAAGCTGGCCGAGCGCATGATGAAGGAGGGCGGCGCGGCGCCCGCGGGGCGGCTGGCCTACGGATTCCGGCTGGCCACGGAGCGCACGCCATCGCCGGCGGAGACGGCGGTGCTCGAAGCGGGGCTGAACCGGCGCCTGGCGCAATACCGCGCCGATCCCGCGGCCGCGGCGAAACTGCTTACCGCCGGCGAAGCGCCGCGCGACACGTCGCTGGATACGGTGGAACTTGCGGCCTACACGACCACCGCCGGCGTCATCCTCAACCTGGACGAGACGATCACACGCCAATGAAGAATCCGCTCCGTGAATACCGCCTGACTCTCACGCGCCGGCAACTCTTCGGCCGCGCGGCGCACGGCATCGGCACCGCCGCGCTCGCGTCGCTCGTCGCGCCGCGCGCCTTCGGATCCAAGGGACTCCCGGGCTTCCCCAACTTCGCGCCAAAGGCGAAGCGCGTCATCTATCTGCACCAATCCGGCGCGCCCTCCCAGATGGACCTGTTCGACCCCAAGCCGCAACTGGCCTCGCGCTTCGGGCAGGACCTGCCGGACAGCATCCGGCAGGGGCAGCGGCTCACCGGCATGACTTCGAACCAGAAGAAGTTTCCGGTGGCGCCCTCGGTCTACAAATTCTCCCAGTACGGCAAGGCGGGCACGTGGTTCTGCGAACTGCTGCCCCACATGGCCAAAGCGGCCGACGACATCTGCGTGATCAAGAGCCTGTATACCGAGGCCATCAATCACGATCCCGCGATCACGTTCATACAGACCGGCAGCCAGGTGGCCGGGCGCCCGTGTTTCGGCTCATGGGTAACCTATGGACTGGGCAGCGAGAATGCCGACCTGCCCGCCTTCGTGGTGATGATTTCGCGCGGCACGGGGCGGCCGGTGGATCAACCGCTGTACGACCGGCTGTGGGGCAGCGGCTTCCTGCCTACGTCGTACTCGGGCGTGAAATTCCGCTCGGGCGGCGATCCGGTGCTGTATCTTTCGAATCCGCCGGGCGTCGATCGCGCCGTGCGCCGCTCCATGCTGGACGATATCCAGCAACTCAACGAGGCGAACCTCAAAGCCTTCGCCGATCCGGAAATCGCGACCCGCATCCAGCAGTACGAGATGGCGTATCGCATGCAAAGCTCGGTGCCGGAGCTGACCGATCTTTCGAAGGAGCCGGCGTCCACGTTCGAGCAGTACGGTCCGGATTCGCGGCGGCCCGGCACGTACGCGGCGAACTGCATTCTGGCGCGGCGCCTGGCCGAACGCGGGGTGCGGTTCATCCAGCTTTACCACATGGGGTGGGACCACCACGAAGGCGTGCCGCGCCAATTGCCGCCGCAGTGCAAGGACACGGACCAGCCCTCCGCCGCGCTGATCGCGGACCTCAAGCAGCGCGGCATGCTCGACGATACGCTGATCATCTGGGGCGGTGAATTCGGGCGCACGGTCTATTGCCAGGGCAACCTCTCGCCGGAAAGCTACGGCCGCGATCATCACCCGCGCTGCTTCACGATGTGGCTGGCCGGCGGCGGTATCAAGCCCGGCGTGAGTTACGGCGCCACGGACGATTACTGCTACAACATCACGGAAAACCCGGTGCACGTGCACGATCTCAACGCGACGCTGCTGCACTGTCTGGGCGTGGATCACACGAAGCTCACGTATCGCTACCAGGGCCGCGATTTCCGGCTCACCGACGTGCACGGCAACGTGGTGAAGGACATCCTCGCGTAGGCGCTACTCGGCGAAGCGGACGCGCACGGATTCTCCGGGCGCGATCTTCTCGGAATTCACGGTGCGGCCGGCGCGGACCGTGTCCACCTGAAGCTGCGCGCCGGCGCGTGTCACGACGAGATCGAACGCGCCGCCGAAGGCGTGAATCCCGGCGAGCCTCATCCGGTCCCATGCGGCGGGCAGGCGCGGCGTCGCGGTGAAGGAGCGCAGTCCCGTGGGACGGATGCCGAACAGCCCTTCGGTGAAGATGCGGCAGTAGAGCGCGCTCTCGGCCGCAAGATGCCGCTGATTGCCTTCGGGCCACGCCTCCACGGGATACGGGACGTGATCTCCCAGCAGGCGGCGCGAGGAGTATTGGGTGAGGAACTCCATGGCGCGCGCGGTTTCTCCCGCGGCGAGCGCGCCACGCAAGCCGTAGAGCGTCGCGCGATCCCAGAAGGTCTTTTCGCCGGATTGCGTGGCGAGGCCGTCGGGGGTCCACAGGGCGGGCGAAAACAGCGCCGCGATGGTTCCCTGTTTGCGATCGAAGATGCCCATGGCGAGCGGCACGCAGATCCAGGCGCGCAGCACGGTGTTGCCATCGTAGTAGCGGTAGGTGTCGAAGCCCTGCACGTTGGCGCCGAAGTAGCTCTCGATGGCGGCGCGGATGGCGGCGGCGCGCGCGCGGTAGTCGTCCAATTCCGCCGCGGGACGGCCGAGTTCGCCGCCGAGCATGGCGGCCGAATTCAGCGCGTCGAAGTAGAGCGAGGAGGTCGAGAGATTGGCCTTGCCTGCGGGAAAGCGGCCCTCGAGCTCGTCGCTGTCCGAAGCCACGGCGCCCTGCGGGGTCACCTTGCGCTTGAGGTATTCGAGGCACCAGGAGACGAGCGGCCACAGGTCCCGGGCCGTCTTGCGATCGCCGTAGGCCAGTGCGAAACGCGACGCGCCATAGGAGATCATCGCCAAGTCGCCGCGGTCGCCGGCGCCGTTCCAGAAGGCGGTGCCTTCGGCGATGATCGAGCTCGGGATGGGCTTGTAGTCGGGGTTCATGTAGCGCGCGAAGTGGCGGAAGGAGTTGATGGCGGCTTCGCAGGCGGTGGCGTCGCCCAGGAACGGGAAGAAGGGATTCGCATACTCGGCCTGATCGTTGGCCCAGATGGCGGCGTAATACGCGCCGCCGCCGGGACCGTGCATAAGCCCGCCCTTGGTCTGGTAGATGCTCTCGGTGGTGCGGATCTTGGCGAAGGCGAAGGCGGTGTTCAGCACCGGGTCCGGCGTCTCCAGACGCAGCTTGCTGAGAAAACTGTCGACGCGGGCACGGCGCGCGGCTTCTTCGGCGGCGGCATCCACCGGGACCGGCGGCGCGGCGGCTTCACGCGCACTGAACGCGAGCGTGAACTCCGCCGAGGCGCCGGGCTGGATCGCTTTTTCGCCGGTGTCCGGCACTTCGGAAACGATCACGTATTCGCCGGTCACGCCGCGCGAAGCGTTGGTGCGGACGGTGTGCCGCGTGCTCTCCACCTCGACGCGCACCTCGCGATCCGTGCGATTGGTGAACACGTAGCGCTCCACGTAGAGGGGCTTATCCACCGACGGGAAGAGCGTGCGCACCAGGGCGACGCCGCCGAGCATGCTCTCGATCGTGATCATGCCGCGGTGGCGGAAGCGGGTGACCGCTTCGCGCGCCGGGCGTCCGTCGACGAACACGCGCGGCGTGGTGTCGTCGGTGAAGGTGTAGCTCAGGCTGGCGTGCGTATCGTTGGGGATGGTGCGCAAGCCGGGGAACACTAGCTGGCGGGTGAGTGTGGACGCGCCGGTATCGCGCACGCCATAGGTGACGATCGCGGAGATGCGCAGACCGCTCATCTCGATCTGGTCCTGGTGTGCGGCGCGGCGCGGAACGTCCCACGCGATGCCGCCATCGGGTTCCACGTGCCAGCGGATTTGTGCCGAGGCGGCGGCGGCTAACAGCCCTAGCGTGGCGGCGAAGCGGAGCAACGGTGTCATCTTGCCTCCACGATAGCTTTACACAACTTAACGTGCACACGTGATTCGCAATGCCGGCGCGGCGCGTCTTTATGATCAGCAGCAGCAGCAGGAGAAGCGGAACGCCGGCGCCGAAGGCCAGATCCCCCGATCTTCGGGTCCCCACGCCGGCTTCCGCTTCCGGTTAGAGCTATGCATAACCAGACCAACCCTCCCGCGGAACCCGGCAGAGTCATCGGGCCCGAAACCGCCCGTCCCACCGAAGATCAACTCAATGCGCTCGCGTTCGAGTTCTGGAAAGCCCGCGGCTGTCCGGAGTGGTTATGGGGCGGGCTGAGGGGCACACGAACGGCAGGGGCGGACCGCGGGGCGACGAGCCGTCCGGATCAGGGCGCGAAGCGGTAGCCCACGCCGCGCACGGTGTGGATGTGGCGCGGCGTCTGCGGCGCATCCTCGAGCTTCTGGCGCAGCCAGGCCACGTGCACATCGATGGTGCGCGAAGAAACGCCCGGCTGATACTGCCACACTCCCTCCAGCAGTTCATCGCGCGACACCACGTTGCCTCGATGCTCCACCAGGTAGCGCAGCAGTTCCAGTTCCTTCCCGGCGAGAGAGACGGGCCGGCCGTTCTTGCGCACGTCGCCGCGTTCGAAATCCACCTCGACGTTGCCGAACTGGAAGGTCTTCACATGCGCGAGGCCTTCCTTCTTCACGCGGCGCAGGAGGGCTTCCACGCGCGCCAGAAGCTCCTCGGGCTCGAAGGGCTTGGTGAGGTAATCGTCCGCGCCCAGTTTCAGCCCGACCACACGGTCCACCAGTTGCGATTTGGCGGTCAGCATCAGCACGGGCACGTCCTTGCCCTGCTGGCGCAGTTCGCGCACCACGTCGAAGCCGTTCTTGCCGGGCAGCATGACGTCCAGCACCACCAGGTCGAACGCTTCTCCGGCGGCGCGGCGCAATCCGGTGGGGCCGTCGCCGGCACTCTCCACGGTGTAGCCCTCGCCGCTGAGCAGATCGGTCAGGGTCAGAACCAGGCCCGGTTCATCCTCGACTAACAGAATTCGCGAACTCATCTTGAAACTCTTTGGGCGCCACCGGCAACCGTAACACAAACTCAGTGCCCTTCCCGGGCTGGCTGCGCACCGCGATGGTGCCGCGATGCGCCGCGACGATCTCCTTGACCAGGGTCAACCCCAGGCCGGTGCCGTGGATCTGGTCCTGCACGGCGCGCTTGCCGCGATAGAAGGGATCGAAGATATGGCGCTGCTCGTCGGGGGGAATGCCGGGGCCACGATCGGCCACGCGGATTTCGATCCGCGGCTGGGAGCCGTCGGGATTCACCGCGGCGTGGATTCCGATCCAATTCTGTTCGCCCTTGCCATACTTCACCGCGTTGGTCAGCAGGTTCTGTAGCGCGTGCTGCAGGGCGCGCGCGTCGCCGGCGATGAGCGGCAATGCGGGCGGGACGTCCTGCTCCACGACGAAGTGGCCGCCATCGAGCACCGCCTTGCTCGCGTCCACACTGGAGCGGATGATGTCCTCCACGCACAGTGGCTGCAATTCACGGGTCATGCTGCCCGCCTGGCTGCCGGCGAAGCTCAGCACCTGCTCCACCATCTCCTTCAGGCGTCCGCTCTCCTGCCGGATCAATGCTCCGTACCTGGCCACCTGCTCGGGATTGCGGGTCACGTTGCTCTGCAGGTTGTAGGCGGCGGTGTTGATCACGGTAAGCGGCGTGCGCAGTTCGTGCGAGACGCCGGCGACGAAATTCATCTGCAGTTCGGCCAGCCGCTGAGCGCGCCGGGAGAAGCGGATCAGCGCCGCGGCGCTGGCGATGATGAGCAACAGCACGCCGCCGGTGACCGCGAGGTTGCGCTGCCGCGTGCGCCCCACCACCGCTTCCAGCGAGCCGGCGCGATGGCGCACGTACAGTTCCCAGCGACCGCCACCGGCCAGCCGCATCCCCTCGGGACCGAAGCCGCGGCCGCCGCGGCCACGAGGGCGCAACATGTCGGGCGAGATATCCAGCAGGCCCACCCGGGCATCGGCGTTGGCGGCAACGCGGCTCCGCGGATCGGCATCGGTGGAGTAGAGCGGTTCAGCGGGGTCGTCGTGGGGCGTGATTTCGAAGTGATACTCCTGGCTCGCGGCGGCGCCCAGGTGGCGCTGCAGGAGTTCCGGCAGCACGGTTTCCGTCACGTACTTCAGGTCGAGGTCGAAGATCAGCCACGCGGCGCCGCGGCGCATGCCGCCGCGATCCCCGAATCCGGGACCCGGGCCTGGACCCGGACCCGGACCGGGCATGTTGAAGACGGGGACTTCGAAGATCGTGCTTTCTTCCGGAGGCGGACCTTCGCCGCGCCGGCCGCGGCCTTCGCGCAGCATGGTGCCCTCCAGAAACTGTTCGGTCAGCCGCCACTCATCCGGCCAAGGTTGCGGAGAGAAGCGGCCGTCCGCGCCGGGGATGCGCAGCGCGAGCCGATCGGCGTCACGCGTCACAATCCCGACAGCGCGGAAGAGCGGGGCCTGCTGGCCGGAGGACTTCCACGCGGCGTAGCGCTCCGCCACCTGCGAGGCGAACGCCGCGGGATCCGGCTTGGGGTTATCGGGCGCGACGGCGCGGCAGGCGGCATTGATCTCGCTTTGAAAATCGCGGCTCACGCGCACCAGGCCCGCCTGGAGGCTGGCGCGCATGCGGTCGCGCGCGGCCACGCTGACTTCGCCGATCCAGCGGTATTGGAGGACGGCGAGCACTCCGCAGAGGACGAACAACACCCCTACGAAGATCCACGCGAGCATGGCCTGGCGCCGTTGCGTATCGGAATTCACGGTCACTTTCAGATTACGCTTATCGGGCCTTAATCGGACAACGCGCGCGCGTAAAGACTGCGTTAAGGACGTTAAGGTTTCGCGCCAGGGCGAAACTTCGCGCCGCGTAAGAGCACCTTCCGATTCGAGACCATTATGTCGAAGACCGGACTTTCGCTGTTGAGGTGCGCGACGCTGCTCGCCATCGGCGCGGCCGCGTTGGCTTCCGAATACCACGGCTCCGTCACGGCGCGCGGACTACCCGTTCCCGGCGTCACCGTCACGGCGACGCGCGAAGGGGGCAAGGCCGTGGCCATCACGGACGCGCGCGGGGCGTTTTCCTTCGCCGACCTGGCCGACGGGGTATGGAACGTCCAGGTGGAGATGCTCGGATTTGAAAAACTGAACCGCGAAGTGGCCGTCGCGCCCGGCGCGCCCGCGCCTGCGTTCGAACTCAAGTATCTGACCGAAGCGGCGCTCGAGAAGCAGTTGGGCGCTCCGGCGCCGGCGCCGGCCCCGGCGCGCGCGGCGAACGGGAACACCGCCGCGCCGCGGCAGGCACAGGCGCAGCAGCAGAACCGGACCCAGTTCCAGCAGTTGAACGTGAACCAGTCTTCAGAGACCAGCACGTTCTCCAGCCAGGGCACGCTGCGCACCGAAGAGATCGCGGACCTCTCGCAAAGCTCGGCGAACTCGTTCCTGGTGCAGGGCAGCGTGAGCAGTGCGGCGGGCCTGGGGCAGATGAACGATTGGGGCCCTCCGGGCGGACGCGGTCCGATGGACATGATGGGCGGGCCCGGGGGAATGGCTCCCGGAATGGGACCGGGCGGCAACGGTGAACCGATGAATCCCGGGCAGGCCGCCGCGATGGGCGGAGGCCGCGGAGGACCGGGCGGCGGCATGGCGATGGGCGGCGGGCGCGGCGGTCCCGGCGGCATGGGCGGACCGCCTCCGGGCGGCGGACCCGGCGGTCCCGGTGGTCCGGGTGGCGGACCCGGTGGAGGACCCGGAGGTCCCGAAGGTTTCGGCGGACGCGGCGGGCGCGGCGGACCTGATTGGATGGGCCGTCCGGGCGCCATGGCGTTCGGCAACAATCGCAGGAACAGCGCGCTTTCCTACCAGGGCGGCGCCAACTTCAGCCTGGATAACTCGGTGTGGGACGCGAAAACCTTCTCGGTCACCGGGGCGAACATCGACAAGCCGGCCTACTTCGCCGGACGCGGCGGGATCACGTTCGGCGGCCCCTTGCGCATTCCCAAACTGGTCAGCGCGAGCAAGCGCATCATGTTCACCATCGACTTGAACCTGTCGCGCAACCGCACGGGCACCAATTCCAATCCGGTGAAGGTGCCGAGCAGCCTGGAGCGTCTCGGCGACTTTTCGCAGAGCGGCGCGACCATCACCGACCCGCTCACCGGGAATCCCTTCCCCGGAAACGCCATTCCGGCCAACCGCATCAACTCCGCGGCCGCAGCGCTGCTCAACTACTACCCGGCGGCCAACCTCTCCACCACGGCGCAGAACTACCAGACCGCGTGGGCCGGGTACAACAATTCCCAGAACCTGAATTCGCGGCTCTCCAACATCCGCTTCGGCTCCTACGACCGGCTGAATTTCAACCTGGGCTACCAGGGCTCGAGCAGCAGCACGCCCAACCTGTTCGGATTCGTCGACACCGGCAGCAACCGCGCGATCAACACCGGGCTCTCCTGGTCCCACACGTTCAACACGCGCATCACCAACAGCCTGCAATACAACTTCAGCCGCATGCGGCAGCAGCAGTCGCCGTACTTCGCGGGGGTGACGAACGTGGCGGCGGCGCTGGGCATCCAGGGCACGTCGCAGAATCCGCTGAACTGGGGACCGCCCAACCTGAGCTTCACCAACTACGCCGGACTCAGCGACGGCAACGCTTCGCTGACCCGCAACCAGACGTCCAGCGTGGGCGATTCGCTGATGTGGCTCCGCGGCACGCACAACCTCACCTTCGGCGGCGATTACCGGAGGCAGCAGTTCAACCAGTTCGCCGATTCCAACGGCCGCGGGAGCTTCAGCTTCGACGGCGCGACCACGGGTTACGACCTGGCCGACTTCCTGCTGGGCCTGCCGACCACCAGTTCCATCCGCTACGGGAACCCGGACAAGTATTTTCGCGGCGGACTCGCCGACGCATACATCAACGACGACTGGCGGGTGCGCACGAACTTCAGCGTGATTCTGGGGCTGCGCTGGGAATACGCTACGCCGGTCAGCGAGAAATACGGCAGGCTGGTGAACCTGGCGCTCGGTCCGGCTTACTCGACCATCGCTCTGGCGCAAGGCAACGGGCTGATCCACAACGACCCGAACAACTTTTCGCCGCGCGTCGGCTTTGCGTGGCGGCCGCGCAACGGCCACTCCATGGTGGTCCGCGGCGGCTACGGACTCTACTACAACAGCTCGGTCTACAACGTGATCGCGTCCAACCTCGCGCAGCAGCCGCCGTTCGCGCAGACGGTGAACGAATCTACGTCAGCCGCGAACGTCCTCACGTTGCAGAACGGATTCCTCACCACGGCCACGAGCGGCATCGCCAACACCTACGCCATCGACCCGAACTACCGGATCGGTTACGCGCAGACGTGGAACTTCACCGTGCAGAGCGATCTCAAGTTCGGCCTGTTCGGCACCATCGGCTACCTGGGCACCAAGGGCACGCGGCTGGACCAGCAATACCTTCCGAACTCGGTGGCGCCGGGGCTCGCCGCGTCCATCTACCCGCACGGCTTCATCTACGAAACGTCGAACGGCAACTCCACCTACCACGCGGCGCAGTTCCAGTTGAACCGGCGGATGCGCAGCGGCCTGATGGCCAACGCGTCCTACCAGTTCTCCAAGTCGATCGATAACGCCGGCACCGGCGGGCGCGGGCAGGGGAACACGCCGGTGGCGCAGGACTGGCTCGACCTCTCCGCCGAGCGCGGGCTTTCCAGCTTCGACGCGCGCCACAATCTGAACTTCTCCATGATGTACTCCACCGGGATGGGCTCCAGCGGCGGCACGCTGCTCAACGGGTGGAAGGGCGCGCTGCTCAAGGACTGGAACGTGATTGCGAACATCAACCTTCACTCAGGCAATCCGCTGACCGCGACCGCGGGCGGCGCGCGCACGCAGGTGGCCGGCACCGCCGTCACCGGCACGCTGCGCGCCGACGCCACCGGGCTTCCGGTGAGCGCCGCGGGGATGCTGTTCAACACCGCGGCCTTCGCCGCGCCGGCATCGGGCACGTGGGGCGACGCCGGACCCAACACCATTCCCGGCCCCACCGTCTTCTCGCTGAACGGATCGGTGGGGCGTGTGTTCCGCTTCGGCGAGCGGCGCAGCGTGGATCTGCAGTTCCAGGCGCAGAACCTGCTCAACAAGGTCACGATCACCAACTGGGGCACCACTCTCGGATCGGCCAACTACGGTCTGGCGACGGCGGCTTCGGGGATGCGCAGGCTCACGGCGAGCCTGCGGTTCCGCTTCTAGGAGGATTACGATGCGCGCGATACTGGCAATACTTCTGACCACTCAACTGGCCGCGCAGCAGGCCGCGGCGCCGGCGAAGGGGACCGTCAAATTCGAGGCCACCAGTCAGCTCGTGGTCGTCAACGTGGCGGTGCGCGACAAAAGCGGCGACCCCGTCGAAGGGCTCAAGGCCGGCGACTTCACCGTCAGTGAAGACGGCAAGACGCAGCAGATCAAGGTATTCGAATTCCAGAAACTGGAGGGCGAAACGCTGCCCGCGCCGGAGTTGAAGACGCGGACCGCGGAGGCGCAGCCCGCCGCACCCTCCGCCAAGCCCGCGGTGGCGACACAGATCGCGCCCGCCAAGCCGGGCGAAGTGAAGTACAAGGACCGCCGCCTGCTGGTGCTCTTCTTCGACCAGGCGGGCATGCCGGTTGCCGATCAACTGCGCGCGCAGCAGGCGGCGATCAAGTTTCTCAACACCCAGATGACTTCCGCCGACGTGGTTTCGGTGATGAGCTATACTACCGACCTCAATGTGTTGCAGGACTTCACCGCCGACCGCGACCAATTGATGGACGTGGTGAAGAAGAAGATCACGATCGGCGAGAACGGCATGGCCAACGGCAGCACGGGCGACGATAGCGAAGGCGATACCGGCGCCGCCTACACGGCCGACGACAGCGAGTTCAACATCTTCAACACCGACCGCAAACTCTCCGCGCTCTCGACCGCCGTGAAGATGCTGGCCAGCCTGCCCGAAAAAAAGGCTCTGGTGTATTTCGCCAGCGGCATGAGCAAGACCGGCATGGACAACCAGGCGCAGTTGCGCGCCACAATCAACGCGGCCATCCGCTCCAACGTGGCCTTCTACCCGGTGGACGCGCGCGGGCTGGTGGCGCAGGCGCCGCTGGGCGACGCGACCCAGGCGTCGCAGGGCGGACAAGGCATGTACTCGGGTAGTTCGCAGCGCACGGCGCAGAGCAACTTCCAGGGACAGCAGGAGACGCTGTACACGCTGGCGTCGGACACCGGCGGCAAGGCGCTGCTGGACAACAACGATCTCGCCATGGGGATCGTGCAGGCGCAGAAGGCCATCGCCAGCTACTACATCCTCGGCTATTACAGCACCAACACGTCGCTCGACGGCCACTTCCGCCGCATCAAGGTGCAGGTGGGCAGGCAACTGAGCGCGAAGCTGGATTACCGCAGCGGGTACTTCGCCTCGAAGGAGTTTCGCAAGTTCGACTCCACCGATCGCGAACGCCAGCTCGCCGAAGCACTCATGCTGGGCGATCCGGTGACCGACCTGACGCTGGCGGTGGAAGTGAACTACTTCCGCCAGGCGAAGGACCGCTACTTCGTGCCGGTGTCCGTGAAGATTCCCGGCACGGATATCGAACTCGCGCGCCGCAGCGGGGCGGAGAGCACGCGGCTGGATTTCATCGGCCAGATCAAAGACGCCAAAGGCATGCTGCAAGGCACCGTACGCGACGAAATCAACGTCAAACTCAAGGGCGAAAACGCGGGGCAGCTCGCCCGGCGCAACCTGGCATACGACACCGGCTTCACGCTCCAGCCCGGCACGTACACGCTGAAGTTTCTGGCGCGCGAGAACGAGACCGGAAAGATGGGAACGTTCGAAACCCAGTTCGTGGTTCCGGACCTGACCAGCGACCAGAAGTACCTGCCGATCAGCAGCGTGGTGCTGAGTTACCAGCGCGAGAGGCTGGACGCCGCGGTCGCCACCGTGGAGAAGGACAAGAAAGTCCTGGCCGCCAACCCGCTGGTGCAGGACGGGCAGAAGCTGGTGCCCAGCGTAACCAAGGTATTCCGCAAAGACCAGAACCTCTACGTGTACCTGGAGGCGTATCAGCCGGGAGCCGATAAGACGCGCATGATGGTGGCCAACCTGACCTTCCTGCG
>JAFDVU010000084.1 GCA_018268835.1 Acidobacteriota bacterium | reverse complement strand
AACTGGAGAACGGCCGATTTCACCAGCGTCCAGGTGACGATTCCCCAGAGCAGGTGGCTTCGTTCCAGGGGAGGGATGCTGAACTCGAAACGCAGGAGGAAGGCCGCCAGGCCCGCCGAGGCGATGAGGGCTACCTGCGCGCCGCGTATCAGCAATCTCCCAATGTCCTTGCTCTCCGTGGTTCGGGATGGGACTCGGGTGAATTTCGATGATGTTGTCATTGGTCGACTCCTCCCATTCGGGAGCTGCCCGGACCGCACCCGGGATCTCCCCACCGCATTCGATGTCCACTTATGGGGTAGAAGCGGCGACGGCAATTGGGTGCTTCCTGCGTGCGCCCCGCGCGATATCTTTTGCCGTGCGGGCGACGTATTCTACCTCGCCTTCCGACATGGCCGGGTACAGCGGGAGCGACACCAGTCTCGGATACAGCGCCAGCGCCCGCGGGCACTGGTTCTCCGCCAGTCGGGCGTACCGCGCGAAGAACGGATGCAGCGGAATGGGAATAAAATGTACGCTGGCGCCGATGCCTCTATCCTGCAGCGCTTCGATGAACTCGTCCCGGCCGATTGCGATCTTCTCCAGGTTCAGCCGCAGCATGTAGAGGTGCCAGGCGTGCCGACAGTCCGCGCGGTCGGGCGGCAACTCGAACTCCTCCGCGTCCGCGAGCAGATCGTGATACAGCCGCGCGTAGCGCGTCCGGATCTCGATGAAGCTCTCCAGTTTCCTGAGTTGATGCAGCCCGAGGGAAGATTGCACGTCCGTCAGGTTGCACTTGAAGCCGGGCACGAGGACCTCGTAGTACCAGCGTCCCCGGCCGGCGTAGCGATTCCAGGCGGTCTTGCTCAGGCCGTGGAGGCAGAGGATCCTGGCTTTCTCGGCGAACGCTTCGTTGTGCGCGACGATCATGCCGCCTTCGCCGGTGGTCAGGTTCTTGGTGGCATAGAAACTGAAGACGGCCGAATCGCTGTACGTGCCGGCGGAGGGATCGCCCGCGCCGACCGGCGATCCGCGATAGTGCGCCCCGATGGCATGCGCGGCATCCTCGATCACGAACAGCCGGCGGTCGCGGGCTACCCGCCAGATGGTGCGCATGTCGCAGGGAAGGCCGGCCAGGTGCACCGGTATGATCGCGCGGGTTCTGGGCGTCAGGCGGGAGAGCAGCGATTCGGGATCGATGTTCCCGTCCGGGCCGACATCCGCCAGAACCGGCGTCGCGCCCACGTGCAGAATCACGTTCACGGTCGCGCAGAAAGTGAGCGGCGTGGTGATCACTTCCATCCCCGGCCCGATTTCCATTGCCGCCAGGGAGAGATGCAGGCCGGCGGTGCAGGAATTAACCGCCTGCGCATAGGGGGCGCCGACATAGCTCCCCAGCGCCTGTTCGAACTCCGACGTGCGCGGACCCGTGGTTAGCCAGCCGGACTTCAGCGTCCGGACCACTTCGTCGATTTCTTCGGGGCCGATCGACGGCCGGTGGAAGGGAATTTCTATCCGTGTCATTGCACCGCCTCGTGTGATTGGGTTTGTGCGTCGGTTGTTTCGGTTTGCCGCATCCGCAAGGACGAGCGCAGTACATAAGTTGCAGTGGCCAGGACGATCTTCGCGTCGCTCCGCCAGGTCCGCGCAGCCAGGTACTCCAGGTCGCGGCGAATCTTCGGCTCCAGCAGGTACCTCGCGTAATATTCATCCGCCGCCACTCCCTCGGGAATCGTCTCCGACTCCTCGGCTGCCTCCAGTTGAGCCCTGCCGGTCACGCCGGGCTTGACCTCGAGGACCGCTCGCTGGGCAGGGGTGTAGAGCGCCACCATGTCCGGCGATTCGGGGCGGGGGCCCACCAGTGTCATGTGGCCCAGGAGGAGATTGACGAACTGCGGCAATTCATCCAGCTTGGTACGGCGCAGCAGGTCGCCCAGCCGGGTCACGCGCGCGTCCCTGCGGCCGGTGATGCATCCCGACAGGTCGGCCGACCGCACCATCGTCCGGAGTTTCCACATCCGGAAGGGTGCTCCGTTCCTGCCCACGCGCCAGCCGAGGTACAGCGGACTTCCGGGTGAGTCGATCATGATCGCAATCGCGATCATCAGCAGCAGGGGGCATAGCAGGAGCAGCGCCACAACCGCGATGAGGATGTCGATGCATCTCCGCACAACGTGAGCTCCAGATTTCCCGGCCGGTCACCGGGTGATGCGGGCAAAAACCGAGTCGGCCTTCACGTGGAGGCCACTTCTTGAGAGAAACCTCAGAAGGCCCGCGCAAAAGCCCAGGCCGTAGGACAGGTGAAAGGCTGCAAACACCGGGGGGAGAAACGGGAGCATCTCCATGCCCTTGTGTGCGGCCACCGAGACAGACGCCAGCAGAATGGCTGCGCCGTATGCAGCGGCCATCGCCAGCCAGACAGCGGTGAGCGTACGCAGCCAGTCGCCGAACCGTCCGGCGGCCGAGATGGCCATGCCGGACAGCAGGACCGCATTGGCGATCACGAAGGTCACGGGCACAAGATGGCGCCACGAAGCCGGGATGCGGTGCTTGCGGATGACTGCGACTTTCCAGAAGCCGTATTGGAAATACTGGTGGAACAAGGCGGAGAGGGAGGAGCGCAGAGAGTACCACGACCGGATGCCGGGGGACTGCCAGATCCGCCCTCCGCTTCGCACCAGCCGCAGGTTGAGTTCATCGTCCTGATTGCGGACCAGTGCCTCATCGAACATGCCCAGGCGCAGCAGCGTCTGTTTTCGCCAGCATCCGTACGGCACGGTATCCACCCAGCCTTCGAAAGACTCGTCGTGAAACCTGGCCCCGCCAGTCGAAAAGCGCGAATGGTAGGCCGCGGCGATGGCCCGCGCGCGCACGCTTTGCGCGTCGGTTCTTGCCGGCCCCCCGGTGTTATCCGCGCCGGTGCGCTGCAACTCCCCGACGCACCGGCGACAGTAGTCCGGCGCATAACGCGTGTGCGCGTCCATCCGCAGGATGATTTCACCGCGGGATGCGCGTATCGCTGCGTTCAGTCCGGTGGATACGATGCGGCCGGGATTCTCGATGACGCGCAGTCGGGGATGGCGTAGGCTGTAATCCCGGAGGATGGCCGGCGTGGTATCGTCGCTCATCCCATCCGCGAGGATGGCCTCCCATTCCATGCCGTGCAGATCCTGAGCAAAGAGCGAGTCCAGGAAGCTGGCGATATGGCCGGCCTCATTGCGGCAGGCGACGACGATCGAAATCGAGATCGGCGATTCCGTGTCCATACCAAGTCGGAGGAGCGGCTCGCGCCGGGTGCAGCCGGACGTTGTTGCAGGAGGTTCAACTTGTCCGATACAGCCCGGTCCGGCGCGAAACCGCTCTTTCATAGAGCGCGGCATAACCCTCGGCCGTCGACTCGGCCGAATACCGGCGCTCCACGTGCGCCCGGCCTCGCAGGGCCATCCTGCGCCCCGCGTCCGGATCCTGCAGCAGGCGGCCGACTGCGGCCGCGAGTCCGTCGGCGTCGCCGGGTTCAACAAGCATGCCCGTCACATCCGGAATCACCACGTCGGGCACGGAACCGACCCTGGTGGCGACCACAGGCAGCGACGCTGCCAGTGCCTCCAGCAGGCACATCGGGGTGGCTTCGAGGAAGGAAGGCAACACCAGCATGTCCAGCGAGGCGTATACGCCCGGCATGTCGTCGCGGACTCCGGCGAAAACCACATTGCGTGCGAGTCCGAGGCCGGCGGCCAGCGCTTCCCACTCCTGCCGGCACGGCCCGTCGCCTGCCAGCAGAAAAGCCGTGGCCGGCCGCGCGTCCACGATTTTCCTGGCGCACCGCAAAAACGTCGTGCCGCCCTTCTCCGGTACCATCCGCCCGGCGAACCCGACGATACGATCGCAACCCGCAGGCATCAGATGCCGCAGGGTCGGACGCGCGTCGCGGAACCGCGCCATCTCCACGCCATTCGGCATCGCCTGGACTCGCGGCATGCCCCATCGCCTGAGGATGACGGCGACCGGTTCCGAGGCCGCGGTCACCTCGTCGAACAGCCGCAGCACCAGGCGGTCGAGGACGGCATATGCGCGCATGGAAAGGCGCGGATCGGGCCAGTTGTGGCAGGTGGCGACCAGGGCGGTCCGTTTCGGCCAGGCTGCCGCGCAACCGATCACATCGGCCTTGTAGCCGTGAGTATGCAGTACGGTCACGTCCCGCTCCTGAAGCAATCTCCGAACGCGTGCTACGGCCTGCCCGTCCCAGCGCCCCTTGCAGTGGACAATTTCGACCGGCACCCCTCGCTGCGACGCGTGCCGGGCCACCTCAAGGTGTTGCGCGCGAGAGTCGCGGAATACTCCGACAATCGGGCGGCAACCGGCTTTGGATAGCCCCACGGCAAGGTTGACCAGCATGTTCTCGGCTCCGTAATAGCCCGCGCTGCTAATCAGTTGAAGCACCACCATGCCGTCACCCCGCCGTCGCGGGAACCGCCTGATACGGGGTCTGCGCGGTCTCCGCCTCCGATTCCTCGGTCTCGCCGGCCGATTCGATCGCCAGCGCGCGCGAGACCAGTCCGGCAAGGACCCATAAGTATCCGCTGATCTGCAGGTAGTTCCAGCGATCTCCAAACAGGTTCGCGGCGGCTGTGCACACCACCCATGCGGCCAGACCCAACCCGAGCCCCGAAAACAGCGGTGTCCTGGAACGGCGGAACAGACAGTAACCGGTCCGGAAGGTCCGCGTCAGAAGCCAAAGGAAAATCGCGAGGCCGGCAACGCCGGTTTCGACCAATACTTTCAAGTAGATGTTGTGAGTGTCCCCGTAACCGTAGAGCCGTTTCATGTAGGCATAGGTGTTGAACCCGGAGCCGAATGCCGGATTGTCCCTGACCAGGTTCAGCGCATCGTCCCAGAGTTCGAGCCTCAGTTCGGCGGAATGATCCAGTTCTCCCTGGTTCGGATCGTATGTCATCAGGACGCGTTCGCGAACGGCGTTGGGGACGATCGAGGCCCAACACGTCGCGAGCACGGCGAATACCACTAGAAGAACGCGATACCTCAACACGCCAACGAAGACCCAGCCCACGAGGAAAGCTACGTATCCGCCGCGGGAGAAACTGTACATCACGCAGTTCGCCGCAAAGACGGCGAGCCCGAGGCATGTCCACTTGGCGATCCGAGCCGAGAACGTTCCGGCCAACGCAACCAGGAACCACGCGTACTGCGCGTTGAATGCCGCCATGCCCTGGGCTCCCGCGTAGCCCATGGCGCCGTCTTCCTGCAAATCCCTGGAGAACGTGGAGTAGTCGCGGTCCCTGATCGCGTCCCAAAAGCTCTTGTCCATGACAAACACGGCCAGACACATCAGGAGAAGAATCCATCTCATTTGGCGGACGTCATCGACGGTTGCCGCCACCAGAAAGAGAAGCAGCGGCATCATCATGAAATCCGACCACTCCCTCAACCTGGGAACAAGATAGTCGGAATCCAGGAACAAGGAGGCGAAGGTCAGGAGGCCGTAGCAGGCCACCACGACGGTCCACGGCGTCTTCGGAAAAATCCAGCGTCTTCGCCGCAAGAGTCCGATGGCAACGGCGGCCAGCACCAGTGTGACCACGCTGGCGCCCAACGGGAAATCCATCATACGGTACCGGGTGGTCTGCAGAGGCAGCAGGGGAACCAGGTAGTAGACGCCCACGATGGGCCGCCAGAAAATGCTCAGAAGGAAAGCCGCTATGCCCGCGCAGTAGAGGATCAGGCCAAGGTGCTGGTCGAGGCCGAAGTGGATGATCATTGGGCTGGGGCGGACGCCCGGCTTGTCCGCCAGACCCTCCAGAAAACCATGTACTCGAACATGGCGCGAGAGAACCGCCCGCCGGGACCGGTGATATCGTCTTCGGCCAGGTTCACTCGCGGAATCGCCAGCGGATCAGAGGTGGCCATCCAGGCTCCGCGCTTCATGGTGAACGCCTCCGTGAACCCTGCGTCCGCCAGCAGCGCCCGAGTCGCCGCGGAGTGGTTCCCGTTCGGGTAGGCGAACAGGGCACAGGACATGCCCAGCGCCGACTCCAGGGCCACCCTGGATTCCCGGATTTCCGATGCTGCTACGCCCTCGTCCACGGCCGTGAGGATCTGATGAGTCTGCGTGTGCGCCCCAAACGTCACGCCGGTGCGATGCATGGTGAGGATCTGCCCCCATGAAAGGGTCCGGTCGGCCGATCCGGCAGGGTGAGAGGCGGCCTCCGGCTGCCCTTCCCGGCTGAGGGTCGCGTCGCGTTCCGCCGGATCGCGATATTTCAGGTCCTCCACGATGGTCTCAATTTCCGCCTCAGTCGCCCCGGGCCGGTTCGCCCGTAGGGCGGCAACGACCCGCTCCGGCCAGAAGGGCCGGTCCTTGGCGAGCAGTCCCGGACACACGAAGACGGTAATCGGCAACCGGAGCGCACTGGTGACCGGAAGTGCGACCGCACAAGTGTCGTGCCATCCATCATCGAAGGTGATAGCTACCCGCAACTGTCCCGGCGTAGGGCCGGATGGCCCACGGCCGAGGTCGACCACCTGGTAGCGTCGGGAAAGCCATTCGGCCAACCGCGAGAACGTGATACGGCGCAACACAATGCCGGACAGGCTGTTGGTGCGCTCCAATTGCCAGTCCTCCAGAACGCGGTGCAACGCCAGCACAACCACCGCTCCTCTTCTCCGCAGATGCCGCCTGGCCAGGTCCGTCGGGCCGACGGTCCACATCACGCAGGCGGCCAGCCATCGCATCGTCCGCCGCACGGTTCGTATCGGGATCATCGAGTTTCCTCGCCCTGCCGGTCCTCGCCGGAATAGTAGTAGTAACCATAGCGGGCGGGCTTTTTCCAGAGAAACCAGACGGGGGCGGCGTTTACCAGCACCCCGGTGAGTTTCGACCGCAGTCTCTCGACCGCCTTCATGCACAGCGGCCGGCTGGTGTGATCCGGCCGGATGACCAGAAGAACCCCATCGCACGCCGCTTCAATCAGGTCGTAGTCCGCGACCACCTCAACCGGGGGAGTGTCGACGATCACTTGCGCAAAGCGCATCCTCAAAGAGTCCATGAGATTGCGCCAGCGGGAGCCGTCAAGAAGTTCCGTAGGGTTGCCGTCGGGTTTGCCGGCGGGCAGGACGCACAGGTTGGGCATGCCTTCGACGGCGAACGCCGCATCTTCCAATCCGAACCGCCCGGACAACAGCCCCGACAGGCCGGGATCGCCGTCAACCTGCAGCAGTCGGTGGATGGAGGCACGGCGGAGGTCGGCATCGATCAAGAGTGTCGGTTCTGCACTCCTGAGCGCCATCGCGACGGCGAGGTTCAAGGCGGTCACTGTCTTTCCGTCCCCCACGCTTGGGCTGGTGACGAGGAGGCGGAAAGGCTGCTTCAAAACCGGAATGATTTTGGTCCGGACCATCCGGTATTGTTCGGCGGCGTACGCGTCACGGGAGCCGGGCAGTAGCGGGCACACGTTTCCGAATTGCACCTGGCGCGTCTGGAAGCGGCTGCGCTGGTCGCTGGCCGGCCGGCCGCTGGATTGCACTCCCAAAAGCGGACGCCCGAATCCACTCGGGCTAGCGGAGGCTGCATCCGGCGGCGAATCCGCGCGCCCCGCTGCGCTAGCGGCCGGTGTTGGGGACGGGACAGCGTCCTCGGCCCCTTGTGCTGCGAGCACCCCGTTGTTCATTCCAATCGTGATGAAGTGTGGCCGGCTCATTTCTCCTCCCCGGGTCTCGCGCAACAGGGCGGTCAGGCGGCGGTGCAGCATGATGAAGTGCGACTGGTTCACTCCGCCTTTTCGGGACTCCCCGAGGCATATCGGCTTCCCGTGCCCGCCGGCCGGCGGCGCAACCAGCGCCGTACCTTCCGCGCCGCCGCAAGCAGGCCTGTGCGCAGGCATGGCCTTCGGAAAACCGTCCAGTACAGGTTGCGCGAACCGGTGGCGAGCGCGCGCTTCGATACCTCGCCGCCCGCCAGAAAGTCCCATTCGTCCAGCCCGCGATCCAGGCAATATTGAATCGCCAGCGCGTGGGCGACTATTCCCGGGCTCAAGGGCCTGCCCTCGGGATAGCGGAACGCGCCTTGGTATTCGTGAACCTTGCCCGCCTGGATGAGGTCATACAGAACGCCGACCACCTGGCTACCCGCGGTGAGTCGCAACATGTCGATCGATCCGTTGCCAAAGCACCGCGCGATCAGTCTGTGATGAAACGCCAGGAACCGGGGTGCTTCGAAGGTGCTGGTACGGCCCTGCGTCACCATGCGGCGCCGGCTCAAATCGCCAAGTTCCTCAAACATCTCCAGTGCCCGCCCCGATTCGGCCGCTCGTTCCAGGCGGAGCGGGCCCAGCGTGGCATACTGCCGGATGCTCCGGCGCAGATTCTTGCGGTGAAGGCCCCTTAGACAAGCCTCGAACGTAGTACCGCTTCGCCGGGGCGCCAGCAGGTCCGCATAATGACAAGGCCTCGATTCCTCCTCGAAGCTGATGCCTGGCAGCGTCCTTTTGAGGGTTTGGTAGACAGGACCGTCCTGCATTCCGTCCAGCGCAAACTCATCCCAGCGCAGGGAGAGCACGTGGGCGGCCAGTCTGCGGGCCACCGCCGTCTCCCATCCCGGCCGGCAGAGAACGTTGTTATGTTCGATGTAGGTGGACTCCGACACCGCCTCGCCCGCCGCGTTCAGCGACAGGCGGCGAAGCCGGAGCAGCGGTCGGCGTGTGCACTCCGTCAAGAGGCAGATCCCAGCCGGACCCTGCTCGCTTTCGAATACCAGGATCGATACCTTGAGTCGCCCGGCGAACGTCTCCAGCCAGGTTTCGGTCCATTCTTCCGTGAGGAAGAAGGAGCGCGATCCGGACTGACGGTACAGATCCGCCCAGACGGGCGCCAGTCGCGGCCATTCCGCTACGGGATGAACCTCTAACCTCAAACCCGGTGTCTGTGTTGCCACAGGGCCGGTCCCGCCCGCATTTCCCGTGTTAGGTTCCAACCTCTGATCGATCATCTGGCGGTATCCATCAGGTCGCGGATCTCTTCCTCCGGGCCGCGGTGTTGCACGCACGCGGAGTTTCTCGCCACGAGATCCTCGTACAAGCCGGTGAGCTTGTGGATCATTGCCTGCACCGTGAAGTGTTCTTCCACGAGACGGCGGCCCGCGCGGCCCATGCTGGCGGCCGCGGCCCGGTCGGTCAGGATGCGGATAATCCCTTGGGCCGCCGTAACCGAGTCGCCGTCGGGAAAGACGTACCCGCTGCGGCCGTCGGCGACCAGTTCTTTGTTTCCTCCCACGTCGGTGGCGACGCACGGCAGGCGGCAGGCCATCGCCTCCAGCATCGCGTTCGATAACCCCTCGCTTCGCGACGGCAGAAAGAACAAGTCGGACTCCTTGAGCATCGACACGACATCTGCGCGCTGGCCGAGAAAGTCCACGTGCCGGGCCACGTTCAACCTCCCAGCCAGATCGGTCACACGCCGCATGTACTCTTCATCCTGAATCGCCCCGGCCACGGCGAACCGGACGCCGGGGAGTACGCGACGCACCCTGTCCGCTGTTTCCACCAGCACGTCCATGGCTTTCACCGGGCGGATGTTGGCGACGCATATGACCACATGCGACGCCGTGTCCCCAGCCGTTTGCCGCAGTTGCGACCCCTTGACAACGCGGTCGATCGCATCCAGGTCTACGCCGTTGTGCAGCGTGATCACCTTGCCGGGTTCCAGGCCGTCCTGCCGGATGTGCTGGAGCCGCACCTGCTCCCCTACCGCGTGCACCTGATCGAACAGGCCGCCTGCCAGCCGGTACGCCACTCGATGCAGCGCCGTGCGCTGGTAGCCCATGTCGCGGCGGCTCGAGATGACGACCGGGCAGCCGCTGAGCCGGGCGATCAATCCACCGAACAGGTCCGACGCGGCGAAGAAGGTGTGCACGATCGAGACGCCTTCCGAGCGGATCAGCTTGCTCAGCCGGAAGGCGGTCCGGAGCGCCGGCAGGTCGTAAGTCCGCTTGATCGGAAACCGGTGGACCTTGCACGGAAAGCTGTCCGAAGCCACCAGATCGGCGTATGTCGCGAACGTGGCGATCGAGCAACGATAGCGTTCCTTCGGCAACAGGTTGGTCATCTTCCACAAGACACCCTCCGCGCCGCCTTGCGTCCCGTACAGCACGTCGATCAGGAAAAGAATGTGTATCCGGTCCATCGGACCTTCACCGCCTTCGTTCCGGATCGGGTCTCCAGGCCAGGGCGATACGGAGTGCCGAGCGATTGACACTGGCCAGGCCGGATGCTGCGTAGGACAAATAGACGCCGGTGAACGACAGCTCGAAATGACGCCCGAGCGTGCGTACCGCGCTCGCCTGACCCACCCAGGCCTCGAGCGCGTCCAGTGTGCCGCCCCCGAACCGCTCGTATCCCAAGCTGCCCGCCAGCCTCCATCCGGTCGCGGGCGGAGTCCAGGACCATGCGGCGTTGCACTCCGTGGTCGAAAGCGCTCCCAGGCCGTGAAGGTCCCCCATCCCCCGCCGGCAGAGAAGCGCCAGTGAGTGGTAGCGCTTGGTCGTCCCATAGGCGCCTGCAACAGTGTAGGAGGACGTGCCGAATCCCGAAGTGCCGGGTTCTGCCAGGCGCATGTAGCCGGCTTGCACCGATCCGAACGAGGCCCTCCCGAATTGCCGCTCCAAGCCGATCCCCCCGGTTTGCCAGTTGGACCGGTAGTCGCGGGAGGCGGAGCGAACATAACCTGCCGTGCCGTGGATCCGCGTGCGCGGCGAGAGCGAGAACGCGAGATCGAGATCCGCCGTCGTGACCGTGGTGTTGGGATACCGCGCGGCCACCAGCCGCTCGCGCGAGTAGCTGTGAAGCTCGCGCAAGGCTCCAATCCGCAGGTGGGCCGTGAAGCGGCGCGAAACCGAGCGGGAGACGGTTGCGTAAGCGGCGCCCGCCCTGCGTCTGCCGGCGGATATCGCAAGGTCCACGGCCGAGTCGAGTTGGGAGACCGCGGTGGCGTTCAGAATGCCATCGGAGAGTTCGCTTGGAGATTGGGCGCGCGACGCTACGGTCAGCAGGTAGCTCGGACCGAACAGCGCGTCGGAGATCAATCCGGATTCGCCCTGTGCGCCGAGCGTCAATACCGTGTGCCGCGCGGGATCCGTTCGCAGTTCGAACCATGCCGTGTGGCTGGGCCCATTCAACTCCGAGTAGCGGTTGTTGTAGCTGTATCCGCCCCTGTAGCCGGCCGCGAACTGGGTCCGGGTGCCAAACCCGATGCTGACATCTCCCGTCACACCGCTCGCAAACAGCCGGAGCGAGGAAGCCGGGAGCGAATCGGCGTTGCCCGGCGTCCGGAACTGGTTGCCCTCCCCATACGCCGACAGCAAGTTGAGGCTGAACCCGGCAAGTTGCGGCGGGCGCGGCGGCGGCTCGGAAGCCGGCGTTCCGGGGCGTATCTCTGGCTCCTGCGCCCGGCAAATACATGCCAGCAGCGACGCTGCCAGCAACACGCATCCGCAGGCCCGGATGTTCCGCGTGGTTTTTGGCCGGCAATCAGCGCGGCACGACAATGGTGTCCCCCGGCTGCAGTACAACATTCTGTTCCGCCTTCTGGCCCCGTACCACGGCCTCGTAATCGAATGGCAGGCGCACCCGCCGGTCGCCGGCAATGCGCAGTATGTAGATCTGTCTTCGTTTCGCGTAGTCGGTGATCCCGCCGGCTTCCGCGAGAGCCTGCAACACGGTCATGGGGCCCGTCATCCGGATGGTGCCTTCGCGGCGCAGTTCTCCGATCAGGTAAACCTTCTGGCTGCTGGCGTCGCGCACGGTGACGGTAACCCGTGGCGCTTTGATGACGGCGCCGAGTCTATCTGCGATCGCGGTTTCCAGTTCCGATGGCGAAAGCCCCGCCGCCCGGACTTCACCGATGATGGCCAACGAGATCCTGCCATCCGGCCGGACCGTCACGGAAGGCACGGAGACATCCGGCTCCTTCCATACGTCGATCTGCAGCACATCTCCCGGGCCGATGCGGTACGCGGGCAACGCCGGCGCCGCGCGCCCTGATGCGCCATCCTGCGCCGGCAGCGGCATCGTCGCCGCAGCCAGTACCGCCAGCAGCCACTGTGCGAATCGCAAGCGAGGCATAAGCACTCCATCTGGAAGCCGAGTCAGGCGCTTCCCAGCTTCATGCGCGGAATCCGTCCCAAGACGGACGTTCCAGTCGGGAGTTCCCACTCTCCGAGCAGTACGCCCCTGCGCAGTTCCAGCAGAAAAGCCAGGGCCGTCGACAGGGCCAGGGAGAACACCGCGCCGGCCGCGGTGAGCATCACGCGCCGCGGTTTGGTCGGTTTTTGCGGCGGCCGGGCTGCGTCGAGCATCACGAACTTCTGAGACTTGTGCCACCGCTCCATGTCCGTAGCTACGTCGGCCGCCAGCTTCTTGCTCAACAGGGACTGGTAGTTCTGCTTGCTGGTTTCATAATCACGGGTGATCACGGCCAGTTGTTGTACCCGCACCGGCAGCTTTCGAATCCGCTCCTGCGAGTCGGCCACCTCCTGCAGGACGCGCTGGCGTCTCTGGTCGAGGCTGTCCAGTTCCTGCCTGACGGCGGCAATCTGCCCAGCCAACTCCTGTATGCGGTTTTGGTCAGCCTGTTCCGATTCGCCGGCACCGGCGTCCGCTCTTCGTTCAGGCGCAGCACTGGTGTCTGCGGCCCCCGCGCCTCGAGCGGCCGCGGCGTTGACGGCGCGGCGGGTATCCTCCTCTTCCTTTTGCAGACGTGCGACTTCGGCCATCATCCGCTGGATTTCCGGGTGGGAGTCGCGGTAGCGCGTTCGTAGGCTGCGGAGGTCGCTCTGCGCCTGCTCGAGCGGCGTGGGCGGCGGCGGAGGGCTGGATGCCGGGACGGCCCGCATGCCGAGAGCAGCGGCGGTTGCCGCCGCCGCTCTCACCCTTTCCTGCCGGTCCCGCAGGTTGGATTGCGCATAGGATAGCGAGCTCTCCAGAATCAACAAACTCTGCTGTGCCCTGGCCATTCCATCCTGGATCCCCAGAAGTTCTGTCCGTCCCTGCGCCACCGCTGCCAATAATGCGCCTTCCTGTTCCGGCAACTCTCCGTTGAAGGTGAGCTTGAATTCCTTGAGTTTGCCTTCCTGCTCGCGAAGGCGACCTTCAGCGGCTCCCAGTTGCGTGTTCAGAAAACGTGACGTCGCCTCGGCCTCGTCGGTGCGCTGGCGCATGTTCTCGTTGATGAAGAACATCCCGATCCTGTTGGCCACATCGGCCGCGGTTTCCGGCCTCGGAGCCTGGTACTCCACCTCGAATGCTCCCGGTCCGCGCGCGCTCCAGCCTCGGGAGAGGCTGATCGTGATGTCATCGCGCATCCTGCGCAGGATTTCCTCCTTCGTCGCACGCGAACGCTCACGGCGATAGAGCCCGAATCCTTCCACCAGGCTCCACAGCCGCTCGGTGCTCAGCACCTGCTGCTTGAGCGTATCGAGTTGCGCTTCGAGCGCGGTCTGCACCGTGGCGGGCACAAAAGTCTCCGGAATCTTCTGCGATTCCACCAGGATCACCGCGTAGGCCGTGTACACCGGCTCCAGGCGCGAGACGATTGCCGCCGTGGTGCCCGCGCCCAATAGCGTCAAGGCCGCGATGAACACCTTCCGTCTCCACAGCGCGTAAATGATCGACAAGGAAGAGAACTGCGGCGAGGTGAAAAGCGATTGAGTTGGCTTCTGCACTGGCGAACCTCCCGAACAAACCCCGACCTTTCATTCAAACCTCGATGTGCGGCTCATCGCGCAACTCCCGCGGGCGGATCGGTGCGGGTCCGCTTTGCCTCCTCAACCACCCGGTACAGCCTCGCAAGGTTGTTGTTCAAGGCCTTAAGCTCCGAAAGGACGACGGAGTCCAGCCGCGGACTCCCGCGGGCCGGCGGGTCTACGCGTTCCGTGTACGCAGCCTCGAGCGCAATGCTCTCGCGGGTACGCAGGTTCGTCGCGGGTGCTGCGTTGCTCACCAGGTCCCACACGTGCCGGTGGCAGTTCGAGAGGATCCAGCACACCGCCATGCGAACAAACTCGGAGATGCTGCGGACGCCGCGCGCAACGGAAACCACCTGAAGCCGTTCGTATTCCTCCTCGGAAAGCCGGAATGTCACGATGCGACTGCGATTTTGAAGGGCCGGCATATGGATTTGCCTCGGCGCTGATCCGAAACAGTATGGCCTTGATGCGTGCGCTAATCCCGGCCGGCGAGGTCGATCGCGCGGGTATTGACGGCAACTGCCGGGAGCACCCAGGCCCGATCCACCTCGATCGCGACCGCGCGCCGCAGCAGCGTTACCGCAAGGACCAGTCGCTGTTTACGATTGACACCCGTGAGAATGCCCACGACTCCCCGCAGGGGGCCGTCCTGCACATAGACCCGCTGGCCCACTTCCAGGAACGGCCATGGCTCCGCGGGCAGGGCCAGGGTGAACAGCCGACGGATGGCGTCGATCTCCGATTCCGGAATCGGTATCGGCAACCTGCCGGCTCCAACGATTTCCAGCACCCCGGGGGTCGTCAGTACGGGAAGGCGGGCTCTGGCGTCAAACCGGCAAAACAGGTATCCGGGGAAGATGGGGAGTTCCACATCCCGATACCGGTCCGGTCTCTTCCGCTTACATTTGTACAACGGCAGGAAACTCTCGTAGCTCTTGTTTTCGAGCATCCAGCGCGCCATTTTCTCGTGCCTCGGGCGGGTATGAAGGGCGTACCACTGGGGGCCATGGCTGGCTGGCGCCGGGAGATCGCAAGTTCCGTTGCTGCAAGCATTTCCTCCCGTTATCGGGGGGCTGGGGAGACGCGTTGCACGCGCCGGGGTGGGACACGCTACCGCCATCTCGAGACCATCCTGCGATTTTCGTAACCGGATCAGAAAGGCTGGCGTTTTCCGGCTCGATTCGTAGTCTCTTCAGTGGACGAGTATCCGCCATTCGGCAGGTCGCGAGAAGGAGAGTATTTCCCCCTCACCTGCTGCCTCGTGTCACTCTCAGCTAAACTCGTAGCATTAGTCAGATATATAATGTCGCATTTTCCAGTGATCGACAGTGAGCGGACTAGACTTATGGTCGGACCCATGAGAGGACCGAGTGTCCGCCTGGCAGCCGGAAATCGGGCATTAGTCCAGGTGGCCGGAAGACTTACAACAGTACTGCTGTGATCCGGACCATGGGGCTCGGCCGGACCCGCGGGATCCTCCAGGGACTTACCGTATCAAGTCCATGCAAGTCGCGTGTTTTCAATCTATTGCCACCGTTGGCTGCTCTGTTTTGGATAGCCGTGGCCTCCCAGTACAGGTCCCCTGCCGGTCCTGTAGATGCTTCCCCATGGAACCCAACTACCATTAGGGGTCTCCCCGGCCCTTCCCATTTGTCTGCGATGCAGTACTCATTGTCCGCAGCCCGTACTATGATTGATTTGCAGAGTTCATCTGCTTTATACTCGTCACGCGATGACTTATAGGACTGGATTAGTCTTTGATAAGTAAAGGAGGCATCTTCATGGAAAAGCCCAGCGCTTCGATTCGCGTGGTTCTGTGCCTGGTCTTGGTTGCGGCGGCGGTCGGCACACGAAGCCGAAGCCCGGCTGATGAAGCCGATGTCCCCCGGATTTTCGAGGCGGGAGTGGTCAACGCGGCGAGCCTGAAGCCCGAGTTGGCCGGCGCCACGTGGATGACCGTCTTTGGAACCGGTCTGGCCCGTGCCTCCAGATCCTGGGTGGCATCCGACTTCACCGGCAACCGTCTCCCGCTGAGCCTGGAAGGCGTGTCGATCCTGGTCAACGGCAAGAACGGCTACCTGTCGTACGTCAGTCCGACCCAGATCAATTTCCTTGCCCCCGACGACGGAACCACCGGAGCAATCCAACTACAGGTCCTGTCGCCCGATGGAACGAGCGAGGCTTCCGTGGTGGAGAAGAAGGCGATTTCGCCCGCACTCTTCGCGTGGACCGCTCAGCAGCGGCAGTACGTGGCAGCCGTGCTCGCCGACGGCGCCCGCATCGGCGATCCCGGCCTGTTCCGGGACAGTACGATGCGCGCCGCCTTACCGGGGGACCGGTTGCTGCTGTTCGGCACCGGTTTTGGTCCGACCGTGCCTGCGCGGGACTCCTCCGAAATTCCGGTCCCGGCTCCTCTCAAGGCCCCCGTGACCGTGCGAATCGGCGGCACGGTAGCGGAGGTATCCTATGCCGGCCTCGTCCTGCCGGGTACCTACCAGTTCAACGTAGTCGTACCTGACCTTCCCGGCGGCGACCATGCCGTGGAAGTCGAAACGGGCGGCGTCCTTTCCCAACCGCTCGTATTGCTCACCGTCGAGGGCTCCACCGCTCAGCCAGCGGGGGCTATCATAGCCGACCATACGACCACGGACCTTGCCAGCATCCCCGAAGCCCGGCTCCGCGATGCGAGACAGAGCGTCCGAATGTACTATGGACACACATCGCACGGTTCCCAGATCACCAACGGGATGCGTCGGCTCGAGGCACAGTTTGGCGCGCCCTACAAAGTCGGGATCGGCGAGCAATTGCCCGCCGTGCCGGATGCGGTCAACATTCTCGACGCCAGCACCTACGACTGGGATCCCGATTTCCACGGCACCGTCGTCCGCATCCTGGCGGCCAACCCGGGCATCAATGTTGTGATGTACATGTGGTGCGGACAGCCGGCAACCGCGAACTGGCAGTCGATCCTGAACGGATACCTCGCCGACATGCAGGCGCTGGAAAAAAAGTACCCCAAGATCACATTCGTCTACGCAACCGGAAACGCGCAGGACAAGGACTGCCCTGGCGCCGCAAGACAAAAGTTCAACGAACAATTGCGACAGTTCGTGAAGCAAAACAGGAAGGTGCTCTTCGATTTCGGCGATCTGGACGTCTGGTACGACGGGGGCGTGTGCACCTACGCAACGCCATCCTGGTGCGCCCAGTATCAATTGACCCCCGGAGCGCTCATCCCCTACGAACACCCGCAGTGGGGTGGCGGCGATTACAGCAATCCCTGCGGCCATACGACCTGGGCTAGTTGCGACAACAAGGCAAAAGCCATGTGGTGGCTGTTGGCCCGGATTGCCGGCTGGGATGGGGTTGCCCGGCGCTAGCCGGAGCACGGCCGCCTTGGAGATAGAGCGGCCTTCGGGCGGTCGAGCGGCCGTTCGCAACCGGGAGGTGGCGAAGACGACACGCACTGATTCATGAGGTCGGGGTGCTCGCCCGGGATGGTGAGCTCTCTGCACACGCCGTTGCGATGATCGGGACGATGATGGGCTCCTTGCGAAGTATCGCGGGCAACTCCTTCCGCACTGCCGGCGGGGTCGCCATATTCCGCCGGCTGACCCGCGGGAGCCTGCGCATCCTCATGTACCACCGCTTCGGCTCTCGCGCCGGACTCGAGCGCCAGTGCGCGCACATTCGTGCCCACTATCTCCCGGTCAGCCTCTCCCGTGTCGCTGAAGCCATGCATGGCGGCGCCCCCCTGCCCGACCACGCCATGGCCGTCACCGTTGACGACGGCTACCGTGACTTCTATGACGTGGCCTTCCCCGTCTTCGCAAGTTACGGCATCCCTGCCGCCGTCTTCGTCGTCACCCGGTTTCTGGACGGCGGCTACTGGCTGTGGGGGGACCGCGTCAAGTACGCTTTCCGGAATTCCCCGCTCTCCCGCGTCCGCATAGAGCTTCCCTCCGGCGACGAACTGGGTTTCCTCCTGGCCGATGCCCCCGCCCGCGACCACGCCGCCACCCAGCTCAAGGAGCGCGCCAAACTCCTCCCGTGGCGCGATTGCATGTCAATCGTCGACTCGCTCCCCAGCGCCCTGCGTGTCGACCTTCCTCCTCGCCCCGAAGGCGAATTCGCCCCCATGGACTGGGAGCAGGCCCGCCGCGCCGCCGCCGGCGGCATGGAGGTCGGCGCCCACACCGCTACCCACACCATCCTTTCTTCGCTCCCAAACGGCGAAATGCTCGACTCCGAAATTGCTGGCTCGCGCGCTCGCATCGAGGCCTGCCTCGACCGTCCGGTCCTCCACTTCTGCTACCCCAACGGTAGGTTGCGCGACATTAGTGGGGTCCTCGACCGCGTCCGCGTAGCCGGCTTCGCCACCGCAGTCACTGCCGAACCCGGTCTCAACTTCCCCGGTGCCGACCCATTCTTGCTCCGCCGTATCGGCGTCGTTACTTCCTACCCCGATCTCTATTTCAACCAGCGCGCCGCTGCCTTTCATCTCTGATCCCGCTTGGGTGCCGAAAGCGAGCATAAGCGGTACTCTTTTGATCGGAATCCGCCCCGTGATGGCGCAAGCTGTAACCACTCTATCGTGCGCGGAGCTTGGGGCCACCTTCTCGGGCAGGTTCTACCGCGCTACTGCCTCATCGACGGTCAACGATCAGTCTGGCCTCGATCGTCCCGGTACTGGCGTCGTAGGTAACCGACTCGACGTGATTCCCGATTGCGTTCAGATCAACGTTTGCTCCCGTTCTCTTTGAGAGCTTCCGCTGCACGGCCGTCTCGATTGCATGCGCCTCAACCTCGTCGCCGCGGGGCGACTGTCCACCAGCCGTGGAGCGGCATCGGTAATAGCGGTAGACGCGAGGTCCCTTCCGGATCGTGTGCCGACTCTCTGGGGCTCTCTATCGCGACCACTTCGGCGCCGCCTTCCGGCAGCACTCGCTGCAATAACGTTCACGTGCTTGCCTCGGCTGAAAGCGCTCGACGCGAAAGGGTGGCACAATGAAGCAAATGAGGCAAAAACTGTTTGTTGCGGCAGGTTGCCTCGTGTGCGCGGTTGTGTGCTGGAAGAGTTTTCTGGCGTTCGAAGGGACAGAGTTTGGCGGCGGTTCGCTCGCCGGCAACCAGGTTTTGGCGAGTTTCTTGTTTATACTGGCACTGGCCCTCTCTTTCAAATACCCTCGATTTGCCGCGATATCTGCTTTGGCAGCTTGCGTCTTCTCCCTGCCGCTGTACCTCTACCTTGTGTTTCCACGTCCCTTTCGTCAGGTGTGGCCAGGCGAGTGGAAGGTCCTGGAACTGCCGCGAGAGACGTTCGTCTGGGATGGATGGTGGATTACCGGAATCCTCTTTACCGTGTTTGTGGTATGCCTCTGCGCCGGAATCCTTATACGTAGTTTGGGTGTTCGTAACTCAGCCAAAGTGCCGGCCTTGGGGACCCTGCGATAATTGTCGCGGCGGGTTGACACTTTCCTCCGGCCCCTTGCTGGTTCATCACCCCTGGAGCGTCATCCACCTCTGCCAACCACCACACGAACGGCGCCTCCTTCGAAACTCGGCTGCAGACCAATGGGTCAGTTAGAAAGCAGAGGTGGGCTGCTCTTCGAAGGCGCCCAAGCCTGGTGACACCGGTTGACGACCGCTTGAATGCCGCCCGGCGCTTATGTGCCGCCGACGGACAACGTTATCCAGCACCTTCATTGAGGCGAATGGGCGCCGGCCGCGGCACGGTATTCCCACGCAGTGTCACGCACCCAGTCCGCCGGCCGGGAGAATCGCGGCATCTGATTCAATCGAAGCCGTTTAGCTGAATTCGATACGATGCCCAGACCGGAGCGTTGGAGCGCCGGGCTGGATATTGTCCCCCAAGGCGTTAACCAAAGAGAATCTCGTCAGGAGCGCAGAATCGGACTAAGAATTGTTCTATGGCTAGCCATACCATTCCTGCGCTGTACGGCCAACCGGCGCTTGACGAGACGCCGGATCTCTCTTGCGATGAATACCTGGAAGAAATGGCGGATTCCATCGACGAGCGAAACTTTCCAGTGCCCGGAATCGTCACGGCCCTGGTACTCAGTGTAGGGCTCTGGTCCATGATCTTGGCCTGCTTCGGAGTCATCAAGCTGTAGAGCGTACCCCCGGCGGCGGCCGATCCTGGCCATGCCTGGCCTGGGACTGATCGACCTTCCTCACGCGGTGCGGCAGCGGCGCGCCCACCGGCACATGAACTCTTCCACATCGCCGCGCTCGAAACGCACGGTTTTCCCCAACTTGATGCTTGGCGGGTGCGGCCGATTGAGACCAGCCGCGTGCGTCAGAACCCAGTGCGAGGCGACGCCCAGCGTCACGCGGTCCGGGCGCCGGGGCGTACGGCCTGAGAGGTGATCGTTTGGCCAAGCCGCGCGGTGTGGTGCGCTCCGCCAGGTTCGATGCAGACTTCAATCGACAGCTTGAGGCCGCTGCGAAATCGAGTGGGTTTTCGAGCTGCAGTGCGTTCATCCGCGCAGCCGTGCATCGTGAGATCCAGTCCCAGCAGCAGTCGCGCGGCGACACGGAGAAGGTCGTTGCCAGCCTGGACCGGGTGGCGCGGGAGTCTCGCAGCTTCCGGCTTCGGCAACAGGCATATTTCGTTGTCCTTTCTGATGGTCGTCGGGATTGCCCGCCGAACCACAATCTGATTAGCGACGACGAAACGGAGAATGGGACATGCCCTCTCTGGAGCGGGCCTGCCGCGGGGCTGCACCGCGTGAGGCCGCCTCCCGCGGTTCCGCGCGCGGCTTCAATGCGAAAAGTCGGTGGTGAAGGCGGTGATGCGGGCTAGCTCGTCCGCACTCGGCGTCGCCCCACCCGAACGGGCCGACACCACGGCGGTCAGCAGGAGCAGTCGCCGGCCGAGGTCGTGGAACCGTCGCTGCACCTTGTTCTCTCTCTGGCTGCAGTCCTGGCCGCGGTAGCAGACATCCACGCACGCAACCGTCGCGCAGTCGGCGTAATAAACACCTTGAATCGTAGGCTTCGCCATCGCGGCGCCAGTGAGAAAGTGCGAGAGCACCACGCTGCCGTCCCGGTCGCCTCTGCCGATCTGAACGAATTCCGTGCCGGACTCCGCAGTGTGGCACCAGGTGCACTGCTGTAGAGAAACCATGTTGCGAATCTTGCTGCTGGGGTCCGGCGGCACGCCCTCCGGCAGCGGCATGCCGCGGGCAGGGAGAAAGTAGAAGGTCAGCCCGCTGGCGAACGGGCGCGGCATGTGAACGCTTTTGGCGTCGGGCGGCGTCGCCGAGGCCACCTCGCGGAACTGTTCCGCCGAGATCAGGCCCTTGGGCAATTGGTCGTCAAGGTCCGCCGGGGCCAGCGGAACACCGGGTTTCAAGATCTGGTCGCGGGTGAAGTTCCATTGTCCGAGCTGCCACTCCTGCCCGGTAGTGGATCGATTCATCCGCAGCCGGATCTTCGGCGCGCTGACGTATCGCGTCTGCGATACCACGCGGGACAGCGCCGCGGTGAAGTCCGCGCCTTTCGGATCCAAGTTCGAGAGCGCGGCCCAGGACTTCCCCAGGCTCTGAAAGGTGGGCCAGTCGAAATCCGGAAGGACGAACTCCAGGATCAGATTGAAATCCCTTCCCGCCCCATAGACGAAGCGCAGTTCCGCTTCGCTCCAGAGGCTCCCGTCGCTGGTACGGGCGAGGTCCATCCGGTTCACCACCGCCAGCAGGGCCAGGGACGCGTTGCAGGGAGTGCCGCCCCAGCTTTGAGTGTCGTGCACGAAGGCGCCGTCATCCAGCATGGACAAATACCAATCGCGTCCGGCGATGGACGCCTGGCTGGTCCCAATGGCGTCGCCCAGCAGCGAGCAGATTGCGAAGCTGGGCTGCCTGCACCAGGAGGCGCCTTGCGTGCAGTCGGAGATCAGAACGCTGCGGTACGGGTCGATGCCGGCGTATGTCGTCGAGAACGGCGGGGAGAGGAGTCCGTCGAGGATTGGATCGTCGACGTTGCGATCGTGCCGCACGACGTCCCTTCCGATGAACATTCTCGGCCTGGCAACCTCCTGGCGGTGTGCCGGATCGGGCTGGCCGCCTGGCTGACCGGCGCACCCGCACCCGATCCCGAAAAGCGCCGCGGCGAGAGCGACTCGGCTGCGGCGCATCTCAGGACACCGCTCTGTCGCTCTGCGGCGACCAGTAGACGAGCCAGTCCGGGCAGCCAAACTGCCAGGGATTGCCGTTCCTCCTGACCATGTCCTGGACGACCCCCTCCGTGCCGTTGAGAAAGCCAGTAAGGACCTTCCGCTCCGGGCTGTTCGCGTCTCGCGAGATACCGAACTCATCGAGCAGTTCGCCGAGGTCGTCCACGATCGGGCCGTCCGGCCGGTTCGCGACTTCGAGTTCCTTGGTCAGCATGACCCGATCGATCCTGCCGTCGTTACGGAGCAATGCGCGAAGACCGCCGTCGATCAGACAAAGCCCCAGAAATGCCGGAAACGTGGCAGGAAACGTAGACACGTTCGCGTTCGTGTCTGCGACGGCGCTGCTAAATGCCTCATGCGCGACAGCGAAGAAACCCTGTTCCCCGGAGAAGCCGAGTTCGGGAACCAGCAGCAACTGGCTCAGCCTGCCGGCCGCGTACACCGAAGTCGGCGGAGGCGGCGGGATCATTCCGGCTGCGGCCAGCGTCTTCAACTGCTTGTTGAGCGCGGCGCGGAACTTCGGGGCGCCGTTGCTGTCCAACTTGCCTGCCGAGATGGTGTTTTCAAATTTCTCGATCTTGGGTGGCGTGACCGATGTGTCCGTCTCCACGGTAAGCCGGACGATGTGATTGAAGTCAGGTGGCGCGCTCACCGTGCCGAAAAAGTCGGATTGCATGATCGCCACGCCGAGAGTGAACCAGAAGTCGTACATAATTCTCCTTCCTCTTTCCTACGAATTGAGCTTCCGGGCGAGTTGGACGATTCGCAGATTGGAATGTCTTCTCGACCAATGCTCCAGGACCTTCTGAGCATATTCGCGCGCTGCCGCGGACTCCCCGGCCGCTCGCGCCGCCATCGCCGAGTGAAGCCAGCCGAGAAGCAGGACGGCCGGACACCAGCGCGAGAGCACAATGCCGCGGGCGCGCTCGAACTCGCGCCACCGCGGAAGAGCCACGTCGGGCAGCCCTAGTGTGCTGTAGATGTCTGCCAGGTCGAACAGGGCCCAGACCGAAGCGGCGGACCCGAGCGACTGTAGCAGCAGGTCTCGGGCGCCCGCGGTGTCTCCGCGCTGCCGCAGATCCAGGGCGTCGGCGTGGAACGCCACCGCCTTAGTCAGGCGATTCGGCCACTGACGGACGATGGTGGACGCACGCTCGCGGACGCCGGCGAGCGTCGCGGGATCGGCTACCCGTCCGGCCCAGAACGCTGTGGATTGCAGCAAACGCGCGAACTGCGGATAGGCTGGAATCTCGGCCATCAGGCTCATTGCCCGGCGCGCCAGATCAACGCGATCAACGAGGAAATAGGATGGCACGAGAGATTCGCCCGCCAGATACCGCTCCGCGGGCCGTGCGACGCCGGATCGGAGTTGTTCGAGATCCGAAATCGCCGCCTCCACGTCGCCCGCCAGGATCTGCGCCCGCGCGATGTCGCAAGTGCGGAACACCGGCGACGGGCTCAGGGGCTCCTTCTCGTACAGGTCGCGAGCGTCCTGGTATCGCCCGACCCCGAGGTTCGCCAGCGCGCCGGCGCCGAAGATCCAGTTGTTTCGGGCGCCTGCCCGTAGGGCGACTTCGTATTCCTGCAGCGCGGCATCGAATGAGCCGGACTCGACCAGATGGGTTACCAGTTCCGCACGGTACAGGTCGTTGTCGGGCGCCATCTCGACGGCCTTCCGGCTGTACTCTACCGCCTCCTCTGGCAGCCCGGAGCGCGCCAGCGCCCATGCCAGTCCGCGGCTGGTGCGGGGCTCGTCGGGGTAGTAGTCGTGGTTGCGCCGGGCGGCATCGACCATGCCGTCGGGGTCGTCGGTCAGCTTGGAGTAGTCGCTCTCGATCCGCACGCGCTCGCGCGGCGGCAGGCGATCCGCGCGCGACCAGGCGGCGGCCACGTGCTCGTACGCCTCGGCCAGGCGCAGTTGCGGGTTGAGCGCCATGCCCAGCGTGCTCTGCGCCTGCGCGAAATCGGGGTCGAGTTGGACCGCCTCCTCGAGCAGGGGTGTGGCATCCTGCATGTTGCCGACGGCGATCCGCTCCAACGCCTCGTAATACTTCTCCAGAGCCTCGGGGACGTGCGAGGTGTAGGATTCCACCGTCGCCGGCTCCGCCGCCAGGGAGCGTGCGGATTCTCCGGCCACCGACCGGAGCCAGAGGGCGGCGGCTTGCACTGCGGAGGCTACGCTCGGATAATCGCGAAGGGAGACCGTGGCCACTCCCGCGCGATCCGCGGCGCGAAACAACTGCAAGGTGAGCGAGCAGCGGCTGCCGTTCGATTGGAGGCGAGCATCGGTCCAGAACCCCGCCCGCAACCGGGCGAGCAGCGTGAGCAATACCGGACCGGCAAGGGGCAGCGTTGCCCCCAGGCTTTTCAGAGCGGGCAGGAGGTCCTGGTCTGGGACGAGGTGAAGCTTGGGAGACTGCGTGAGCGCCGTGACCAGCAGCCCCCGGGCAGCGCGGGCGCCACGCGGTGGGTCGGCTGCAGCGCGGAACCCGTTTACCAACAGCCTGGCTCCGGCCGGAATTCGGAATCCGTTCCGGGAGCCCAGGCCGTAAGCAGCGGCCGCGGCAGCGCAAACCCCGGCGGCCATCCAGTACCGTCGTGTCGCGCCCGGCGTAAGCCGGCGCAACGCCGGTTCCAGCGTCGTATGCCGGGCCTCCGGATCCGGTTCGGAGCACTCGGACCAGATTCTCCAACCTGGAAGGAGCGTGGCGCCTACCTTGCCGAAGCTGTAGACATCGCTGCGAACATCGGGTTTCGCGCCTTCCAGCAGTTCCGGTGCGGTGTAGCCGGCAGTGCCGCCGTGAAGCGAGAGGGCACGTTCGCCCACGGGCGCGCTACGATCGGCCGCGCGGGCCAGCCCGAAGTCCATGATCACGGCACGGGGAGGCACACCCGGCACGACCATTACGTTGGAGGGATTGAAGTCTCCGTGAACCACGCCGATCCGGTGGGCGGCGTGGAGCCCTTCCGCGAGCTGCCGCATGATCGTCCGCGCCAAGGGACGCGCGATCGGAGCGTCCAACATCTCCGCGAGCGTTCGGCCTTCCAGATACTCCATCGTGAAGAAGACGGTTTCGCCGTCTTCGAAGAGTTCGTGGATCCGGCAGACGTTCGGGTGGGTCACGCGGCGGGCGTTCTGGACTTCGCTGACGATGCGCCGGCGCAGATCCGCCGACTCGGCAAGCAGGCGGGCGATGGTCTTCAGCGCCACGCGATCGCCGATCCGTTCGTCCAACGCGAGATAGACCTCGCCCATGCCGCCGCGTCCCAGGAGCCGCTCGATGCGGAAGCGGTTCGACAGGACCTGTCCCGGATGGAAGACGGGCGCGACGGTGAAATCCAGGCCGGAACTGAGGAAGTCCTCCGCGGAAGCGCTGACGTGGTGCCGCCACAACTCTGCCGCGGCGCTGCGGATCTCCGGATCCGGCTCGGAAGCGAGCGTCGACTCGGGGTTTGTGCTCGACAACATCCGGTCGAACAGCGCGGCCAGCCGTTCCCATCGGTCGTCATTCACGTCTGCCGCCATCAGCGTTATTCCGGGAATCTTATGCGCGATTGAGGCGCTGGTGTAGCCATGCCCGGGCCATGAGCCAATCGCGTTTCACCGTGCGCGTACTGAGCCCCAGGGCCTCGGCGATCTCTTCTTCAGTCAGTCCAGCGAAGAACCGCATTTCGACGACCTGCGCCTGTCGCGGGCTGACCTCCGCCAGACGATTCAGGACCTCGTCAATTTCGAGCGCCGCGAAGGACTGATCGGCCGAGATGACGATGGCGTCATCCAGCGGTACCGCCTGCCGGCCGGAATCGCGCTTCAGGGCGTGGTGCTGCCGAGCGTAATCGACCAGCACGCGGCGCATGAGACGCGCCGAGACGCGGAAGAAATGAAGCCGGTCCTGCCAGGGTCGTTCAGAGCGGCAGAGCTTCAGATAGACGTCGTGCACGAGCGCGGTTGCCTGCAGCGTATGGCCGCCACGTTCGGACCTCATGCGGGCAGTGGCGAGCCGGTGCAGTTCGACGTATACGCGAGGCAGGAGATCCTCCTCCGCTGAACGGTCGCCTTCCGCCACACGATGGAGCAGTACTGTGATATCTCCCTTTGAAGCAGCCATCGGGGATTGCGTAATTATACATGAGCGTGCGCCGAGTCTGCGGTTCCATGTAGCTGCTCTGGGTGCTCCATAGACGGTTTCGAGCCAGGCTGCTGACGTTCCCATTCATCCCCTCCGAATGGTCAAAGCGCGGTCTGGCGCCCGAAGGGGACATGGCGCCGGGAGAATTCAGGAAATCGCCTCGCGGAGGGCGCTGGTGCGAGGTCGGCGGCACTTTTCAGCACAATCGCACCTTTGGCCCCAACCTCTTTTGAGGGGTGCTGATCCGCCTGCCGGACTTGCCCTGCTTTTGTCCGGGGCCTTTCCCTGCGCCTTGCGCGGAGCCGGTCGAGCGAAAGCGTCGCTTGCGAACGATCTCTGCCCATCAAGGTACGCAGTTTCACACGTCTCTGGTCGTGGCAAGGGCAGACCGGCCGTGTGTAAAGCCCTCGGCAAAGCGCGATGTTAGTCTGACTTCCCCCCCGACAGGCCGACCAGACTTCGGTGCGGTGCTTACCGTCGTCCCGCGTGCCCGCGCGGACATGAGTTTTCGGAGGGTGTGCCGAGGTCTTTACGCCTAAGATTCGGTGATCGTGAGGGTCTCGTAACTCGCTGCCGGGCGTGCGCGATGGGACTACCTCCGTCTTCCGCTTACCCGAATCGCCACACTCGCCAGTCCGAGCCCGATCAGCAGGAACGAGGCCGGCTCAGGAACCTGCCCGACGGTAGCGGAGACGTTGTCGATCGCGAAGACGCTGCTGCTCGGGGTGGAGAGCACCACCCGATCGAAGCTGACACCAGAGAAAGAGATGCTGCCTTCCGGGTACACGGTGCCGGGTGGCGTGCCGCCAACCGCGCTGACTGTGCCGACTTCAGTGCCGCTGTTGTAGGCAATCAACTGGAATGAAACCGGATCCAGTGTGGCCGTTGCGAACAACAACGTCAGGCTCGAAAGAGGATCGCTGAAGTCTATCGTCAGAGGCACAGGACTTCCGTCCTGCAGCAGAATATTTCCCGTTAGCGAAGCGAAAAACGAAGGGAAGATCGTGAATCCTCCCGGATCCGCTGGAGAGCTGAACGTGGCCGAGAGCCCGCTTGCCGTGTCGGTGAAAGTTGTTGCTGTGCTGGTAGAATCGGTATCAAAGGTGAAGAGAATCGTGCCAGCGCTGGCGGTGCCGGTGGCCACCGCCATAAGTGCGAAAGTTCGCAGAATGGACATCGAATTAACCCTTGCTGTCCCGTGTTAATACTATCGGGAAGCCGTCTCCACCGCAATCCGGATTTCGTTACTGTGAAATTGCATACCTTCGGGAGTATCGCCGGAAAAAGACAAGCGGAGGTCGCTGTTATCTGCGGCATCGTCTGGTACGGCAACGCTGATCTCAAAGAGTCCCACATGGTCAGGCACAGGTTTCACGGAGACCGGCGCGACCTGTCTGTCGCCGAGGTGGACTGAGAGATTAGTCAAGTGATCAACGCCGGTCGCGTAAAAGACGATTCGCTCGCCCGGTACCGCCGGCTGGGACGGAAGTTGGTAGTTACGCACCACAGCTACAGCGCGGCTATGCTCCAGCAGCACGAGGCCCTCGCCCGAACCGGAACCATCGAGCGAGAAGACGCCTGGCGCCGCCGAGCGGGCTGTCGTCCGAAGTGACTTCGCTACGCCGTGATCAGTCTGAACCACGAATGCGAGATCGCTTCCTGGGACGGAATCCGGGCACAGCAGGGTCAATTCGGTCGGGGATGCGGACAGGACCGGTACGGGGATGCCGTTCACCCAGACTCTGCTTCCCGCAAGTTCGATGGAACCGCCCGAGGTGTCCGATGCCGCGGCGCCGCCAGTCAGCCAGCGGCCCTCGATGGCTGCAATCGTACCCGGACCACAGACTGCTTCAGCCGAACGGCTAGCCGCGTTGACGACTCGTGTGGCTACCGGTTCTCCCGTATCTACTTGGATCACGACCGAAGCGCTCGTCTTGACGCCGCTCGAATCCGCCGCGGTGAACACGACATCGTGATCGCCAACCTGCGTAATATCCGGAGTCCACCAGAACTCTCCGTTGACGGGATCGAAATACGCTCCCGACGGTAACTCTGCCGTGGACACTGTTGCGCTCGGATCCGCCGGCGAGACGCGGAAGCGGACCTCGCTGCCGTATCTTACAAACTGACGTTGCGGCACGCGGATCCGCTTAGCGCGGTCGCCGGTGAGCGCGACGCTGTCTTGGACTACATCTGTTCCCAGTGCCGCCGCGACTACAACGTCCTCCCCGGAACCGGTGGCATCGACACGGAATTCCGCCGTAGCGCGGCCGCGACGAACGGTCACCGTTTTCGGTAGCAGGAGCGATGCGCTGGAACTGGAAACGTGTAGCGTGGTGTCAGCGGATTCCGTAACGCGATCCAGAGTGATCCGGCAGATTCCCCGGAACCCAACCTCGAGGGACCTCGGCCTACAGGTGATTGTGCGAACCGTAGACGTAGACCCGCCAGGGGCTGGCGGCGCCGTAACCGTGAGCAGGAAGGTCATGCGCGTGCCGTTGAAGGTTGCACTGATGATGATCCAGCCGAGAGCCGATGCCGTCGTTGTAGCAGTAAAGCTAGCGGTCTGTGCTCCCTGGGGTACGGTGACGGTGGCGGGAAGGGTCAGGGTCGCCATATTACTCGCGAGATTCACGACACTGTTGCCCGCCGCCTTCGACAGCGTGACGGTGCACACCGTGCTGGATCCGGCCGCGAGTTTGGTAGCGGTGCACGTAAGTGAGGACAGCACCGGAGTAGACCACAGAGTCAGGGTTGCCGTCCGGGATGATCCGCCAAGCGTCGCCGTAACCGAACCAGCGGTGTCGGTGGTGACACTGCCGATGTTGGCCGTAAAGGTCGCGGTGCTGTTTCCGGCGGCCACGAGGATACTTGCGGGTACGGTGATCAGGTTGGTCGAGGAACTTACCGCCACGGCGGTGTTCGTTGGTGCTGGCTGCGATAGCGTCGCGGTACACGAAGTCGTCGATGGGCCGAACACACCGGTCGGATTGCACGCCAACGATGTCACCAGGGCGGGAGGCACCAGGGAAATTGCGGCAGACCGTGACGATCCGTTGTAAGAGGCCGTCACGGAGCCGCTCTGGCTCGACGTAAAGCTGCCGGCCTGCAGCGTGAAGACCGCGGAGGCGTACCCTGCGGCGACGAAGATGGACGGAGGAACAGGGAGCGAGGCGTTGTTTGAAGACACGAGCACGTTGGCGCCCGCGGGTGCGCTCCTCGTCAAGGTTACGGTGCAGGTGGAGGAATCCAACGGGCCGAGCGTGGTGGGACTACACACCAGGGATGACACGACGATCGTTGCAGCCAGGCCGATCGTCGTATTGACTGAACCATTATTGTAGGTCGCGGTGAGGGTAGCGTTCTGGTCCGTGGCGATGGCGGCCGTCGTGGCGCTGAAGGTGGCCGACGTCGTGTTCGCCGCGACTGTGACGGTAGCTGGGACGGAGAGCAGAGCGTTGCCGCTGGAAATGGTCACGGCAGCGCCGCCGCTGGGGGCAACCTTGGTCAGGTTGACGGTGCAGATGCTGGAGGAGTTGGGTCCCAGGCTGCTGGGACTGCAGACCAGCGAGGAGATGCTGGCGGATGCTAGCAGGCTGATTGCGGCGTTGGCGGAAGCACCGTTGTAGGCTGCTGTGAGGGTAGCGCTCTGGTCCGTGGCGATGGCTGCGGTGGTGGCGCTGAAAGTGGCCGACGTCGCGTTCGCCGCGATTGTGACGGTGGCTGGGACGGAGAGCAGAGCATTGCCGCTGGAAATGGTCACGGCGGCACCGCCATTTGGCGCAGCTTTGGTCAGGGTGATGGTGCAGGTGCTGGAGGAGTTGGGCCCCAGGCTGGTGGGATTACATGCCAGCGAGGAGACGCGCGCGGACGCTGCCAGGCTGATGGTCGTGTTGGCGGAACCGCCGTTGTAGGTTGCGGTGAGAGTAGCGCTTTGGTCCGTGGCGATGGCGGCCGTGGTGGCGTTGAAGGTGGCCGACGTCGTGTTCGCCGGGACTGTGACGGTAGCTGGGGCGGAGAGCAGGGGGTTGCCGCTGGAGATGGTCACGGGGGCGCCGCCACTTGGTGCGGCCTTAGTCAGGGTGATGGTGCAGGTGCTGGAGGAACTGGGCCCGATGCTGCTGGGATTACAGGCGAGCGAGGAGATGCTGACGGATGCTACCAGGCTGATGGTCGTGCTGGCGGAACCACCGTTGTAGGTGGCGGTGAGGGTAGCGCTCTGGTCC